>NZ_CP141048.1:3158750-3486875 GCF_034627025.1 Microvirga lotononidis | reverse complement strand
CGAACACGGCTGCAAATGCCGGATCCTCCATAAGTCCCTTCCGGCTGTCCTTCCTCGGCCTGTATGACGCCATCAGCCGTCCTGTCGCCTGCCGCGCCAGCTTGAACGCAAAAACTGCTTGGTTCTGCGCTGCACTAGGTCGTGAACCCATAAAGACCGAGATCGGGTGAAGAGCGGCCTGCCCGTTTCTTGCAATCGGAAGGGGCAGGCCGCCGTCGGAGGGCGCTATTTCAGCGGCAAGAACAGTTCCGCGACCGCCTCATGCTCCGGCACCTCCGGGAAGAAGCTCAGCCGCTGGCAATAGATCGGGAAGTCGCGTGCTTCCTCGCCGCTGGCCGGAAGCCAGTCGCGATAAAGGTAGAGCGCCGCGGGCTCCAGATTGCCGGTGTTGCCGACCACGCGCAGCACCGCGCAGCGTCCGCCAGGAATCTCGTCGGCTTTGATCTGCTCGCCGTCCGCCTCGATCGGTTGGTCGGTCCCGACACAAAGGTCGACGCTATAGTCGGCCGGCGATGCAGGACGCCGCTCGGACCGCCACACATTGAAGGTCGGACTTGTCTTGGGGTGCAGCCCAGCGGCCTTGCGCCACGCGATGAACCGCTGGATGGTCGCGCCGAGCGTCGCCGGGTCGCCCCGGTGCTCCATGATGGCAACCCGCGTGGGCGCCACATCGCGAATTGTCACGTCCTCAGTGGTAAAGGTCTTCTGCATGAGCTTGCTCCTCGCGTTGTCGAGAGGCCCGAAGGCCACAAGCCACGGCTCCCAGTCGGGCTCCTTCCGAAACGACGAAGGCGATTGCCCGAACCGTTGCCGGAAGGCGCGGGCGAAGGCGTCCGGTGCATCGTAACGGGCATCCATCGCTATGTCCGTGACGCTCTGGTCATCCCTGTAGGCCAGCCGGTATGAAGCGCGCTTCATGCGCGCGAGCTGGATGTAGCGATGCACGGACAGCCCGAAGGTCGCCGTGAACTGCCGGTGGAAATGATACTTCGAGTAGGCGGCGACGCTGCTCAGCACGTCCAGGTCCAGATCGTCGTCCAGATGTCGGTCTATGTAGTCCAGCACCCGCTGCATCCGGGCATGGTAGTTCCGAAGCACCGCCTTCATCGCCCTGTTCTCCGTGGCAGCACCACCGGAGCGCATGCGGACATGATGCGCTCGACCGATCTTGCGGTTTTGCCATGGGTTGCAGACGGTCGCCAAGGACTGTTCACGGGCACGCCAAATTTAGCGATGAACGGCGATAAGGGGCGTTTGCGGATTGGTGGCTTTCATATCGTTCTGATCCAAGCTCAAAATGAGCCGATATGACCTGAGCGACTTCGAATGGCGTGTGATCAAGCGGCAGCTGCCCAACAAGCCGAGAGGCATGCTCCGTGTCGATGATCGGCGGGTGCTAAACGGCGTATTTTGGGTGCATCGATCGGGAGCACCATGGCACGACCTGCCAGAACGCTATGGACCGCACCACCTGTTACAACCGCTTTGTGCGATGGCGGAGGGTCGGTGTCTGGGATCGGCTAATGGACGCTATCAGCGCTTCGCATGATGGCGACATCCAGATGATCGACAGCACCTCCGTTCGTTCCCATCAGCAGGCCGCGACGGCGAAAAGGGGGCAGATCATTGTCCCGGTCGATCACGCGGCGGACTCACGACCAAGATCCATGTCGTTGTCGACGCGCAAGGCCTCTCGATCAGGCTCGGCCTGACAGCGGGACAGGCGCATGACCGGCAGATCGCCGACACGCACCTCGACCATCTCGGCCCGCATACCATCGTGCTGGCAGACAAGGCCTATGACGCTGACCGCATCCGCGGCTTGATCCAACGGCAGGGTGCCACGCCCAACATCCCTCCTAAGAGCAACCGCCGCCGCAAACCCTGCTTCAGCAAGCGGCTCTACCGCGAGCGCAATCTGATCGAGCGGTTCTTCTCCAAGCTTAAGCACTTCCGAAGCATCGCTACCCGCTACGACAAGCTCGCCGCCAACTTCCTCGCCATGATCCAACTCGCCTCGATGCGGCTGTGGCTCCGAGCTTATGAGTCTACGACCTAGGACGGCAATGCAATCCATACCTGCGGCGCAGATTGTTCGAACGCCCGACGTACAGATGCCCTTCCCCCTCGCTGAACAGATATACTCCTCGACTGGGCATGCCCCGCGGTAACTGCCCCCTCGCTACAGGAGGTCACACTGAAAGCTGATGCAGTGAAGAAACGAGCGCCTCGACCGCACGTGCAAATACTTCATGCATGATGCCCCCTATTGACCAAGAAATCGCCGCAATTTGGATTCCAGAGCATCGACATCCTTGGTCTCGCACTCCCAAACCACTTCGACGTCCCAACCCGCTCGCCTCAGCTCCCTTATCGACCGCGCATCGCGCTCGACGTTCGCATCGAACTTCGACTGCCAGAACGCAGCTCGAGTCTTCGGCGAGGAGGCCTTGGAGCAACCGGGGTGGCGATGCCAGAAGCAGCCGTGGACGAAGATGACCTTCTTGAGCCGAGGGAACACCATATCCGGCGTTCCCGGCAGATCCCGACGATGAAGGCGAAACCTGTGTCCGAGAGCATGGGCCACTCGCCGAACGATCAATTCCGGCTTGGTGTCGCGTCCCTTTACGCGAGCCATGAGAGCCGATCGGCTACTCGAAGGAGGAGCATCATCGTTGAATGACGAAGTCATTCCATTGAACTAGGCTCCAGAGCTAGTAATTGCCAGTACTGGTCCGCTCTCCTCGGAAGAAGCTGATGGTGCGTAATCCTCAATGGCCGCGATCACTTGACCAAGCGTATCGACAACTCCCCGATGCGCGAGGTAATCATTGTAGGCCTTCTCAGCATTTGTCAGCAATTGATCATAAAATACGATCCGCGTCCTATTCACCTGCAGCTGGCTCAAAGTTCGCTGCTTTCCATCAGGGTTCTTCCACTCACGAGGCTCTTTCCCTAGGACAAAAACGATCTCCACAGGCTCATGAGGGGTTCCCTGCGCTTCGAGTAGGCGCAACATCCCTGAAAGATATTTCTCTGATTGCTCCAGCATCTCCGATCGACCGAGTACGCGATCAGGGCGCTTCAGTTCGATGATCACGTGCTCTCCAGCGGCTTTACGGTAGCCGATGTCAAGCCGGCCCTGGCGCTCCTCGTCCGTGAGCTCAGCCGTCACATCCTTGAACATCGTCTGGACTCGGGTCTCCATAACCTGTGTGCCTTCCGCGCGTTCCCAGGATGGATCTAGAAGCCACAGATGGTCGAAGAGATATTGCTGGATGGCCTTCTCCAGTGCGTTTTCGTCCACCTTCTCCTGCAGTGTCCGGATTACCTTGATCCGCTGCTGCACGATCTGGCCGTAGAGGTTCGCTTCCAATCCGTCCAGTTCTTGGAACACCTCCAAGGCGGTTAACAGGTTATCATCCGAGATGTTGTCTAAAGCCTCAAGATTCTCGTGCAGACGATAGAATTCGAATCCGAGAACCGCATGCTTGATGAGCTGCTTCTGCTCGTTGACATCATCCATCTTGATCCGATTGAGCTTGCCTAGCCATTTTCGAGCTTTGGTACGAACTGCAGGTTTCAGCCCGCTCATCCAGGCCTGAACTGCAGGAATTTCAAGAGCTTTCTTCGCGCCATCTTCCGCCCGCAGATCCGCCCAACGGTTCTGGATGTGCTTGAGCTCCGTACCGATAAAAGCTTTTAGTTCTTGATAACGTTCATCATCCTCGACTAGCTTCTGGCGACTGCTGGTGGCAGCGTCATCATCACGCTCTGTCCCTGGCCCGTCATAGATATCAAGTCCTTCGACGCGCAGTTCGCCGATTAGATAGCTTGCATAGACCCCTCGTTCTGAAAAGTCGGCTAGAATATCCTCCTGAGCCATCTTTCCACGGACAAAGATCGCAATCCTATTGAGGTTATCCCCCTCTTCGTCTCTAAGCTGTCGAGACTCCTTCACCGTTCCGAGCCATCCAGCGATTGCAAGCGTTTGGTTCGCTGTTGAAGATGTCCGCTTCTCAAGAACTTCAGCATGAGTAGCAAGCGCCTCAAGTTCCGTCTGTTCACCGTAAGTCCAAACGTATTGAAGCTTATTATAATAATCCCGGTCGGCCGGCACGACCTCCTTACCGTCGATGACAACTTTGAAGTTGTAGGCGTCACCAAGAACCGAGAACCGGCGAGCTACGCGCTTCCGCAGTGCCATTGAAGTCGCGGTCGTCTGGCGATGTCGCAAGTCTGTCAGGGTAATGCGAGTGCCGTGGTCGAAATCGATCGAGTCGGTAGAGAGATCCGTCGGCTCGTAGGTGCCGGTCCCGCCCTCCTTCTGCACCTTCTGTCGTATGTCCTCCAAGCGCATGCGAAAGGCGCTTTTCTCACCGTCCCTTGACGTCTCAATCTCGACCGTTCCTGCGATCGAGAACAGCGATAGCTTTCCGATGCCCTTGCGGCCCATTGGATGCCGCCCCTTGGCTGTCAGCCCGGGTTGGACGTCACGACGGCGATGACCGACCTTCAGGAAGCGATCGTTGACCTCCTGCGCGGTCATACCCGTCCCATCGTCGAATATGACTATGCGTCCCTTCGCCCGATCCCATGTGACCTCGACGGTTTCGGCATCCGCATCCCAGGCGTTCGCTACGATTTCCGACAGCACCGATGGTACGTTGCTGTAGAGATTGATGCCGAGATGCTCAAGGACGTTGAGACTAATTGTGAGGGAGAAACGGTTGGGGCTCATAGGTCATGCAGTTCGATATGATTGCGGATGCTTCTGGCGATCACTTGGCCCAGCAGGACCGGAACGGCATTTCCGATCATCCGTCCAAGCTTCTTGAACTCGATCCTCTTGCCGGGTGGCAAGAAGGCGTAAGATTTCGGAAAGGACTGGAGCATGGCGCCCTCCCTTAACGAGAGGGCCCTATCCTGTATCGGATGGCCGAAGCGACCATTCCCGAATCCGAAGAACTGCGTCGTGATGGTAGGCGACGGTTCATCGGCCCTCATGCGACCGTAGACCGACATGTAGCCGCGTCCGGTCGCGACCTTGTGACAACTCGCGACGAGTTCTTCATCCCAGTCCAGCCAAGTGCCTCCTGGTCTGGAGGCTCGGATCCGACGCAGATTAAGATCGGACATGCGGCTTGCCGAGTGCAACGGATCATTCGGGTCGGATGCGCCGGCAGTCAGTTTCGGCAATCCACCGATCGTTTCCTCCACCGTCACGTATTCGTCAGGCTCCACCTGTGGCTCTTCCAGCTCTATCTCGCCATGGCGAGACGCGAGTAGAACAAGCCTGGATCGGCGCTGCGGAAGGCCATAGTCCGGAAGGAACACGACGTCGTGGTAGACGAAGTATCCGGCATTGGTGAGCTTCCTGACGAATTTCTTGAAGACCTTCCCGTCCTGAAAATCCAGCAACCGCGGAACGTTCTCCATAGAAACGACATCTGGAAGTGTCTTCACTATGAGATTCCCGAAGCGCTCGACGAGGCGCCACTTGGGATCGTCGTTTTTCTGATTGTACGTTGAGAATGGCTGGCAGGGTGCGCAACCGACCAGGATCGTTGGCTCGCCCTTGTAGAACAACTCCCGAAGCTCCGACGCTCGGAGACTAGTTACGTCCTTTCGGATGAAGGGTGCCGAGTTGTTGTGCTCGAACGCATAACGACAGTCCTCGTCAACATCAACGCCTGCGGCGACCATAAAGCCTTCCAAACGGAAGCCGTGGGTCAGCCCTCCTGCCCCACAGAACAGATCGACTACCGAGCCCCTGGGGCGCGACTTCGCGCGTCCACGAGTGCGGTTCACGCTGCCCCCAGTCTCTTTCTTCGCACTCAGTCGGCCTGATGCTTCTGCGGCCATATACCTGCCCCCGCCTTATCTCTATGCCTCTCCTACATCGCTGCCGTCTAAGCGGCTCCGGGAACGTAGGATATCTTAACTGCTCTGGTTCTGAGCCTGGATATTAGGACTCATGTCCAGAATCTGCAGATTGGACACTTACTCACGGCGGGCCGATCGTGAAGCATTTTTCCTCAACAGCGTTGCTGAAACCCTGCTGGCGCAAATTCTCGTTTAAAGCCGAGCTTTCTACAATCAACATATCGTAGAGTGTATACCCGGATGCAGGCAAAACGCCTGATTGCAGGCGTTTCCCAAGAGGATCCAAGTTGCGGCTCCGTTCGCCTCTTCGGCTACTTAAAGGGTGGCCTAAGCTATTGCGAGCATGATGAGATGTTGTGCCCCGGGCGCGCGCCCAGAGGGGACAAACAACTTCGACCCTCCGACTGGGGCACTGAAAAACTAAATATTTTCAGCAAGATAAGTGGTGCCCAGGGGCGGAATCGAACCACCGACACTGCGATTTTCAGTCGCATGCTCTACCAACTGAGCTACCTGGGCATCCGATGCGCGGCGAAGCCGTGCGCGTCGTGGAGGGGTGTATAGTCAGACCTGAGCCGCATGTCCAGCGGTTCGGATGACAAAAATTCGGGGAAATTATTTCAGGCTTCCCTATCGTCCTCGTCGCGGTCGTCCTCCTCGCTCTCGACAGCCGGAATCGCGTAGCTGCCGGACAGCCAGCGGTTCAGATCCACATCGGCGCAGCGTTTCGAGCAGAAGGGCCGGTAATCCGGCTGGGCGGGCTTTCCGCAGATCGGGCATTTGCCGGCGGACGCAAGCGGCTTGTTCTCATTGGCGGCGTTCATGGCACGCCTCCTTTCCTGCTGAACGGCAACGGGATTGCCGGAACATCGTGCAGACCCCATGGGCCACGTCAGTGACCCGAGGGGCCAAGCTAGAGTATCCGTATTGATCAAGCGGGTTTTGGAGACCAGTTTCGCTGATCTCGCAAGAGCGCATTGGCCAGGATGATGAGCTTTCGCATGATGGCCGTCAGGGCGACTTTCACCGGCTTGCCCGCCGCGCGTAGGGCTTGGTACTTAGCTTTCAGATCCGGGTTGAAGCGGGCCGCAACCAGCGCCGGCATGTACAGCGCCTGACGCAGATGGGCGCGGCCGCCCCGGATCGTGCGGCGCCCGCGGGAAGCCCCGCTGTCGCGCGCCACCGGAGCCAAGCCGGCGAGGCTGGCCACCTGGCTCTGATCGAGGCTGCCGAGTTCAGGCATCTCGACGAGCAGGCTCAAGGCAGTGGCTTGAGCAATGCCAGGAATGCTCATGAGAATCGCCAGGCGCGGGGTGAGATCCGCATCACCCAGACACAAGCTGTGAAGCTGGGCGTCGATCGCAGCCAGGTGGCGGGCAACTTGGCGCAGCCGCTGTTCGAGCTGACGCCGCAACAAGGGAGAGCCGACCACCTTCTGCCGGTTGAGAGCAGCGGTGCGATCCTTGATCAAGGCCTGGCGGGCGACCAACAGTTCCTTCATGGCCTCCAGCGTGGGGCTGAGCACAGGCCGGGTCGGAGGCTCGAGCAGAGCTCCAAAGCGTGCCAGCAGCGCCGCATCGAGCCGATCGGTTTTGGCAAGCTGACCTAAGGCTTGGGCGAAGCGGCGGGCGTGGCGGGGATTGATCTTCGCCAGCGGCAGGTCGGCACTGGCAAGGCTGCGCTCCAGCACGCGGTGATACGCGCCGGTTGGCTCGAAGACCACGCGCTGAATGGAGTACGCGGCCAGCCAGGCGATGAGGGCGCGATGACCCTTGGCGTCGTTGGGGAAGCGGCGCGTGGCTCCATCGGGATAGAGACAAACATCGAGCTGATCTTTGGCAATGTCGATGCCGGCGGTCTGTGGTATAGGATGATGCATCTTTTCCGCGTCCTTGGCTTGTCATACGGGCCATCACGCCCGGGTATCCGTTCAGGCCACGAGGAAAAGAGAGGGGCGGTCCGACTCTAGCTCGACCCGCACCGGTCTGCATCGGAACGACCCGTCCCCTCCCACCGCCAGCGAGCTCGCGTCTCGCTGGCGGTGTCCTCATCTTGCTCGATCAGGACAGGAAAATCATAAGACAAGCATCGGACGTGAAATCGAACTCACGTCCGACGCTCTCACTTTCGGGTTTGACGCATCTTTCCACGCAAAACCGGTTCCCACTTTTGCGTTCGATGCTCTTTTGAAAAATAGGTCCGGCTTTCCGCTCGGCCCGATGCTCTCATTAAAGAAGCAGGCACCGGATTGGATCCCAAGCGGACTTCGCTTTGGGCCCGATGCCTGGGCGCTCCCGCGCAAGGCAGCTCTCACCTCGAAGGGACGGGCTCAGGCCGCGTCGAGCCAGCTGGAGCGGACGGGATAGCCCTCTCCGTCGAGCAGGGCCGCCGCTTCATAGAGGGGCAGGCCCACGACGTTGGAGTAGGACCCGACCAGCTTGATCACGAAGGTGCCCGCGAGCCCCTGGATGGCGTAGCCGCCGGCCTTGCCGCGCCAATCGCCGGAGGCGAGATAGCGCTCGAACTCGTCGCGGGAGAGGCGCTTGAAGCGGACCCGGGTTTCCACCAGCCGCTCGCGAACGGAATCCTTAGGCGTAATCAGGCACACGGAGGTATAGACCCGGTGGGCGCGGCCCGAGAGGAGCCTCAGGCAGGCCGCCGCCTCGTCCACGAGCTCCGCCTTGGGCAGGATCCGCTTGCCGACCACCACGACGGTGTCGGCGGATAGGATATAGGCGTCCTTCAGGTCGTCGCGGACCCGGGCGACCTTCCTTGCCACCTCCGCCTTCGAGCGGGCAAGGCGCTTGGCCAGATCCTTGGCGCCCTCGTTCTTCAAGGGCGTCTCATCCACATCCGCGGGCAAGAGGGCATAGGGCTCGATGCCGGCCTGCTGCAGGAGGCCAAGCCTGCGCGGCGAGGCGGAGGCGAGCACGAGCTTCGGACGCCCGCTGGGGTTCGACACGTCGGAAGAAGACGCCAACTTTTCTCTCCACGATCCGGGATCCGCAGGATCCTCATAAACGCAAACGGCTACGCTGGGTGCAACATGGCACCGGGCGGACTTGAATCAAGTCAGCTAAGCGACGGGAGGCGGCTCGACGCCGGACGGGGACGATCCGGCCGCGGCAACGCCTGAGCCATCCTGCCGGTCCAGCTTGCGGTACCGCATGACGCTGATCGGGATCGTCGCCAGGAAGGCGACCGTGATCAGACTCAGCATCTCCCAAGGGAAGCTGATGAGAAGGCCGAATGCAGCGACGGACAGAACGAAGATCGGCAGGACCCACTGGCGCGGCACATACTTGCCCATGGTCTTTCCCGAATAGGTCGGGATGGTCGAAACCATGAGGAAGGCGACACCGACCACGTAGACAAGGACGATGGGGCCGACGGAGGATTCCTGAATGGGGATGCCGAGGAACGAGAGATAGAGCGGCAGCAGGGCGCACATGGCCCCCATCGGCGCCGCCATGCCGACGAAGAAGTTCTTCTTCCATTCAGGCCGGTTCGGATCGTCGATCATGACGTTGAACCGCGCCAGGCGAAGGGCCGCCGCGATGGCGAGCACGATGGAGCCGATCCACCCTACCCGTCCCAGCTCGTGCAGGACGAAACTGTAGATGATCAAAGCCGGGGTGACGCCGAAATTCAGGAAGTCGGCCAGGGAATCGAGCTCGGCGCCGAATCGGGACGTCCCCTTCAGCAGGCGGGCGATCCGGCCATCGACCCCGTCCAGGAAGGCAGCCACGATCACCGCCACGACCGCCCGCTCGTACTGCCCGTCGAAGGCCAGCCGGATCGCCCAGAGCCCCAGGCAAAGGGCGATCAGGGTGATGATGTTGGGGGCGATCATCCGGAAAGGAACCGGCTTGAAGAGCCGCTTGCGCGGCTCGTTCGGGTCCGGAGCGAAGGGTGGGAAAAGGTCACTCATGGCACCAACCTAGCGCATCGTGCGGGAAAAATGGATCCGGTTTCCCGCGCAGAACAATGCGCTCATCAAGAGAAAAGCGTAGGATTTCATCCCAAAAGTGGAGGCCACTTTTGGGCCCTATGCTAGAGCAGCCAGCCCGAGCCGCAAGCAGAGCTGGGCCGTTTGCGCGTGATGAGAGAAGCCCGAACCCCGTGGACGGTTCCATCCCAAGGCCTCACCGGGAAGGCATTCTCCCCGGCGGGCGACAGGGAGCATCAGCCCACGCGGTACTGGCGCGCAGGCTCGTTGGCGGTCAGGTCGGCCAGGACCGTCTCGCCGGCCACGGCCGTCTGTCCGAGGCCCACGAGAACCTGGGCGTTGAGGGGCACGAAAATGTCGAGGCGCGAGCCGAACCGGATCAGGCCGAAGCGTTCGCCGGTGCTCAGATGCTCACCGACCTTCACGAAGGACACGATGCGCCGGGCCACGAGGCCAGCGATCTGCACCACGCCGACCTTGGTGCCCGCCGTCTCGATCACGAGGGCATTGCGCTCGTTGTCCTCGCTCGCCTTGTCCAGCTCCGCGTTGAGGAAGAGGCCCGGCGTATAGAGGATCTGCAAGATCCGGCCCGTGACCGGCGAGCGGTTCACGTGGCAGTCGAACACGTTCATGAAGACCGAGATGCGGGTCATCGGCTCGGGCGGCAGGTCGAGTTCGGCCGGCGGCACGGCGGTCGTGATGAGGTTTACCCTGCCGTCGGCCGGGGAAACCACGAGCCCCTCCCGGATCGGCGTCACGCGCGGAGGATCGCGGAAGAAGTAGCAGACCCATACGGTCAGGATCGCACCGATCCAGCCCAGCGGCGACCAGAGCCACGCCAGAACGATCGTCGCAAACAGCGCGATCAGGATGAAGGGATAGCCCTCCTTGTGGATCGGCACGAAGATGCGGCGCATCGATTCCAGGATATCGGTCATCGTTTCTCAAGCCTTAAGAGCATTCGTCTGGGGGGATGGCAGGCGAAAGAGCTTTTTGTCAACCTGCCACGCTCTCGGGGCTGCGCTCTTCCTCCTCGGTCCGCTTGAGGGTTTCGCGGGCCTGATCCGCCTCGCGCTGGCGGTTCCACATGGCGGCATAGACCCCGCCATGGCTCAGGAGGCTCGCATGGTCGCCTCGCTCGACCACCCGGCCCTGGTCGAGAACGATGATCTCGTCGGCTCCGATGACTGTGGACAACCGGTGAGCGATCACCAGGGTGGTCCGCCCCCGGCTGACGCGGTCGAGGGCGTCCTGGATTTCCTTTTCCGTGAAGGTGTCGAGGGCCGAGGTCGCCTCGTCGAGCACCAGGATCGGAGGAGCTTTGAGGATCGTGCGGGCGATGGCCACGCGCTGCTTCTCGCCCCCTGAAAGCTTCAGGCCGCGCTCGCCCACGGGCGTGTCGTAGCCTTCCGGAAGCAGCCCGATGAAGCGATCGATCTGGGCAAGCCGTGCGGCCTCCCTCACCTCCTCCGGGGTCGCATCCCAGCGACCGTACTGGATGTTGTACCCGATGGTGTCGTTGAACAGCACCGTGTCCTGCGGAACCATGCCGATGACCTTCCGCAAGGAGGCCTGCTGGACCTCGGCGACGTTCTGACCGTCGATGAGGATGCGCCCGCTGGTGGGCTCGTAGAAGCGGAACAGGAGGCGAGAGATGGTCGATTTGCCCGCGCCCGAAGGACCGACGATCGCCACCGTATGGCCCGCCGGCACCTCGAAGCTCACGCCTTTCAGGATGGGACGCTCGGGAATGTAGGAGAAGTGCACGTCCTCGAAGCGCACGACGCCCTCGGCCACCTGGAGCGGCTTGGCACTGGGTTTGTCCTGGATTTCGGGATTGCGCTCGATGATCGCGAACATGTCGTCGATGTCGATGAGGGCCTGTTTGATCTCACGATAGAGCATGCCCATGAAGTTCAGCGGGATATAGAGCTGCACCAGCATGGCGTTGACGAGGACGAAGCTGCCGATGGAGGCGCGTCCCGCCATGATGTCCCGCGCCGCAAGAACCATGACGATGGCCATGCCGATGGAGAAGATCACGGCCTGGCCGGCATTGAGCACGGCAAGCGACGTATAGGTCTGGGTGGAGGCCTTCTCGTAGCGCTCCATGGAGCGGTCGTAGCGGGCGGTCTCCCGCTGCTCGGCGCCGAAATACTTCACCGTTTCGTAGTTGAGAAGGGAGTCGACCGCCTTGGTGTTCGCATCCGTGTCGGAATCGTTCATCTGCTTGCGGATCGAGATACGCCACTGGGTCGCCTTGTAGGTATAGGCGAGATAGACGACGACCATCACGAAGACGACGGCGGAATAGATCCAGTTGAACTCCCAGGCGAGCAATCCCAGCACGAGGATGAATTCGAGGATCGTCGGGACGAGGGTGAGCACCACGAGGCGCGACAGCTCCTCGATGCCCTCGCGGCCGCGCTCCAGGACGCGGGTCAGGCCGCCGGTCTTGCGCTCCAGGTGGAAGCGCAGGGACAGTCGGTGCATGTGCTCGAAGGCCTGCAACGCGAGATTGCGCACCGCGTGCATGGCGACCTTGGCGAAGAGACCGTCGCGCATCTGGGTCAGCACCGCCATGAGGATGCGCGTGACGCCATAGATCGCGGTCAGCAGGATCGGCGCCTTCCAGAGCCAGGAGCCCGAGGTGGCGGCCGCCTCGGCCCCCTGGCCGGCGCTGCCCGTCACCGCCACGAGAGCGTCCGTCGCCCATTTGAAGGCGAACGGCGTGACCATGGTGACGCCCTTCGCCACCAGGAGGAGGCCGAAGGCCAGGAAGACCCGTCGCTGGAGATCGGGCCTGCCGTGGGGCCAGAGATAGGGCCAGAGTTTCGTCCAGGTGGCCGCCAAGCCGCTAGGCTTTGGCGCAGCAGCGCTCGTCGTCGGGACGGCGGTGGAGGGGGGCATACGCGAGAATCCAATCGAAATGTCGGACCCGATATAGGCGATCATCAGGATGAATTCACCCCGAGTCTGTCATTGTTCCAGCTTATGTAGCCTGCAAGGAAGCTTCAGTTGCTGTTCGGGCCCTGATCGCCCGGCAGGACGAAAACCTGCCCGGGATAGATCAGGTTGGGATTCCTGATCTGCTCCTGGTTCGCACCGTAAATGACCGTATAGCGCAGGCCCTTGCCGTAGATCCTCTGGCTGATGCGCCAGAGGTTGTCGCCCCGCGACACGATGGTGGTGTTGATGTTCGGGACCACGACCGTGCCGATGCCGGCTATCTGGCCGTCAGGCAGGGCGGAAGCCACCTCGCGCGAGGGCTGCGTCCGGGCGGACGGCTGGGCCGGTGCCGGGGCCTGAGGCTGGCCCGAAGCCACTTGGACCGGCACGTTGAAGCCGACTTCCGCCCGTGACCGGACCTGCCCGGAGACCGGATCCACGTCGTCGAGCCGGATCCGGTAATCGCCGGGCTTCACGCCGCTGCCGATCGCGAAGGAGACCTTGCCGTCGCCACCGGCGCCGCCCGGAGCGATGAAGCTTTCGTTGAGGTAAAGGCGCACGGTCGCGCCCGGGGCCGACTGGCCGGACACGAAGAGCTTCCCCTCCTCAGCCTCGACGGTCACGATCTTGATCTCGGGCCGCGGAGCCGGCTGTCCGATAGCCGCCGGTGGCGCGGGCGCAGCCGGCGCAACGCTGGCCTGCTGCTGCGGCGCCGGTTGATCGGGTTGCGGCGCGGCCGCAGGAGCTTCGGCCGTCTTCGCTTCAGGCTTGGGCTCCTCGGCCACCTTTGCCGGCGGTTCGGGGTTGGACAGAATCACCGTCGGCTTGTCCGGAGCTGTCAGGGTGACGAGCGGCCGCGTCTTGGCATCGGTGATGACGACCGTCACGCTCTGAGCCGAGCGCTGGCGGGTGCCGTCCGGCGCGATGGATTGCAGCGCCACCAGATGAGACCCCGGCGGCAGGGGCGGCGGCACGATGGCGAAAAGCCCCGAGGCGTCGGCCGCGGCGCGGGCGTGAACCTGATCGCCTCGCAGCAGCTCGATGGTGGCCCCAGGGGCAGCGCGCCCCGCGATCACGCTCTCGCCATCCGGCTCGACCCGCACGAGATCGAAGGAGGGCGCGACCGGTCCATCCTTGGGCTTCGTGGCAGGAGTCTCGCCCGGAACGGGCGGCTTGGCCGCAGCCTGCTGGCCGGGAGATGCCTGGAATGCGGGGGATTGCTGGGCCGGCATGGCCGCCTGAGGAGAATCCGACCGCCCGGTCCAGGACCAGTAAAGCACCCCGAGAAGAACTGCGACAACGGCTGCAGAAGCGACGCCGAGCAACGCAATTGTACCTTTTATTTCCTTCGGTTCCGCCATGGTGCTTTTCTCGAACGCGGCACTTTCGTGCATTTAAACCGTTTATCTTTCAAAAGGCTACGGCCATAAAGGACAATTAATGCGTCACGACTCAGCGCGGGAGGCTCCCCGCCTCTCCAGAATAGACATGTCATCTATCAGACCGATCAAATCCATTTGCGTTTATTGCGGCTCCGGTTTCGGAGATGATCCCGTTTTCGCCGAGAATGCGGCCGTATTGGGCCGCTCGATGGCCGAGCAGGGCATCAATCTCGTCTATGGCGGCGGGAATGTGGGCCTCATGGGCACGGTGGCCCAATCCGTGCTCGACCACGGCGGTTATGTCACAGGGATCATCCCTGACTTTCTCAAGTCCCGCGAGAAGCTGCTCGACGATGTCCAGGAAACCATCGTCGTGCCGGACATGCACACCCGCAAGCGCTTGATGTTCGAGAAGGCCGATGCCTTCGTGGCCCTGCCCGGTGGCATCGGGACCCTCGAAGAGCTCGTCGAGCAGATGACCTGGTCTCAGCTCGGCCAGCATACGAAGCCGATCCTGATGCTGAGCACCAAGGGCTTCTGGAAGCCTCTGCTCACCCTGATCGCCCATATGCGCGAGCAGGGCTTCATCCGCCCGGGCCTCGAACTCAATTATCTGGTGGCCGAGCGGGTGGAAGAGGTCATTCCCATGCTCGAGAACGCCGCGAGGCGGGTCGGCGTCGTCAGCAACGAGGACGTCATCGAGTCCCGGTTTTAGGGGCGGCTCCCTTCGATGTCGGCGGCCAGCTTATGTCCTGAAACACGGACCAGCATCCCCTTCCTGAGTTCGTAGACCACGGACCCGTTGATCCTGGAGCGGTTCGCACGCTTGCCGACGTAGCGCACGATGAGCCGCCCGCCCTGCGTCCGCCAGTACGCAGCGACATCCCGGCACGGGCCGTCACGCGCGCCGCAATCGGAGTCGCCGGAGGAAATCCCGTTTTCCGGACCGATGGGCTTCATGCGACCGTTCAGGATCAGAAAGGGAGTCAGGACGCTGGAGCTGTAGCCTTGGAATGTGCCTCCGCCCTCGACCATGATCCCGTCATGAGACCCAAGGCGCAACGGATTGATCGACATCAGGTCTCCGAACGTGCCGGCTTCGGTAAAGCCGTCATGCCGTCCAGCAAGTTTCAATCTGCTTCCATCGCGCTGCAGAAAGACGGCGCTCACAGACGCGCCACATCCGTGGCACGCTTCTCCAGGCTCCCCGGCGAGCAGGAGCAGGACCATGAACGTATCGTAGGACAAAAGCGTGTAAGGAGAAACGCAGGGCGGAAGGTTCGATCCTTCCCGATTGTAATCCACCTTCGCAGAGGGATGGGCCACCTCAAGGGCCTGCCACAGCACCAGGTCATTCTCCACGTTCACTGACCAGTTCGGGCACAGCGGAGGGTCCGATGTCTCCTCGTCTGCACAAGAAACCTGGACCCCGGCGCGAAGGAGAAGGGCTGATAGAACGAAGACCTTGAGCATCGAACAACCCCGCCATCCTCTGCGGATGGTTTCCGAACGAAGTGGGCGAATACCAGCACGGGCATTCTGCAGATTCGCGATTATATCTCTTTTTATGCTCTAGCTTGTGCGCGACAGCACGAGCCCGCCCAGGATCATGCCCGCCGCAACGAGCCTTTGCCAGGTGATCGCCTGAATGGGAAGGCCGAAAGCACCTACCGCGTCGAGGACCAGCGCAGCCGCCACCTGGCCGAAGACGAGGGCCGCCACCGTGCTGACCACGCCGAGCTGGGGCACGCCCCAGATCACGACGGCGACATAGAACGCGCCCAGGAAACCGCCGAGCCAGGACCACCAGGGCGCCGAGGCCATGGCGCTGCCGGACGGCCATGAGCCTCTGGCGGCGCTGACCACCGCCAGGACGACGAAGCCGATCCCGAACGAGATGCAGGCGGCCAGGATCGGATCGCCGAGAGACCGAGCCAGGGCGGCGTTGATCGGGGCCTGGGAGGCAAGGAATACGCCGCCGATAAGGATGCCGAAGAGCGGCAGCAGGATCGAGATGTTCATGGAAATTCCCGCGGGAAGAACGACGGCCTGTGTTTCGCGCCTTCAGAGACAAGTGACGGAAAGTGAAAGATCAGGCTGGCTCTTAAAGAGATTCGTGGGGAACGAATATCGCAAATGTGATTTCCGCCCTCGCATTTGAACCAAACTCGCAGAGCATACTCCTCGCGTGGCAACAGTCTCCGACCACATCAACAGGAGATGTTCATGAAGAAGTCCCTCTTGCTTATTGCGGCCTGCGGCCTCGTATCCGGGTACGTATCTTCAGCCCAAGCCCAGGACGTGAACCTTGACTGTACGACCAATCAAGATGCCTTGACCTATTACTGCAACCATCGGGACCAATTCGGGAAGTCCGGCCCGACAACCACCATGAACCCGTATGACCCCGATGTTCCGGGTGGCGCGGCCCCGATGACGACCGGCAGCGTCGCAGGGACGACGCCGCAAGCAGGACCGGCGCAAGCGCACGCGGCCTATTGCACCCAGCGCTTCCGGACCTACGATCCGGGCTCGAACACATTCATGGGAAGCGACGGCCGTCGGCACGTTTGCCGCTGAAGACAAGGGCGGGAGCTTCGCCAAGCTCCCCACCGTCATAACGATGCCTTGCTCCTCAACAGCTTGTAGACCATCGAGTCCGTCAACGCCTGGAACGAGGCATCGATGATGTTGGCCGACACGCCGATCGTGGTCCAACGCTCGCCGGAGCCGTCCGTGAATTCGATGAGCACGCGCGTCACCGCATCCGAGCCGCCCTGGTAGATGCGGACCTTGTAGTCCACCAGCTCCAGATCCTGGATCAGGTGCTGGTACTTGCCGAGATCCTTGCGCAGCGCGACATCCAGCGCGTTGACAGGGCCGTTGCCTTCTGCGGCGGAGATCAGCACTTCGTCGCCCACTCGAACCTTCACGATGGCTTCCGACGCGGTGACGAGTTCGCCGACAGCGTTGAACCGGCGCTCCACGTTGACCGAGAAACGCTCCACGTCGAAGAAGGCGGGGACTTCGCCGAGCATGCGCTTGACGAGCACGTAGAACGACGCATCCGCACCTTCGAAAGCAAAGCCCTGCGCCTCCTTCCGCTTCACCTCGTCCAGCACGCGCGCGATGCGCGGATCGCCTTTTTCGAGTTCGAAGCCGCAGCGCTTCAACTCGGCGAGAATGTTCGATTGGCCGCCCTGGTCCGACACCAGAACCTTTCGCGCATTGCCGACGACTTCCGGCTCCACGTGCTCGTAGGTGTGCGGATCCTTCAGCACGGCCGAGGCATGAATGCCGGCCTTCGTGGCGAAGGCGCTGGCGCCCACGAAGGGCGCATGGCGGTTCGGCTGCCGGTTGAGGATCTCGTCCACCTGCCGCGAGACATGGGTGAGCCCGCTGAGGGCCTCGTCCGTCACGCCAAGATCGAAACGGGATGCATAACTGTCCTTCAGCTTCAGCGCGCCGATGAGCGTAATGAGATTGGCATTGCCGCAGCGCTCGCCGAGGCCGTTGAGCGTGCCCTGGATGTGGCGCGCGCCCGCTTCCACGGCGGCTAGGGAATTCGCCACCGCGCAGCCGCAATCGTCATGGGCATGGATGCCGATATGCGCGCCCGGCACGACCGACGTCACCGCCGCGACGATCGCGCTCACCTCGCGAGGCAGCGTCCCGCCGTTGGTGTCGCAGAGCACGACCCAGCGCGCGCCGGCCTCATAGGCCGTCTTCACGCAGGACAGGGCGTAATCGGGATTGGCCTTGTAACCGTCGAAGAAATGCTCGCAATCGACGAGGACCTCGCGGCCCCTGGCGCGAGCCGCTTCGACGCTCTCGTGAATGCCGGCGAGGTTTTCCTCCAGCGAGGTCTCGAGGGCCACGCGCACATGATAGTCCCAGGATTTCGCCACGAAACAGATCGCGTCGGCATGCGCCTCGAGCAGGGCCGCGACGCCAGGGTCATTCGAGACGGAACGCCCCGCCCGCTTGGTCATGCCGAAGGCGGTGAACTTCGCATTCTTCGTGCGCTTCTCCGCAAAGAAGGTCGTATCGAGCGGGTTCGCCCCCGGATAGCCGCCCTCCACGTAATCGATCCCGAGCCTGTCGAGCAGAGCGGCAATCGCCTTCTTGTCGTCGAGGGAGAAATCGACGCCCGTGGTCTGCGCCCCGTCGCGCAGGGTCGTGTCGAAGAGGGTGATGCGTTCGCGGCTCATGACGACAATTTCCTGTCTTCCTGCGGCGCCAGGCGCTTTTCCATGGTCGTGGTGGCGAGCCATTCGTCGCCGAGCGGCATCGTGTTGCGGCGCTGCGGCTGGAAGCCCTGCTTCTGGAAGAACGGCAGCGCGTTGTCGCTGACCTCCGCAACGAGACGCGGGGCGCCCCGCGCGCCGGCGAGCTTCTCGACGGCATCGTAGAGCATCGTGCCGATCCCCTGCCCGGCCGCGGCGGGATGCACGTAGAACAGGTCGATCAGCTCGTTGTCCTTGAGCGCGATGAAGCCGACCGGGGAGCCTTCCACGGTCGCGATCAGCGTGAGGCTCTGCGTCAGCCTCTGGGCGAACGCATCGTCCTCGGCGCGCGCGATCCAGGCTTCCTGCTGGCTCTCGCTGTAATCCTCGCCCGTCAGCTCCGCGATGCTCTCCTCGTAGATGTCGACGAGGACCGGCAGGTCCGCCGGCAGGAAGGGACGAAGTCCCGGTTTCGGCATGGCCTGTCCCATCAGCGCGCCCTTCCTGCTTTGACTGTGCAGCACGTTTCACGCATGTCATGGCCGGGCTTGACCCGGCCCTCCCGATTGAAAGAACGCCCCGCCCCTCGGGTCGGGATCACCGGCACAAGACCGGTGATGACGGGCGAGAAAGTCATGACGTTCACCGCGCCACCTCCCAGGTGGTCGTGCCGTCCTTGTTGTCCTTCACGACCACGTTGAGCGCCGCAAGCTCGTCGCGGATGCGGTCGGACTCGGCCCAGTTCTTCGCTGCGCGGGCGTCCTTGCGGGCGGCGATCAGGGCCTCGACCTGTGCGGGGTCGACGCTGAGCGAAGCCTGCTTGCGGGCCTTCCAGGCCTCGGCCCCTTCAAGCAGGAAACCGAGCGCGCGGAGATTCGCGCCGAGCTCCTCGTGGGCCCCCTGCCCGTCGAGGGCATGAAGCTCCGCCAGCATCTTCGGGGTGTTGAGATCATCCGCGAGGGCATCGACGATGTGATCGGACAGATATGCGCTCTCGCCCCGGCCCGCGAACTCGTACCAGCGATCGAGGGTCTTCTGGCTTTCCTCGAGCCCTTTCACCGTCCAGTCGATGGGCTGGCGATAATGGGTGCGCAGCATGTTGAAGCGCAGCACCTCGCCGGGCCAATCCTGCAGGAGTTCGTTGATGGTGAAGAAGTTGCCGAGAGACTTCGACATCTTCTCCCCTTCCACCTGCAGGAAGCCGTTGTGCATCCACACATTGGCCATGCGCGGGGTGTCGAAGGCGCAGCAGCTCTGGGCGATCTCGTTCTCATGGTGCGGGAAGACGAGATCGATGCCGCCGCCATGGATGTCGAAGATCTCGCGCTCCGTCGGGTCGGAGCACGACAGCCGCGTCTCGAAAGCCTGAACCAGGTGCTTCCACGCCATGGCCGAGCACTCGATGTGCCAGCCGGGACGTCCGGGCGTCTCGATGCCGGCGGGCGACGGCCAGGCGGGGTCCTGCGGGCCCGAAGGCTTCCAGAGCACGAAATCCATCGGGTCGCGCTTGTAGGGCGCCACATCCACGCGGGCGCCGGAGAGGAGCTCGTCCAGGGAGCGCTTCGAGAAGGCGCCGTATCGCGGCACGTTCGGCAGCTTCTCCATGGCGGCAACGGAGAAGAGCACGTGCTCCTCGGCCACATAGGCCGCCCCACGGGCGATCAGCCGCTCGATGATCATGCGCATCTCGGCGATGTGCTCGGTGGCTCGGGGCTCGACGAAGCGGGGAGCCCTGGCCGCCTCGTTCACGTCCTCGGGCATGAGCACGCCCAGCGCCCGGATATCGGCGTGGAACTGCTCCTCCGTCTTCTGCGTGACGACGCGGATCGCCTCGTTATGGGGCAGGCCCGGGTAATCCCGGGCCGCGCGGGCGTTAATCTTGTCGTCCACATCGGTGATATTGCGCACATACGTCACGGCTTCCTTACCGTAAACATATCTGAGCAGACGGAAGAGAAGGTCGAAGACGATGATCGGGCGGGCATTGCCGATGTGGGCGTAGTCGTAGACCGTGGGCCCGCAGACGTAGAGGCGCACGTTTGCGGGATCGATCGGGACGAAAGCGTCCTTCGACCGGGTCAGCGTGTTGTAGAGCCTCAAGCTTGCCGCCATGAAACCAAATCCCTGTCAGGCCGCAGGCCGGAGGGTGGTTTCGATCTTGGAATGAGAACGAGACGGCTCCAGCCAGCGAAATGCGCTAGCCGCAAATAATCCCGGAAATGAGGATCGTTGCCGTGTTCATGAAGCCATCAATGCCTTTTCGCCCCTGGGACGTCAAGGTTTCCGATTTGGTAAGCATGTTTTATTTGCACGGCCGCATGAAACGGGTTCCGGCAAAGCGCGTTAGAGCTTTGTTCACGCACACTCGTGGCATAATAGCCCGAGTTCAAACAATGAGGTCTTCGATGCGCCGCGCATTCACCATGCTCGGAATGGGTAGTGTTGTGTTTCTTGCAGCCGCGTCCCTGACGCTGCTCCCCAATGGCACCAAGGCCTCGTCGACCCAAGCGACCTTCATGGTCCCAGCCGCCGACGGCTACGGCGTCGCGGAATGCCTGATTTCAAACCAGGCATGTGGCCAAGTTGTGGCAACCGCTTGGTGCGAGGCACATGGCTACGTCAAGGCGGTGTCGTACCGCCAGATCGCCCCTGACGAGGTGACGGGCGCCATCCAGAAGGCCGCCCTCGCCCCCGAGGAGCGCCCGGTTTCCGTGACCTGCTCCAACTAAGGCGGCATCGGAGACAGCATGGTCCGGGCAGTCGCGACGACCGCCCGGGTCAGATCTCCCAGCAGCGGACCGACGATTCGGCTCTGCTGCCAGAACAGGGGCACCTCCAGCGGATCCGACGGTTCCAAAGCCACCAGGCGACCGGCCCGGATATGCTCCTGAACCATCGATTCCGGGTTCATTCCCCATCCCAGACCCGCCAGGGCGGCATCGACGAAAGCCTGCGACGACGGCAGCCAGTGGACCGGTGGCGTGACGTCGGCGCCGAGGGCCCGCCGGAGCCAGAGCGCCTGGAGCCGGTCCTTCCGGTTGAAGACGAGACACGGCGCATGTGCCGCCGAATGCTCATTCAGCCCATCCGGCAGCCATCGGCCCACGAAGGACGGGCTGGCCGTCGCGAGATACCGCAAAGTGCCCAAAGGGTAGCTGTCGCATCCCTGAACCGGCTTGCCGTGCGAGGTCACGGCGGCCACGACCTCCCCTCGCCTCAGCCACTCGGCGCTGTGGTCCTGATCGTCCACCACGAGGTCGAAGAGGAACCCTGAAGTCTCTGCCATGGCCGGAACGAACCAGGTGGCGAGGCTGTCCGCGTTGACGGCGATGCGCAGGGTGACCGGGCGGCCCTCGGGCTGGAACCCGGGCAGGTTCTGACGCAGGGAGCTCTCGAGAAGCGCAACCAGTTCCACATGCTGGCACAGCCGCTGACCCGCCTCCGTCGCCGTGCAGGGCTGGCCCCGCACCACCAGAATGGCTCCGATTCGCTCCTCCAGAAGCTTGATCCTCTGAGAGACGGCCGATGGCGTGATGTTGAGCTGGTCCGCGGCCCGCTCGAAGCTGCCCGTGCGCACGACAGCCGCAAGGGCGGCAAGGAGACCATAATCCAGCATCGGATTAATTTTTCTAATTCGGACTGAATTGGTTTAACTGCACTAATCCTACGACCGGGTTTATGAGACGTCGACTCCCTCTCGGACCATCGACATGATCTCAACCCTTCTCGCCGGCTTCCTGCTCGGCCTCAGCCTCATTCTTCCCATTGGAGCGCAGAACGCCTTCGTCCTGCGGATCGGACTGCGCGGCGAACATGTCTTTGCCGTCTGCCTGACCTGCGCCCTGTCGGATGCCGTCCTCATATGGGCCGGAGTCTCCGGCTTCGCGCAGTTCAGTGCAAGGGTGCCCTGGGCCGAAACAATCCTGCTCTATGGAGGCGCCGCCTTCCTGCTTGTCTACGGTGCGCGCAGCTTCATGGCCGCGTTCGGGACAGCCTCCTTGCGCCCCTCCGAGGCCGCTCCGGAAAGCCTCGGCCGGGTCGTCCTCACCTGCCTCGCCTTCACCTGGCTCAACCCGCACGTCTACCTGGACACGGTCGTCCTGATCGGCTCGATCTCGACTCAGTTCGAGCAGCACAAGGGAGCCTTCGCCGCGGGCGCCATGCTGGCGTCCTTCGCGTTCTTCTTCTCTCTCGGGTTCGGCGCCCGCCTCCTGAAGCCGTTCTTTGCCCGGCCCGTCACATGGCGGATTCTGGACGTCGCCATCGGACTCATCATGTGGGTGACGGCCGCGAGGCTGCTGCTTGGCGATGGTTCTGCATGACGGCGATCGGCGACGCTCAGCCTTGTCGAGGCGGCGCCTGACTACTTCAGCCACTCCCCGCATTTCGGCGGAGCTTCCGTGCCCCAGGGCATCAGCGGGACAGTCGAGGTGGAGTTCTTGGGCGAGCCCTCGATGGGGCGGTCGGAATAGACCATGTAGACCAGGGTGTTGCGCTTGGCGTCGCAGCCGCGGACGATCTGCATCTTCTTGAAGATCAGGGACCGGCGCTCGCTGAACACCACGTCGCCCTGGCCGAACTTCTGCTTGAACTTCACCGGTCCCACCTGCCGGCAGGACAGGGAGATGTCGGAGACCTCCTCGGCCACGCCGAAGGTGCCGGAAATGCCGCCGCGTTCCGGGGTCGTGTAGTGGCAGGCGACGCCCTCCACCATGGGGTCGTCGAGCCCGTAGACGGCGAGCTTGTCGTCCGGAGTGAGCGCCCGCCAGACCGTGGACTTCTTGAAGATCAGGTCAGGCTCCTGGGCGGCGGCGCCCGTCACGGCAGCCATCGTCACGGCCAGGATCAAAGCAATTCGCGCAAGCATCTTACCAGTCATCTCCCACGGTTACGCTGTCATGTGGGGATGGCCTTGGCCTTTGACGAGGGCTTATTCCCGATGATGGCTGACGACGCAGATCTTGTTGCCGTCGAGGTCGCGGAAATAAGCCCCGTAATAGTTGTCATGATATTGCGGCCGCAGCCCCGGAGCTCCCTCGTCCGTTCCGCCCAGCTCCAGGGCGGCCCCATGGCAGGCATCGACGAGGCTGCGCTTCGAGGCCAGCAGCGCGATCATCGATCCGTTGCCCGGGCTCGGAGCGCGACCGTCGAACGGGCGCACGACCAGGAACTGCGGCCGTCCGCCGGGCAGGCCCCAGCCCACGATGTTCTCGTCCGAAAAGCGCACTTCGAGCCCCAGGGGAGCCAGGACCGCATCGTAGAAGGTTCTCGCCCGGGTGAGGTCATTTGCTCCGATCGTCGTATGGGAGTACATGCGGGATCACTTTTCGGTGTCGCTGTTCCGGTCAAGGCTAGACAGCTTCCCTCGAAGGGGGCAAGGCGTTAATCACAATAGGGTCAAATTCCAGCGGCACATGACCTGCCTGACCCAGGCATTCGATGCCGCAACGGACCGGTTCTGCGATCAGCTCAATGGCAAAGATATCTTTTTTCCGCTCCCTCATCGCCGTGACGGCCTTCCTGGCCGCCGGCCAGGCGGCCTATGCCCAGTCGGCGCAGTGCCAGCGCTTCCAGGCCGAACTCGCGGCCCTGGACCGCACCGGCGGGAGTGCGCCGACCGGCCAGATGCAGGCCCAGCGGATGGAGATCAACCGCCTCGTCGGCTATTACCGCAACATCGGCTGCGAACGCGGCCCGCTCGGCTTCCTGTCGGGTCCGGCGCCGGCCGAATGCGGCCCCATCGCCCAGCAGATCCGCCAGCTCGAGGCCGGCTATGCCCGTCTCGCCTCGCAGGCCGTCGACCAGGGCCAGATCGAGGCACGTCGGCGGCAGCTGCAGGTCGCGGTCCAGCAGACCTGCTCCACCGACCAGCCCCGGGGCTTCTTCGAATCGCTGTTCGGCGCCCCGCGCCAGCCACAGCAGCAGGAAATCATGCCCGAGGGGCAGCCGATCATTGCCGAGGACGCCCCCCACTCCATGGGCGGCGGACGCCTGATCTGCGTGAAGACCTGTGACGGGTCGTTCTTCCCGCTGACCACGCCACCGGGCGGCGGGCAGAGCGCCAACGAGATGTGCCAGTCCCTGTGCCCCGGCACGGAAACCCTCGCCTACGCCTATCCGGGCGGCGATCAGGGCCTCAACCGGGCGGCCTCGCTGTCGTCGAACCAGCCCTATACGTCGCTGCCGAACGCCTTCAAGTTCCGCAAGACCTTCGACGAGAGCTGCGCCTGCAAGAAGCAGGGCGAGAGCTGGGCCGTGGTCCTGCGCAAGGCCGAAAGCATGCTGGAGCAGCGCAAGGGCGACCTGATCGTCACGGCCGAGAAGGCCGAGGAGCTCTCCCGTCCCAAGGTGCAGGCCGCCCGCAAGGCCGCCGACAAGAAGGCCGACGAGGAGACCAAGGAAGCAGCGGAGATCGCCGCCGCCGCCCCGACGGCCAGCAAGGAATCGGCCGGCATCGGCCCGCAATCCATCGAGACCAACGCCGTGGTCGGCCAGGGCGAGGGCTCGAAGCAGGAGGTCGTCGCGGGCAACGGCCAGAAGAAGACCGTGCGCGTGATCGCCCCCAACATCATCCCGGTTCCGCACGCGCAGAACTGATACGCTCCGCGAACGCACCCGCTACGTCATGGCCGGCCCTGTGCCGGCCATTTCGATTTCGCGGAGGGCTGGGCTCCTCGGATCGGGGTTACCGGCGCGCGGCCGGCAGCGACAAGGAAGCCTCGGCGGTGATCCATTCCGCCCCGCCTTCCGTCATGCTATCACCCCGGCATGAAACCGCTCGATTCTCCTGAAATGTCCCGGCCCGCGGGTGCTTCCGATCCGATCATTTCCATCTCCGGCCTCAGCAAGACCTACGCATCGGGCTTCCAGGCCCTCAAGACGGTCGACCTGGACATCCGCCGGGGTGAGATATTCGCGCTGCTCGGGCCCAACGGCGCCGGCAAGACGACCCTGATCAGCATCATCTGCGGGATCGTCAATCCGAGCACGGGCACCGTCACGGCCGACGGGCACGACATCCTCCGCGACTACCGGGCGGCGCGCACCAAGATCGGCCTCGTGCCGCAGGAACTCACCACCGATGCGTTCGAGAGCGTGTGGGCGACGGTAACGTTCAGCCGGGGCCTCTTCGGCAAGCCGCCCAATCCCGCCTATCTCGAAAAGATCCTGAAGGACCTCTCCCTGTGGGAGAAGCGGGACAGCAAGATCATGACCCTCTCGGGCGGCATGAAGCGCCGGGTTCTGATCGCCAAGGCCCTGTCGCACGAGCCCAAGATCCTCTTCCTCGACGAGCCGACCGCCGGGGTCGACGTGGAGCTGCGGCAGGACATGTGGAACATGGTCCGTTCCTTGAGGGAGAGCGGCGTCACCATCATCCTGACCACCCACTATATCGAGGAGGCCGAGGAGATGGCCGACCGGATCGGGGTGATCCGCAAGGGCGAGATCATCCTGGTCGAGGACAAGACTGTCCTGATGCGGAAGCTCGGCAAGAAACAGCTCACCCTGCACCTGCAGAGCCCGCTCGCGGGCCTCCCGCCCGAGCTGCAATCCGACAGCCTGCAACTGTCCCCGGACGGCAGCCAGCTCGTCTACACGTTCGACACGCAGACGCAGGAAACGGGCATCGCGGGCCTACTGCGCCGCCTGAACGAGCACGGCATCGACTTCAAGGATCTTCAGACGTCGGAATCCTCCCTCGAGGAGATCTTCGTCAGCTTGGTCAGGGGGCGTCCATGAACCTTTACGGCATCAAGGCCATCTATCTCTTCGAGATGGCACGCACCTGGCGCACGCTGATGCAGAGCATCGCCTCGCCGGTGATTTCGACCTCGCTCTACTTCATCGTCTTCGGCTCCGCCATCGGCTCGCGCATGGCCAATATCGACGGCGTGAGCTACGGCGCCTTCATCGTGCCGGGGCTGATCATGCTCTCGATCCTGACGGAGAGCATCTCGAATGCCTCGTTCGGCATCTACATGCCGAAATTCTCCGGCACGATCTACGAGCTCCTCTCGGCCCCGATCTCCGCACTGGAGACCGTGATCGGCTATGTGGGGGCGGCGGCCACCAAGTCGGTGATCATCGGCACCATCATCCTGATCACGGCGCGGCTCTTCGTGGATTTCTCCATCGAACACCCTGTCTGGATGATCGCCTTCCTGGTGCTGACCTCCGTCACCTTCAGCCTCTTCGGCTTCATCATCGGCGTCTGGGCCGACAGCTTCCAGAAGCTGCAGGTCGTCCCGCTGATGATCGTCACGCCCCTCGCCTTCCTGGGCGGGAGCTTCTATTCGATCAACATGCTGCCGCCCTTCTGGCAGACGGTCGCCCTGTTCAACCCGGTAGTCTATCTGGTGAGCGGCTTCCGCTGGAGCTTCTACGGCGTCGCCGACGTGGGCGTGGGCTTGAGCCTCGCCATGACGCTCGTGTTCATGCTGATCTGCCTCAGCGCCGTCTGGTGGATCTTCCGGACGGGCTACAAGATCAAGGCTTAGGATAATCCACCCGTCACGCCGGGTCGTGGGACGACGGCGTGGGTATGTTGATGGTTTCCTGTCAAAGAGCCAGCGCCTGCGGGCCCGCCGCTTGCGCTGCGAGCCTGCAGGTCAGTCGAGGGAGGGCGCGAGAAGGCGTCCGGCTCGGTGTAAGCTAAAGGAAGAACCCGACGGCTCCTCGCGCACGGTTCTTTTAGGCGTTTCGACTTGGACCAGCACAGGGCTGCCAAGGGCCTCCTGCCGCCGGCTGCGTGACCGGCGGACAGGACCGTGCCTGCTCCCACACCGTGCGACGCCTCGCGAAGCGCGCCCCTCGTCGGATCAGGCTGTGCAACGATATAGCCAAGGCTCATCCCCCTGTCAAGAACAAAGTGAGAACATAACATCACGCGCTCACACCCTCACCCGTCATGGCCGGCACAAGGCCGGCCATGACGTGGTGGATTTCAGTGCCGGCCAGGGCGTGGGGCGCTCAAGCCACCTGCCCCGACAGCCGCGCCCTGGCCCGCTCCGGCCCGATCAGCGGCAGAAGCGCACCCAGCTCCGGGCCATGGTCGAGCCCGGTGAGCGCGAGGCGCAGGGGCATGAACAGGGCCTTGCCCTTTACCCCGGTGGCCGCCTTCACGGCCTCGGTCCAGGCCTTCCAGGTCGTCGTGTCCCAGGGAGCCTCCGGCAGGGCGGCCGTGGCCGCCTGGATGAAAGCCATGTCTTCGATGGCGGGGGTCACCGGGCCGCGCACTACCTTGGCCCAGTCGGCCGCATCGCGGACCTTCGGCAGGTTGCCGCGCACGGCGAGCCAGAACGCTTCGCCGGCATCGGCGTCGAGTCCGGCCAGGCGCTCGCGGACCGCCTCATAGGGCATCTCGTGGATCAGGCGGGCGTTGAGATGGTCGAGTTCGCTCTCGTCGAACTTCGCGGGTGCGCGGGAGATGTGGGAGAAATCGATGAGCTTGGCAAGTTCGCCGAGATCGGCCACCGGCCGCACGGCCTCGGCCGAACCGACGAGAACGGCAAGCGAAGCGACCGCCTGTGGCTCGAGGCCGGCATCGCGCAGGCCCTTGATCGAAAGATGGCCGAGACGCTTGGACAACCCCTCCCCGCTTGCCGTGATCAGAAGGCTGTGATGGGCGAAGGTGGGGGCGGCGGCGCCCAAAGCCTCGAAGATCTGGATCTGCACCGCCGTGTTGGTGACGTGATCCTCGCCGCGGATCACATGGGTGATCTTGAGCTCGATGTCGTCCACTACGGAGGGCAGCGTGTAGAGATAGGTCCCGTCCCCGCGCACCAGCACCGGATCGGACAGGGAGCTGCAATCCACATGGCAAGGACCGCGCACCAGATCGTCCCAGACGACGGTGGTGGGCTCGAGGCGGAAGCGCCAGTGGGGCCTGCGCCCCTCCTGTTCGAGCCTCGCGCGATCCTCTTCGGTCAGCTTGAGGGCGGCCCGGTCGTAGATCGGCGGCAGGCCACGGGCGAGCTGGCGCTTGCGGCGGAACTCCAGCTCTTCCTGCGTCTCGTAGCAGGGATAGAGGCGCCCGACCGCCTTCAGCCGCTCGGCGGCGGCGTCATAGAGATCGAAACGATCCGACTGGCGGACGACGATATCGGGCGGAATGCCGAGCCAGTTCAGATCGGTTTGAATCGAGTCCGCGTATTCCTGCTTCGACCGCGCCACGTCCGTATCGTCGAAGCGCAGGATGAAGGTGCCGCCCTCGCGCCGCGCATAGAGCGCGTTGAGCAGGGCGACGCGGGTGTTGCCGATATGGATGTGCCCGGTCGGTGACGGGGCGAAGCGAACGATGGGCTTGGACATGCAGATGCTATGGCGAAGGGAACAGAGCCGCGCAAGGGGTGTCGGGATTTTCGGCGGGCTTCCCCGCCTGCCGTTGTCGAGGATTTTCACCCTCACGTCATGGCCGGCACAAGGCCAGTGATGACGTGGAGTAATCCTCACATATCCATCGAACCCATGCGCGGCTTGCCGATGGCGCGCTCCAGGGCTTCGTCCTTCCGGTGCGCCGCCAGTCCCTGGTCGCGGTAGCGATTGACGATGGGATAGCGGCGGTCGCGGCCGAAATTCCTGCGCGTCACCTTCACGCCGGGCGCCGCCTGGCGCCGCTTGTATTCGGCGACGTAAAGCAGCCGCTCCACCTTCTTCACGACCTCAGGATCGTAGCCCTTCGCCACGATGTCGGAGACGCGCAGCTCCTCTTCCACGAGGCCGCGCAGGATCTCGTCGAGATCCTCATAGGGCGGCAGCGAATCCTGGTCCTTCTGGCCCTCGCGCAGTTCGGCCGTGGGCGCCTTCGTCAGGATGTTCTCGGGGATGACGATCCCGTCCGGTCCGAGCGCCCCCTTGGGCTTCCAGCGATTGCGCAGCGCCGCGAGGCGGTAGACCTCCATCTTGTAGAGGTCCTTGATCGGATTGAAGCCGCCGTTCATGTCGCCATAGATCGTGGCGTAGCCCACCGACATTTCCGACTTGTTGCCGGTCGTTACCACCATGGCACCGAACTTGTTCGAGATCGCCATGAGGATGGTGCCCCGGGCGCGGCTCTGGAGGTTCTCCTCCGTGATGTCGCGCTCCCGGCCGGCGAAGATCGGCTCCAGGGCGGCCTCGAATCCTTCGACCGGAGCGGCGATCGGCAGGATGTCGTAGCGGACACCCAGCATCTGCGCGCAGGCTTCCGCATCCTTCAACGACTCGCCAGAGGTGTAGCGATAGGGAAGCATCACGCAATGCACCCGCTCGGGCCCGAGCGCGTCCACCGCCATGGCGGCGCAGATGGCGGAATCGATGCCGCCGGACAGGCCCAGCACAACGCCCGGGAAGCGGTTCTTCTCCACGTAGTCGCGAAGCCCCAGGACGCAGGCGGCGTAATCGGCCTCCTCGCCCTCCTCCACGGTGACGACGGGCGCCTCGCGGCAGGCC
The DNA here is from genome assembly GCF_034627025.1 of Microvirga lotononidis. Lineage (NCBI taxonomy): Bacteria > Pseudomonadati > Pseudomonadota > Alphaproteobacteria > Hyphomicrobiales > Methylobacteriaceae > Microvirga > Microvirga lotononidis. The sequence goes on along the minus strand of NZ_CP141048.1, from coordinate 3,457,053 downwards.
CAGCCCTCCTCGCCCTTCGTCCAGGTGGTGAGCGCCACGATCTCCTCGTTGGCCGGCAGCTGGCAGGCGAGCGAGGAATCCGCATTGAGCACGAAGGACGCGCCGTCGAAGACCAGCTCGTCCTGGCCGCCGACCTGATTGAGATAGACCAGCGGAAGCCCGCTCTCGGTCACGCGGGCGGCCGCGATGTTGAAGCGCTCCTCGGTCTTGCCGCGCCAATAGGGGGAGCCGTTCGGCACGAGGAGCATCTCGGCGCCCGTCTCGGCGAGGCACTCCACCACGTCGCCGGTCCAGATGTCCTCGCAGATCGGAATCCCCAGGCGGATGCCGCGGAAGTTCACGGGTCCGGGCAGAGGCCCGGCGGCGAAGTTGCGTTTCTCGTCGAAGACGCCGTAATTGGGCAGGTCGACCTTGAAGCGCACCGAGATCGAGCCGCCGTCGAGGAGCGCATAGGCGTTGTAGAGTTCGTCCCCTTCCCGCCACGGCAGGCCGATGAGCATGCCGGGACCGCCATCTGCCGTCTCGCGGGCGAGCCGTTCGAGGGCGGCGCGGCAGGAATCCTGAAAGGCGGGCTTGAGCACGAGGTCCTCGGCGGGATAGCCCGCGAGGAACTGCTCGGCGAACATCACGAGATCGGCCCCGAGCCGGACCGCCTCCGCGCGCGCCAAGCGCGCCTTCTCCTCGTTTCCGGCCACATCGCCGACGATGGGGTTGAGCTGCGCGAGAGCGATCTTGAGAGTGTTCTGAACCATAGCGAGGATCTAGCGCGCGGCACGGTCGTCAGCAATCCGAGGGTGAGGCTTTCCCCTGAACTCCCGAACGCTCGCCGGCCGCATCGTTCGTGTGTCCTCGCACCTCTCCCGATGAGGCGGAAGTCGGCTCCATCGACAACTTATGCAGAGCCCAAGCTTTGTGGGAACCCGCAACAGTCCAGTTCGTTATTTCCACACGAAACATTGGGAGACTGACATGCTCAAAGGCGGCCTTCTCTGGCTCATCGGCATTCCGCTGCCGATCATTCTTCTTCTTTTCTTCTTCGGCTGGCTTCACTAAGCCGAAACACAAGTAGAGTTGCGTATGCGTAAAATAAAAGGGGCGCCGCAAGCGCCCCTTTTATTTACTTAATCTGCCCAGTCTTTCACTCCGCCGCGAGGGCGGCCGGTCGTTCCCTTGACTGGCGCTCCCGCTTGATGAGCTCCGAAGTCAGGAAAGCGATCTCGAGAGCCTGTTCGGCATTGAGGCGCGGGTCGCAATAGGTGTGGTAGCGATCGCGCAGGTCCGCATCGGTGAGCGCGCGGGCGCCGCCCGTGCATTCCGTCACGTTCTTGCCGGTCATCTCCAGGTGAATGCCGCCCGCATGGGTGCCTTCCGCCTGATGGATGGCGAAGAAGTCCTGCACCTCGCCCATGACCCGCTCGAACGGCCGGGTCTTGTAGCCCGAGGCCGCCTTGATGGTGTTGCCGTGCATCGGATCGCAGGACCACACGACCGTGCGCCCTTCCCGCTGCACCGCGCGGATCAGGCCCGGCAGGTGGTCGCCCACCTTGTCGGCGCCGAAGCGGCAGATCAGCGTCAGGCGGCCGGCCTCGTCTTCCGGGTTGAGCGCGTCGATGAGCTTCAGCAGCCCATCGGCCGAGAGCGACGGGCCGCATTTGAGACCGATCGGATTCCTGATGCCGCGCATGTATTCCACGTGGGCATGGTCGAGCTGGCGGGTGCGGTCGCCGATCCAGAGCATGTGGCCGGAGGTGGCGTACCAGTCGCCGGTCGTGGAATCGACGCGGGTCATGGCCTCCTCGTAGCCGAGCAGCAGGGCCTCGTGGCTGGTGTAGAAATCCGTCGAACGCATCTCGGGATGGGTCTCGGGATCGATCCCGATGGCCCGCATGAAGTTCAGGCTCTCGGTGATGCGCTCCGCAAGCTCGCTGTAGCGGGAGGATTGCGGCGAATCCTTCACGAAGCCGAGCATCCAGCGATGGGCGTTCTCGAGATTGGCGTAGCCGCCGGTCGCGAAGGCGCGGATCAGGTTCAGGGTCGCGGCCGATTGGCGATAGGCCATGAGCTGGCGGCGCGGATCCGGCGTACGGGCCTCCGGCGTGAAGGCGATGTCGCTGATGATGTCGCCCCGGTAGCTCGGCAGCTCCACCCCGTCGATGGTCTCCGTCGGAGCCGAGCGCGGCTTGGCGAACTGGCCCGCGGCCCGGCCGACCTTCACCACGGGCGAGCCGCCCGCATAGGTCAGCACCACGGCCATCTGGAGGAACAGGCGGAAGAAGTCGCGGATGTTGTCGGCCGAATGCTCGGCGAAGCTCTCGGCGCAGTCGCCGCCCTGGAGTAGGAAGGCCTCGCCCTTGGCGACCTTGCCGAGCGTCCGCTTCAGCTTGCGCGCCTCGCCCGCAAATACGAGCGGGGGAAAGCCGGCGAGCTGCTGCTCGACGCTCTCAAGCGCCTCAAGGTCCGGATAGGCCGGAACCTGCTGGATCGGCTTGTTTCTCCAGCTGTCGGGCGTCCACCGCTCGGTCATGACACTAACCCCCGTGTCCTTTCTCGAATTCTTCATCGTTCACCGCAATAAGCGGCACGAAACGGCACCTATACACGACATATTCAAAAAGGCGAGTGCCGAGGAGCACTGCGCTGCTGCGACGATTCGATCACCCCACTGCCACCGGCTTCTTCACCACCACAGGCGTGCGCATGGTGACCAACTCCTCGGCTGCCGTTGGGTGAACCGCCACGGTGCGGTCGAAATCGGCCTTGGTGGCTCCCATGGTCACGGCGATGCCGGCGAGCTGGATCATCTCGCCCGCGTCGTGGCCCATGATATGGACGCCCACGACCTTGTCGGTCGCCTTGTCGACGATGAGCTTCATGAAGACCCGGTCCTTGCCGCCCGAGAGCGTGGCCTTCATCGGCCGGAAGGCGGTCTTGTAGACGTCCACATCGCCGTAGACTGCCCGGGCCGCGTCCTCGCCGCAGCCGATCACGCCGATTTCCGGCGTCGAGAAGACGGCCGTGGGGATCAGGTCGTGGTCGACGATGGTGGGCTTGTCCCCGAACACCGTGTCGGCGAAGGCGTGCCCCTCCCGGATGGCGATCGGTGTGAGGTTCGCCCGGTTGGTCACGTCGCCGACCGCATAGATCGACGGAACGAGGGTCTGGGAATAGCCGTCCACCGGAATGGCCCCGACCTCGTCGACGGTGATACCGGCCGTCTCCAGCCCGAGTCCTTTCGTGTTCGGCCGCCGTCCCGTCGCGACCAGAACCTGATCGACCGTGATCGTGGAACCGTCCGACAGGGTCGCGGCGATGCCGTCGGCGGTCTTCTCGAGGCTCGTGAGGGTCGTGCTCAGGGCCAGCTTGATCCCGCGCTGGGCATAGGCCTCGCCGAGCGCGTCGCGGACATCCTCGTCGAAGCCGCGCAGGAGCTTGTCGCCCCGGTGCAGGAGGGTGACCTCGCTGCCGAGACCGGCGAAGACCCCGGCGAACTCGACCGCGATGTAGCCGCCGCCGACCACCAGGATCCGTTTGGGCAAGGCGTCGAGATGGAAGACCTCGTTGGACGTGATGCCGAGCTCCCCGCCGGGGATCACAGGCTCCAGGGTCGGATGCGCCCCGACGGCCACCAGGATGTAGCGGGCACGGACGCGCTCACCGGTCTTGAGCAGATGGACCGTATGCGCGTCCTCGATCACGGCGCGGCTGTCCACGACCTCGACGCCGGCCCGTTCGAGATTGGCACGATAGATTCCCTCGAGCCGGTCGATCTCCTTGTCCTTGTTGCGGATCAGGGTCGCCCAATCGAAGCGCGTCCCACCGACGCTCCAGCCGAAGCCCTCCGCATCGTGGAAATCGTCGGCGAAGCGGCTGGCATAGACCATCAGCTTCTTCGGCACGCAGCCTCGGATGACGCAGGTTCCGCCGACCCGGTATTCCTCCGCCAGCATGACCCTCGCGCCGTAGCCCGCGGCGATCCGCGCCGCGCGCACGCCGCCGGATCCTCCTCCGATCACGAACAGGTCAACGTCGAATGAGGACATGGTGCGGTCTCCGCTCAATTCTGCAACTTGGATTCATTCATATAGTGACGGTCTTCGGCAACGTCGCCCGCCAGTCCCGCTTCGGGTGCATGGCTGTTCCCCTGAATCGAGAAGCTCTTACGCTAAGGTTCAACATGGATAAAGGAGCAAGCCGCTTGCCGCCCCCCTGTTCCCTCATTAGGGTCTGCCGCGGATGTGCCGACTGAAGGTCGGTGACCAATCGGAGAAAACTAATGAGCCATTTTCGTAAAGGTCTTTGGCGCAGCGCTCTGGCTGCGGCGGCCGTGGCAGGATTCGTGACATCGGCGGCAGCTCAGATGGAGCTCAAGATCATGGCTCCGGCAGCACCCGGCGGCGGCTGGGATCAGACGGCCCGCTCCATGCAGCAGGCCCTGACCCAGGCCGGCATCGCCAAGAGCGTACAGGTCGCCAACGTGCCGGGCGCCGGCGGCTCCATCGGCATCGCCCAGCTCGTGAACAATTCGAAGGGCGACGGCAACCAGCTCATGGTCATGGGCTACGTGATGGTGGGCGCCCTCCTCACCAACAAGTCGCCGGTCACCCTCGACCAGACGACGCCCATCGCCCGCCTGACCTCGGAATACGAGGCGATCGTGGTCCCGGCCAGCTCGCCGATCAAGTCCGTCAAGGAACTCGCCGATGCCATCAAGGCCGACCCGGCCAAGGTGACTTGGGCCGGCGGCTCGGCCGGCGGCGTCGATCACATCGCGGCGGCCCTCTTCGCCAAGGCGGCCGGTGCCGACCCGACCAAGATCAACTACATCCCCTTCTCCGGCGGCGGCGAGGCCCTGGCGGCCATCCTCGGCGGCAAGGTGACGGCCGGCATCTCCGGCTACGGCGAATTCGAAAGCCAAGTGAAGGCGGGCAAGCTGCGTCTCCTCGGCCTGACGTCGCCGGCCGATAAGGCAACCGCCGAGCAGCCCTCCATCAAGGCACAGGGCGTCGACCTCGAAATCGCCAACTGGCGCGCCGTCGTCGCTCCTCCCGGAATCTCGGCCGACCAGAAGAAGGCCCTGACGGACGCCATGGACAAGATGGCCAAGTCCAAGGAATGGCAGGAACTCCTGAAGGCCAAGGGCTGGGAGGATTCCTACATGTCCGGCGACGCCTTCTCCAAGATCCTTGCCGACGAGCAGGTCCGCACGAAGGAAGTGCTCACCGCGGTGGGGCTGGTGAAGTCTTAATTTTCAAGATAAAGGCCGTTGGAGGCGCCGCGTTCTCGGAGCGCGGCGCCTCTTTTTTTGGGATCACCTATGACCACACCCCTCTCTCGGCGTCCTGACGTGGCCGGCCTTGTCATTGCGCTCGTTCTTCTCGGCCTGGCCGGTCTTGTCTGGTGGGACATGACGAAGCTGCAGATCCTGTCGCCCTACGATCTCGGGCCCAAGGTCATGCCGATCGTCGTCGCGGTCGGCCTGACCTTGCTCGCCATCGGCAACGGCATCGGCGCCCTGCGCGGCGACCTGCCGGCGCGCGACAGCCTCGACTGGAAGCCGATCCTGCTCATCCTCGGCGGGCTCGCCTGCCTCATCGCCCTGGTCGCCGTCGGCGGCGGCTTCATGATCGGCACCGCGATCCTGTTCGCCACCACCTCGGCCGCCTTCGGCCGCCGGGCGTTCCTGACCGATCTTTTAATCGGCGCCGTGATCGCGGTCTTCATCTACCTGCTGTTCGGCAAGCTCCTGACCCTGTCCCTGCCGGCCGGGCCGCTCGAGCACCTGTTGTGAGACCCTGACCATGGAAGCCTTCACCTCCCTCGCCGGCGGCCTGGCCGTCGCCATCCAGCCGATGAACCTGCTGTTCGCGCTCATCGGCGTGCTGCTCGGCACCGCCGTCGGCGTGCTGCCCGGCATCGGCCCGGCGCTCACCGTGGCGCTGCTGCTGCCGATCACCTTCAAGCTCGATCCGGCCGGCTCGATCATCATGTTCGCCGGCATCTATTACGGCGGCATGTACGGCGGCTCGACCACCGCCATCCTGATCAACACGCCCGGCGAGAGCGCCTCGATGGCCACCGCCCTCGAGGGCAACCTGATGGCCAAGGCCGGCCGCGGCGGCCCGGCGCTGGCGACCTCGGCCATCGGCTCCTTCGTGGCCGGCACCATCGCGACCCTCGGGCTGACGCTGCTGGCCCCCTATCTCGTCGAGGTTGCCGTCAGCTTCGGGCCGGAGGACTACTTCGCCCTGATGTGCGTGGCCTTCGTGACCGTCTCGGCCACCTTCGGCGACTCGCCGGTGCGCGGCCTGACCAGCCTGTTCATCGGGCTGCTGCTCGGGCTGGTGGGCATCGACATCCTGTCCGGCCAGTCGCGCCTGAGCTTCGGCATTCCCGAGCTCTACGACAACGTCGAGGTCACGACCCTGGCCGTGGGCCTGTTCGCGGTCGGCGAGGCGCTCTACGTCGCCTCGCGCCGGCACATCCACGAGGAGAAGCTCGAGGCGGTGCGCGGCTCGCTGTGGATGACCAAGGAGGACTGGAAGCGCTCGTGGAAGCCGTGGCTGCGCGGCACGCTGTTCGGCTTCCCGATCGGCGCACTGCCGGCCGGCGGCGCGGAGATCCCGACCTTCCTGTCCTACGCGACCGAGAAGCGGCTGACCAAGTACCCGCAGGATTTCGGCCATGGCGCGATCGAGGGCGTGGCCGGGCCGGAGGCGGCCAACAACGCCTCGGCGGCCGGCACGCTCGTGCCGCTGCTGACGCTCGGCCTGCCGACCTCGGCGACGGCGGCGATGATGCTGGCCGGCTTCCAGCAATACGGCCTCAATCCCGGTCCGCTGCTGTTTGCCGAGCAGCCGGCCCTGGTGTGGGGCCTGATCGCCAGCCTGTTCATCGCCAACACCATGCTGCTGGTGCTGAACCTGCCGCTGGTCGGGCTGTGGGTGAAGCTGCTGGCGATCCCGCAGCCGTGGCTGTATGCCGGCATCCTGGTGTTTGCCACCATGGGCACGATCGCGGCCAATCCGTCGCCGGTGGAGCTGATCATGCTGACCGGGTTCGGGGTGCTCGGCTTCCTGATGCGCCGGTTCGACTTCCCGATCGCCCCGGTGGTGGTCGGCCTGATCCTGGGCCCGATCGCGGAAAGCCAGCTGCGCCGGGCGCTCTCGATCAGCCTGGGCGATCCGATGGTGCTGCTGCAGAGCCCGATCTCCGCCACGCTCCTCGGCATCGCCGTCATCGCCCTGATCCTGCCCTTCGTCCTCAAAGGCATGGGCCGCTTCAAAGCCGTCGAGGATTGACCCTCAAGCAACGACACCCAACAAAAATGGCCCGGACAAACCGGGCCTTTCTTGTTGTGCTCGGCGTGGCCGCCGGCGTCAGTTGAGCTGGTGGCCGCGCTTGCCCATTTCCTCGCGGGCGCGCGCCATGATGAACTCCGAGGTCCGCTGGGTCCAGATGGCCATGTCGCGGACGATGGCGTCGAGAATGCCCGGCTGCAGCTGCACCCATTTCTGGCCGGCCGCAGACTTGTAGAACGCCGCAATCTCCTTCAGCTCCGCCTCGCTCAGCCGCGCCGCAAGCGTCTTCGCCGTGGCGTCGACCATTTCCTTCTTCTTCTGATCGACCTCAGGGCGGATGAGAGCGACCACCTGGTCCAGATCCTGGCGGATCTCCGGGCGGGTCACGTTCATCTGCTGGAGCTGGTTGAGCAGCGGATCGGTCATGGCGTCGAAGGCGCCGGTCAGACCGGAGCTGACGGCGACCTCGTTGGCGGCGGCCAGCTGGCCGGCGGTGGGTTGCGGCGCCTGCTGGGCGAAAACGGGACTTGCGAGCATGAACAACGCGACCGAGGTCGCGGCCAGGCGGGAAGCGTTGCGGATCATAGAAGTGGCTCCAATCGTCATGGTTTCTGGTCAGAGCTGACCGAGTTCGACGAGCCCGTCACCCGTTGCGAGGATCGCTCCGGTGGCCAGACCCAGGAAAAGACCGTGCTCGACGACGCCGGGGATGTTGTTCAGCGTCGAGGCCAGCACGTTCGGCTTTTCGATGCGCTCGAGATGCGCATCGAGAATGAAATGTCCCCCATCGGTGACGTAGGCCGCCCCGTCGGGAGCGTGCCGCAGAACCAGTTCGCCGCTCATGCCGAGGCTGTCCAGCAGCCTGACGATGGCGCGCTCCGTGGCCGTGAGGCCGAAGGGCACGACCTCGATGGGCAGGGGAAAGCGGCCGAGCTTCGAGACGAGCTTGGATCCGTCAGCGATCACGATCATCCGCTGGCTCGCGGAGGCCACGATCTTCTCGCGCAGGAGAGCGCCGCCGCCGCCCTTGATGAGGCGCAGGTCGTCATCGATCTCGTCGGCGCCGTCGACCGTCAGGTCCAGGTCCGGAGTTTCGTCGAGGGTCGACAGGGGAATGCCCTCGCGTTGCGCCTGCTCGCGGGTGGCCTCGGAGGTGGGAACGCCCACCACCTTGAGGCCCGCCCGAACCCGCTCGCCGACGGCCGACACGAAATGCGCCGCGGTCGAGCCGGTGCCCAGGCCCAGCCTCATGCCGTCGGTCACGAGTTCAGCAGCCCTGTCGGCCGCAGCGCGCTTGAGATTGTCGCTCACTGAAATCCTCTAAGAATGCGTCCGCCCCGGCTCGAGAAAGCTGTTCTGCTCGCCTCTAGCATGTCGGAGCGGCTGAAAGAAAGAACGTTTCATCCGCGGTCGGCCGGAGAGGTTCGCGCGCCCGGTCAGGGACGCTGCGGCGAAGCCCCCGTGCCTGAGCCGCCGCTCGGAGTGGCGGCCGTCGGAGCGGCCGACGAGACGGCGGGAGACGGGGTCGTCTGGGGCGTGCAGACTACGCGTTCGTCGAAAACGTAGCAGATACTCATCTGGCCGGTGCGATAATTCACCCGGAAAACGCCCCCTTCCCGCTCGTGCCTGGAAGCGACGAGGCCGTATTCCCCCGGCGCCTGGGCTCCCGCGCCTTCGCCCGCGCTGTAGCAGAGGGTGACCCCGACGGTGCCTTCCTGTAGACCATACTGGCAGGAGCTCACCTCGCCGGTGATCCGATCGATCCTATAAATCCTGTTCAGGTCGGTCTGAGGCGCAGGGACGAAATCATAGGACGCCGCCAGGGCGGGGCTCGACAAGCCTCCCAGCGCCAGGACTGCCGAAATCAACGCCGCGGAACCAAGGGGCCGCATTCACCACTCCATCCGGTAAGAACGAATCAACCATAGGCACCATATCATCCCAGTGCTTGATTCCCTTGCCTGCAGCAGGTAGCCGACCTTCATGGCCATTGATACCCCGCACATCGTCTCGCCCATCGCCGTCTTCGACCTCGATGGAACCCTGGCAGACACGGCCGGCGATCTCGTCGGGACCCTCAATGTGATTCTCGACCGCGAGGGGCTCGCCCCCCTGCCGGTCGCCAAGGCGCGGGACATGATCGGTGCGGGCGCCAGAGCCCTGATCGAACGCGGGTTCGAGGCCGCCGGCAAGGAGCTGGCCCCCGCCTATCTCGACGAGCTGTTCCGTCAGTTCATGGTCCATTACGGAGAGAACATCTGCGTCCGGACTCAGCTCTACCCGGGCGTCGCCGCGGCACTGGACCGGCTGGAAGAGGCAGGGTTCATCCTGGCGGTCTGCACCAACAAGGTCGAGGAACACTCGGTCAAGCTGCTCGACGAGCTCGGTGTCGGCCGGCGGTTCGCGGCCAATTGCGGCCGGGACACCTTTCCCTACTTCAAGCCCGATCCGCGACACCTGACCCTGACCATCGAACGCGCGGGCGGGAGCCCGTCCCGGGCGGTCATGATCGGCGATTCCCGGACGGATATCGTGACGGCGAAGAATGCCGGCATCCCAGTGATCGCGGTGCCGTTCGGTTATACGGAGGTGCCGGTCCGGGAGCTGGGTCCCGATCTGGTGATCGATCACTTCGACGATCTCTTCGCCGCCGTCCAGGCCGTCATGAGGCCGCTGGCGGCCTGACGCGACACGCGTTCGTGCCGCGCGCCGATCGCGCACGAAAAAGTGAAGCTTCGATATCAGGAAGGAATGGTGGGCGCGACAGGGATTGAACCTGTGACCCTTCGCGTGTGAAGCGAATGCTCTCCCGCTGAGCTACGCGCCCTGACCAGGGCCTTCTAAAGGCGCAGAACCCCCGGCGTCAAGCCAAAGAAGCATGTCCCGGCCGAAGTATTTTGTTTCGCGAATTGCGGCAGCGCCGCTTTAACGAATTGGTTACGATGTGGCGGGAATGAGGCTTTTTTGCACTAGAATTTTATAGCAGAACCTTGATAAGCCATGGATCCGAAGCGGGGCTGTTGCGTTGAGCAAGGACAGACCCTGCCACCAACCATGTTTTATCTGAGGCAATAATGGGACGCACTCGCGCTGCCTTGACCGGGCTCGCCTGCGCTTTCGTCGCCCTCGCGACGCCGGCTGCGGCATTTACGGCAATCGACCCTCTGACCCGCCAGCCGCTCTACAGCGCTGAAGATGCCCTGAAGGCCCAGGCCGCGCCGGTCGCGCGCGAGGTCGTCTCATTCGACGGCCGCTACGCCCCCGGCACCATCGTCGTGTCGACGAGCGAACGCCGTCTGTGGTTCGTGCTCGGCAACGGACAGGCCATCCAGTACGGCGTCGGCGTCGGACGTCCGGGCTTCACCTGGTCGGGCTCCCATTCCGTCACCATGAAGCGCGAATGGCCGGATTGGCGCCCGCCGGCAGCCATGCTCAAGCGCCGTCCCGACCTGCCCCGCTACATGAAGGGCGGGCCCGACAACCCGCTCGGCGCCCGCGCCCTCTATATCGGCAGCACGATCTACCGCATTCACGGCTCGAACGAGCCGGAAACCATCGGCGAGGCCGTGTCCTCGGGCTGCATTCGCATGACCAACGAGGACGTCACCGACCTCTACAACCGCGCCAAGGTCGGCGCGAAGGTCGTGGTTCTTCGCTAAAAGCCCCGAACAAGCGCATCATGGCCGGGCTCGTCCCGGCCATTTTCGTTTGCGGCAACCCTCAGCGAGCTCGAACCCGCGACAACCCCTTCGCGGCCAGTTCATCGAGATAAGCCTGCCACTTCTCCCCCCGTTCGGCTCCGAGCCGGTAGAGATAATCCCAGCCGTAGATCCCGGTGTCGTGCATGTCGTCGAAGACGAGCTTGACGGCGTAGTTGCCGACCGGCTCCACGCCGATGATCTGCACCTCCCGTTTGCCAGGCACCGTCTTGCGCTCGGCGGGGCTGTGCCCCTGCACCTCGGCGGAAGGGCTCGTCACCCTCAGGTACTCGGCCGGCAGGTCGAAGGCCGCGCCGTCGTCGAAGACGATGCGAAGGCTGCGCTTGTCCTTGGCGAGGCGGAGTTCCGTCGGCCAGCGTTCAGATGTCATAGCCCTCAACCCCTTTTCCGGAACACGATTTCACGCTAACTGCTTGATCATAACATCGAAGGCAAGCGTTCACGCGAACAAGGACGTCTCCGCCATGGGAGCCTTTCAGGCCCATCTCGAGAATGACGATACCGCCCGGTCCCTTCTGGACCCGTTTGGCCGGGCGATCACCTACCTCCGGGTATCGGTGACGGATCGCTGCGATTTCCGCTGCGTCTACTGCATGTCCGAGGACATGGCTTTCCTGCCCAAGCGCGACCTTCTCACCTTGGAAGAGCTCGACCGCATCTGCACGGCCTTCGTCGACCGGGGAGTGCGAAAACTGCGCATCACCGGCGGCGAGCCTCTGGTGCGGCGGGACATCATGATCCTGTTCGGCTCCCTGTCGCGCCATCTGGATTCAGGCGCGCTGGACGAGCTCACCGTCACCACCAACGGCTCGCAACTCGCCCGCCATGCCAAGGATCTCGCCGCCTGCGGGGTGAAGCGGATCAACGTGTCGATCGATACCCTCGATGCCGACAAGTTCCGGCGCATCACCCGCTGGGGCGACCTGACGAAGGTGCTGCAAGGTCTCGACGCCGCGCAGAACGCCGGCCTCAAGGTCAAGATCAACGCGGTGGCGCTGAAGGGCGTGAACGAGGACGAGATCGTGCACCTGCTCGAATGGACGCATGGCCGCGGCATGGACCTGACGCTCATCGAGGTAATGCCGCTCGGCGAGATCGACGGGCAGCGCGTCGATCAGTTCCTGCCGCTGTCCCTCGTCCGCGCGCGCCTTGCCGAGCGATACACGCTGGAGGATCTCGCCGACCGCACGGGAGGCCCCGCGCGCTACGTGCGGGTGAAGGAAACCGGCGGACGGCTCGGCTTCATCACGCCGATGACCCACAATTTCTGCGAGAGCTGCAACCGGGTGCGGCTGACCTGCACGGGCCAGCTCTTCATGTGCCTCGGCCAGGAAGATGCCGCCGATCTGCGAGGCCCGGTGCGCGCCTCGACGTCCGACGATCTGCTCGAGCGCGCCATCGTCGATGCCATCGCCCGCAAGCCGAAGGGGCACGACTTCATCATCGACCGGCGCCACGCTCGCCCGGCGCTGAGCCGACACATGAGCGTCACAGGCGGTTAGGCTCAAGGCAATGAGTGCGAGTATCCTCATGTTCACGCGAAGGCTGGCCCTCCTGGCATCGGTCCTGATCGGCCTGGGATCGGCGCCGGTCCTCGCGCAGGATGCGGCGCCCGCGCAGAAGCCGACGATCCGCATCGCCATCGAGGGCGCTTACCCGCCCTTCAATTTCATCGACGCCAACAACGAGCTGCAGGGTTTCGAGGTCGAACTCCTGAAAAGCCTCTGCGATGTGATGAAGGTCCAATGCGAACTCGTTCAGCATGAATGGGACGGCATCATCAAAGGCCTCCTGACCCGCGAATACGATGCGATCATGTCGTCCCTGGAGATCACGGAACGGCGCCAGAAGCGGATCGCGTTCTCGGACCCGTACTACCGCATCCCGGCGGTGTTCATCGGACCCAAGGCGACCGCGCCCGGTCCCGTCACGCCTGCGGCGATGGCCGGCAAGAAGATCGGCACCATCGAGCGCACCGATCACGAGACCTATCTCAAAACCTTCTACAAGGATTCCCAGGTCGTCCTCTTCGCCAAGGCGGAGGAGGCCAATCTCGATCTTCTCGTCGGGCGCATCGATGCGGTCTTCGCCGATGAACTGCTCCTTTCCAAATTCCTGAAGAGCCGCGAGGGAGCCTGCTGCCACATCCTCGGCGATGCGCCCGCGGAGCCCGCCTACAAGCGCGAATCCTATGGCATCGGCCTGCGCAAGGAGGACGAGAGCCTCCGTCGGCAGTTCAACCGCGCCATCGCGCAGGTGAAGGCGGACGGGACCTATGACCGGATCCGCACCGAATATTTCCCCTTCGACATCAAATAGAGGCGTTCACGCATGTCATGGCCGGCCTTGTGCCGGCCGTCTCGATAAGGTGAGGCTTGGCGCTTCAATCCATCGGGATCACCGGCACCAGGCCGGTGATGAGATCGTGGGTGTCATTCCCGCGGCGTCGAAAGATCCGGAAAAATCAGGTCCACATTTGCGCACGATGCGCTAGAACCGGCGAGACATTCAGGGAGCAGACGATGGCGAAGGTTGCATTCCTCGGGCTCGGCGTGATGGGCTACCCCATGGCACGTCACCTCAAGGCGAAGGGTCATGAGGTGACGGTCTATAACCGCACGGCAGCCAAGGCCGAGAAATGGGTGTCCGAGAACGGCGGCCGTGCGGCCGCGACGCCGCGCGAGGCGGCCGAGGGTCAGGAGATCGTCTTCGCCTGCGTCGGCAACGACGACGACCTGCGTCAGGTGACGCTCGGCCCCGACGGCGCGTTCCAAAGCATGGGCAAAGGCAGCATCTTCGTCGACCACACCACCGCCTCGGCGGAAGTGGCCCGCGAGCTTCATGCAGCCGCCGCGGAAAAGGGCTTCGCCTTCATCGATGCTCCCGTGTCGGGCGGTCAGGCAGGTGCGGAGAACGGTGTCCTCACGGTCATGTGCGGCGGCGACGCGGATGCCTACGCAAAAGCCGAACCTGCGATCATGAGCTTTGCGCGCGCCTCCCGCCTGATGGGCGAAGCCGGCGCCGGTCAGCTCACCAAGATGATCAACCAGATCTGCATCGCCGGCGTCGTGCAGGGCCTCGCCGAGGGCATCCATTTCGGCAAGAAGGCCGGCCTCGACATCGAGGCGGTGCTCGACGTGATCTCCAAGGGCGCCGCCGGCTCCTGGCAGATGGAGAATCGCGGCAAGACCATGAACCAGGGCAAGTTCGATTTCGGCTTCGCCGTCGATTGGATGCGCAAGGACCTGTCCATCGTTCTGGACGAGGCCCGCAAGAACGGCGCCAGCCTGCCGGTCACGGCCCTGGTCGATCAGTTCTACGCCGACGTGCAGAAGATGGGCGGCCGGCGCTGGGACACGTCGAGCCTGATCGCGCGGCTCGACAAGTAAGCCTTCGCGGATCCATCACTGAACGAAAGCGAAGCGCCGGGGCCGAAAGGCTCCGGCGCTCTCCGTTTCAGCGCACCTCTTCGGCGCAGGGCCGTCCGGGCCGGCAGCGCTCGGGATTGCCTCCGCCCTGGCGGTTGCCGGATGGTGCGGGCGCGGGGCGAACCTGCTGCGCCGGCCTCTCGAAGCCACGCCCGGGGGGCGGCTGCATCGCCGGGCGCGGCGGTTCGCGGAAGGCGCGCTCCTCGCGGGGAGCCTCCATGCGCGGAACGGGCCTGGGCTGGAAAGCGGGTGCCTCCGGACGTTCCATCCGGGGAGCGGGACGCGGCGAAGGACGCTCGCGATCCATTCTGTCCCAGGCGGCTGGCCGCTCACGCTCCATCGGCGGGCGAACGGCGACGTCCGGGCGCGGACGGCGCACCTCCGGTTGCGGGAACACGACCGCCGGGCGCCCGGCCTCGTTCCGGCCGGGCCGCTCCCGCTCTATGTCGATCCGCGGTCTCTCCGGGCGGGCCTGCCGCGGCATGATCTCCTCCCTGTCGAGATGCGGCTCTCTCACGCGGGCCGCATCGCGCATTGGGGCCGGACGGATCGTCCGGGGATCGGCATTGCGCTCGACGGGCCGAACGCCGCGCGGCGGCTCCGAATGGAAGGTCGGCTCTCCGATATCCGAGCGGCCCGGACGAGGCCGCTCCTGAGGGATGGTCGCCAGCGGGATCGGGCGCGCGGGAATGCGTCCGGGGCTCACCTGCGGCGGCTCACCGGGGCGAGAGCTCCTGCCCTCGCGCGGACCTCTCGGCTCGACCGAAACCGGCAGCGGCCGAAGCGGCGCGGCCAGTCCGGGCTGGCGCGGGACCACCGCCTCCTGAGGGCGCAGTCCGCGGCGCGGACGGGGGCCGCGCTCGTCGCCCATGAGGCCGCCGAAGACCGGCGGAGCGGCCACCGGGATGGCGACCGGGCCGCGTGGCGTGACCGGTGCGATGGGCTGGTAGAACGTGCGCGGCGGACGGGCGCGCATCGGGACCGGCATGGCCATCGGGATCGGCAGCACGCCGGCCATGATCGGCGGCGGCGGCGGCTCGCGGATGATCGTCACGAACTCCACATCCTCGTCGGGCGGCGGCAGGAGATAGACCGGCGCGCGCGGTGGCGGCACGTCGCGGATGATGGTCACGACCTCGACGACTTCGACCCGCTCCACCTCGGGCAGCGGCGGCGGCAGGTCCGCATATTCAACCTCCTCGAAGCCGGCCGGCGGCGCATAGGGGGCGGACAGGCGCACCAGACGGCGCTGGCAATCCGCCGCGTGAGGGCCGTTCGGATAGCGGCGGAGATAGGTCCAATAGGCCTCGCGGGTGTTGCTGGTGAGCGTGCGGCGCCAGACGAGGGCCTCGCGGCGGGCGGCCAGCAGCGCCGTCACGCGGCGGGCGAGGCGATGGTCCGGATAGCGGCGTAGAAAAGCCTGGTAGTCCTGGATCGTATCGCGCTCCACCGCGATGGCATAAGCCTCTTCGGCCGGGACGTCCTCGATCCGGCGCACCTCGCGCACCAGCGGCGCGGCCGCCGCCTCCGCCTGCTCGAAGAAGACGAAGGCGCCGTTTCCGAGATTGGCCGAATGCCAGGGAATCTGCAGGCCGTTCGTGGCCTCGTGGGTCCTGAGGCGCGTGCGGGCGAACACCTCGTCGAGGGGCATGCCGGGCTGGCGGATCATCTCCGCCAAGGCGGTCGCATAGGCCCCGTAAGGCCCCTTCCCATCGGCCGCGACGATGTTGGGAGCGGAGGAGAAGGCCATCAGGAACCCGGCGGGCGGCTCCATCAGGGCAAGGCCACTGGCCGCCGGAGCGCCTGCGGACCCGAGCGGGTAATCCCGCGCCATATCGGCGACGATCACCCGCACCTGCGCAGGGCCCCGCTCGAGGGAGCGGACGAGATCGGACAGCCGGAAGCCTTCCAGCGGCACGTCCACGTCACGCTCGATCCGGGCATCGACCGGGAGCAGATAATTCTCGCCTTCGAGCTGGACCCCATAGCCTGACAGATAGACCATCACGGTTGAACCGGGCTCCAGGTTCTGGCTCTTGTCGAGGAAGTCACGCACGAGGCTCCGCAGATCGCCGGCGCCGAGATCGCGCCCTTGGATCACCTCGAACCCGGCGCTGGTCAGGGTTTGGGCCATAAGGCCCGCATCGTTGACGACGGTCGGAAGCTCGCGGCCCCGATAGGCGCCCTGCCCGACCACGAGGGCAAGGCGGTCCTGAGCCGAAGCAATGGCCGCCTGTGCAGCGACGGCCGTCAGCGCAAGGCCGATAAAAACGATAGCACGTTTCAGACGAGACACGGAATATCCACCCCTTTGTCGCCCTTGCGGGTCTTTATGCAGATAAGGCCAAGGCAGTTGAACGGGTTGTGAACGAAACGGGACAGTCGACGCCGGCTGTCCGGTCACCGCCGCGTCATCGTCAGGTAGACGACGAAGGCTCCGATGGCGACGGCGAGCCCCATGATCACCATCTGGCGCGTCTCGCCCGTCAGGGCCGCGTCCCGGTACATCTGATTGAGGCGCTCGGCGCGTTCGGGATCGCGCGACATGAAGAGCCCGATGACGATGCTCAACGTGGCAAGGCCGAGAATCCAATAGGTCGGACGCATCGGGCTTTCTCCTTATCGTCCCTCGAAACGGGGAGCTCTCTTCTCGCGGAATGCCGCGACGCCTTCCATGAAATCGTGGCTCGATCCGGCCTCGGCCTGGAACCTCGCTTCGAGATCGAGCTGGGTTTCGAGATCGTTGGACAGGCTCTGTCCCACCGCCTGCTTGGTGAGGCGATACGCGAGCCCCGGCCCCTCGGCAAGCCTTGCGGCGAAAGCCGCCACGTCGACCGCGAACGACGCATCGTCGAACACTTTGTACACGAGGCCCATTCTCTGCGCCTCCTCGGCCGGAATCGTCTCCGCGCTCAGCATCAGGGCGAGCGCCAGCTTGGGGCCGACGAGGCGAGGCAGGATCCAGGTGCCGCCCGCATCCGGAATCAGCCCGATCTTGGCGAAGGCTTCCTGGAGATAGGCCGAGCGGGCCGCCACGACGATGTCGCAGGCGAGCGCGATGTTCATCGAGGCGCCAACCGCCGGGCCGTTGAGGGCGGCGATGGTCGGCTTCGGGTAATTGGCGAGCCTGAGCACCAGCGGGTTGTAGTCGCGGGCGAGCGCCGGTCCGAGATCGACGCGGCCCTGTTCGTCGCGTTCCAGATCGACCGTCAGGTCCTGGCCCGAGGAGAATGCCCGTCCCTCCCCGGTCAGCACCACCACGCGCACCGCATCGTCCCGCCCGCACCGGTCCAGCGCGTCACGCAAGTCCGCGTGCATGTCGGCGTTGAACGCGTTCATCTTCTCGGGCCGCGCGAGCGTGATCGTCGCGACCGCTCCGTCGACGGTGCAGCGCAGGGTCGTCGGGCTCATGCCTCAAAGCTCCTTGTCCTCAAGCTCGAACATAGTACGGATCTCGGAGCGGAGAACCGGCAAAAGCTCGGCTTCGAACCAGGAATTAGTCTTAAGCCAGCCATTGTTGCGCCAGGAAGGGTGCGGCAGCGGCAGGATGCGGGGTTTCTGAGGGTTGTCGAGGATGGAGCGCCACCGCCGGACGGTCTCCGTCAGCCCGTCCCTGAAATCGTCTCCCATATGCCAGGCCTGGGCATATTGGCCGATCAGGAGGACGAGATCGAGATTGGGCAGCGCCTGAAAGAGCGGCCGGCGCCAGGCCTCGGCACATTCCCGGCGGGGACCGAGATCGCCACCCTTGGCATCATGGCCCGGAAAGCAGGAGCCCATGGGCACGATGGCCACCTTGGACGCATCGTAGAAGGTGGTCTTGTCGAGGCCGAGCCAGTCGCGCAGCCGCGTGCCCGAACGGTCGTCGAAGGGGATGCCACTGGCGTGGGCGCGGGTTCCCGGCGCCTGGCTGGCGATGCACAGCCGCGCCGTCGCGCTGCCCTGGATGATCGGGCGCGGCTCATGCGGCAGGGCCGCGCCGAAGCGCGGCGCGTCGCGGCAGATCCGGCAGGCTCTCAGTTGTGCGGCAAGATCGTCGAAATTCGGGGAGGGATTCATCCCCATCACATGGAGATCGAGGCCCAGGCCGAGGAGAGGCCCGGAGGAACGACACGAGGTCGCTCCCTCACGAGTTGCGCCTGCGCCAGTCCTGCGGGCGCTCGAAATCGCCCTCCCAGAGCCCGACCGAGCGCTTGCGGGCGCGCGTCTCCTCGGGATCGTAATCGCGCCCGTAGGAGACGGCCCAGCCGTCCTCGACCATGCGGGCGCCGATGTCCCGGCCGTTCACGGTGCAGCGGGCGAGAACGCGCTGATAGCGGTCGCGGCCGGTGGCGCGACAGCGCACCGTCTCGCCGGACACGAGATCGATCAGCGCCCGGCGGGAGGTCTCGCCGCAGGCATAGGAACGGCCCGAGCGGGAGCAGGACTGCCTGATCTCGGGCGCGTCGATGCCCTTGAGGCGAATGCGCGTCTCGCCGATGCGGATCGTGTCCCCGTCGGTCACCTGGGCGCGGCCCTCGAGGGAGCGCCCGTTCGGCTTCATCGCAAGCCCGGCCCCGCCCGCGAGCGCCAGCGCGACGATCAGGGACGTGATGCCGCTCGACCGGGAGCGGCGACGCCTGAACCTCACGACAGGCGCTCGGAAACTCCCGCCTGCCCGAAGGTGGCCATATCGCGATGCACCGCCGCCGCCGCCTTCACGAGGCCCGCGGCCAGCGCCGCGCCCGATCCTTCGCCGAGCCGCATCCCCAGGACCAGGAGGGGCACCTTGCCGATGCGGGTCAGCACGTCCTGGTGCGCCCCCTCGGCGCTCAGGTGGCCGGCGATGCAATGGTCGATGGTCGAGGGATGGATGGCGTGAAGGACGGCCGCCGCGGAGGTGGCCACATAGCCGTCGAGGATCACCGGGATGCGCTGCAGGCGCGCCGCGAGAATGGCGCCCGCCATGGCGGCGATCTCGCGCCCGCCGAGGCGGCGCAGCACTTCGAGCGGATCCTTCAGGCTGGCGTTGTGATGGGCGATGGCCGCTTCGACCGCCGCGACCTTGCGCTTGAGCCCCTCGTCGTCGACTCCCGTCCCGCGTCCGACCCAATGCTCGGCCGATCCGCCGTAAAGGGCCGTGTAGATGGCGGCCGCGATCGTGGTGTTGCCGATGCCCATCTCGCCGATGGCGAGCAGATCGGTCCCGCCGGCGATCGCCTCCATGCCGAACGCCATGGTGGCGACGCATGACTTCTCGTCCATGGCGTCGGCCTCGGTGATGTCGCCGGTCGGCATGTCGATGGCGAGGTCGAAGACCTTGAAGCCCAGGCCATAGGCGGCGCAGATCTGGTTGATGGCCGCCCCGCCGGCGGCGAAGTTCTCCAGCATCTGGCGGTTCACCTCGGAGGGAAAGGCCGAGACGCCCTTGGCGGTCACGCCATGGCTTGCCGCGAAGACGCAGACGAGGGGACGGTCCACCGTCGGCGTGGGCTTCGCCTGCCAGGCGGCGAGCCATTCGGCGATCCGCTCCAGGCGGCCGAGGCTTCCGGCGGGCTTCGTGAGCTGACGGTCACGCGCCTGCACGGCCTCGACGGCGGCCTCGTCCGGACCGGGCATGGTCGTGATCAGGCGGCGGATATCGTCGAAAGGTGAGGACATGGCATCAGACATGGAGGGCTCCGGCCCCGGGGGGCATTGCAGAACGCGAAGAGGCGTGACCTATAACGATCCATGCACGCGGGGTGAAGCATGTCGGAGCAATTTGAGCAGGGGAAGGCCGCCATGACCGGCGGATGGCGGGCGGTTGCGGCGGACCTCGCCCATTGCGTGCGCTTCTATTCCCGGCTGCCGGTGCCCGCTCTACCCTTCGAGCGGGACGCCCACGCCCTACCGAGCTTTCCGCGCCTGGTGCGGGTGATCCCGCTCGGGGGGCTCGTCATCGGCGTCCTGCCGGCGGCGCTGCTCGGCCTGGCCCTCTCCCTCGATCTCGGTCCCTGGCTCGCCGCCATGATCGCGGTAGCCGCCCTGGTGATGACGACCGGCGCCCTGCACGAGGATGGTCTCGCCGATGTCGCGGACAGCTTCGGCGGCTCGACCCGCGAGAAGCGCCTGGAGATCATGCGCGACAGCCGGATCGGCTCCTTCGGCGCGGCGGCTCTCTATCTGGCCCTCGCGCTCAGGATCGGGGCGCTCGCCACCCTGGCCTCGCGCCTCGACGGAAGCGCCGTCATGGCGACCATCCTCATCGTCGCGTCCCTGTCCCGCACGGCCGGGCTGATTCCCCTCGTCTTCCTCCCGCCGGCGCGCCGGGACGGCCTTGCCCGGTCGGTCGGACAGCCGGCGCGGGAGACGTTCTGGCTGGCGGCGGGAATCGCCGGGGGAATCGCCGTCGTTCTCGGAGCCGTTTCGGGCCTGCCCCCGTTCGGCATCGCCCTGATGGTCGTGTTCTCGGGCCTCGCAGGCGCGGCGCTCAGCGGCTTCGCGGCGCGGCATCTGGGAGGCCAGACGGGGGATGTCATCGGCGCCGCCCAGCAGGTGGCGGAGATCGCTGCGTTGATCGGCCTCTTGACCGCAATCCACCCGTGACGACATGAAGGTAAGATGACCCGCGTTTCCAGCCCCTGTGTCCGTGTCTGCATGCTCGACCCCGAAACGGGGCTCTGCGAAGGCTGCGGCCGCACGCGGGATGAGATCGCCGGCTGGTACCGCATGAGCGAGGTGGACCGCCAGCGGATCATGGCCGAGCTGCCGGAACGGATGCGCCAGGCCTTCGCCATCGAATCCCCCTTCGCGCCGAAAGCCGGCAAGGCGGGGTGATGCCGGGCATTCGCGGCGCGGGCCTCCTCCTTCTCCTGGCCGCCCTCCTCGTCGGGCTGTTCGTCAACGACTCGGTCGGCGCGTTTTCGGCCCTGGAGGCTTCGGGACTTCTGGCCCTCGGCGGGTTGTGCCTCCTCATGGCGGCTTCGATCGTCGAAGGCTTCTCGCGCCACTGGACCTATGGCATTCAGTCCATCGCCGTCAGCGGCGGCATTCTGGTCGCCCTGCTCGTGACCTATGCGTCCCGGGGGGAACTGCAGGCTGTGATCGACCGCGCCATCGGCGACATCGCGGTCGGACGCACCGTCGTCACGCCCGAAGGCGAAGTGGTGGCCGCGCGCCGGACGGACGGGAGCTTCATGGTGCAGGGCGAGGTGAACGGCCACGAGACCCGCTTCGTCTTCGATACGGGCGCGAGCACCGTCGTCCTGCGCGCGGAGAACGCCGCCGCTCTCGGCTTCAGGCCCGACAACCTGAACTATTCCGTTCCCGTGGCGACCGCTAACGGAGGAGCCCTCGCAGCCCCGGTGATGATCGACCGGCTGACCGTCGGCCCGATCACCGAACGCAGGGTCCGGGCGCTGATCGCCCGCGAGGGCGTGCTCCACGCCAACCTCCTCGGCATGACGTTTCTGGAGCGGCTGGGCTCCTACGAAGTGCGCGGGAACAGGCTGATTCTGAGAGCCCGGACCGGCTCCTGACGGCGTGCCTGCCTGAACGAGCCCCCGGCCCGCTCAAGGATTGGAATGATTGAAGAGGATCGCGCGCGGCTCCGCCCGCATGGATTCAAGGCTGCAAAGTTCCGGCCCGAGCCTGCCGGCCAACCAAGGAAAGCGACTGGCGATGTCCTCGAGCGACACGTTCTGTGCGATGCGCGGATGCGCCACGCAGAGCGCGCCGTCAGGCCCCCAGGCCGCCTCGAACCGCATGCCGTCGGCCTTCTCGGAACGCTGAATGCCGAAGCGATCGAAGATGTCCACGGATGTGCCGTTGCGCGTCGTCGGCCGGTTGTCGCCGCCGTAATCGGCGCGCAGCATATGCACGCAGGCCTTATGCAGCTCACGTAAGGAGAAGCCATCTCGGCGCTCCCAGGGACGATAGCCCATGCGCACGCATTTTCCTTCGGCCCCGCTGGTGCAGGTGAAGCTCAACCCGCCAGAGGCGTCAGGGATCGCGAAGCCGGCGCGACGCCCTTGAGGATCCGGCAGGCAGAACGGGCCCTTCTCCGCTCCGTCCGGCGAGTGGACCGACATGCTGTAAAGCGGAAGAGGGCCGCCTGTCGCGCTTCCATCCTCTTCGACGCCATCAATCCGAACATGAACCACCCCATCCCGACCGGCCAGGACAAACCGGATCCCGACCAAGTCCTCGCCCCGGAGGATCCTGCCGTCCTCCAGATCGAGCACCAGCTCCGGGCCGTCGGCACGAAGAGTGCCGCCTGAGCCAAAGGCTGTCTGGGAAAAGAAGAAAGCCTGAAGGATGAGCAGAAGGAAGGATGAAGGCGCAGGACGTTGCATGGACCGATCCCGACAGGAAAGCAGCCTCTCGCTCGAGAGGCTGCGGGATGCAGAACATCAATGATTATCGAACGAGCGGGAACACCGCTCCATCCTGCAGGATCACCGCTTCAAGCCGTGCGCCTGGAGAAACAGATCCTGTGGTGTCATGCCCGTTTGTGCTGAGACCATTCGTGCTCAGGCCGTTCGTGCTCAGGCCATTAGTGGCCAGTCCGTTGGTGCTGAGACCGTTGGTGCTCAAGCCGTTCGCAATCTCAAGCGCACTGGCGCCGGTAGCGATCGAAAGGCCGAGTGCGATGGGAAAGATCGAGATGCAAGTTTTAATACGCATATGTGTCCCCGTAGATTGATTTTTCTGCAAAGTGACTCAGCGGCAAGTCGCCCGGTCACGCAGAGAAAATACACGCAATAACGTTTCTGAAAAGACAAATGGCGTAAATATATATATGCATCTTTGCAGACTTACTTTGCGGCTCATTGCCGGTTGAACAGGCACTGATCCGGCATCGATTATTAATTGAATCTATTTTATTTGTCGTTGAGCGACATCTAGTAGAATAACTCTAGGTCGTTTCCGTATTCAGAAAGCGGCATGCCACGAGTGGCCGGACCCACCGGCGCTGTCATTGATGCGGATTTGGATTCCACCGGATCCTGCGCAGGGCATGAATGTCAGCCGGTGATGCCATCGTCCCCAGCTGAGCGGCTCGCGCGGGAGACGCTCCGACCCTTGGCGGGCCCGCGCCATCTGCCAAAGACAAACGGGACCTCGTTCGAACGAACGCCTCAGCTGGCCAGTGCGGCCATTGGCGTCGCGGCAACGATTTCACGCGACACCTGAGCCACGGCCTCCCGAAGAACCTGCAAATTCGCACCCGGCTTTACGGCCTCGGTCGCGAGGTGGCGGCGATAGGCTCGGGCCCCCGGACGGCCGGTGAACAGTCCGAGCATGTGGCGGGTGATGTTGCTCAGGCGCTCGCCCTTGGCGAGCTGCGCGGCGATGTAAGGCTCGTACGCATCGACCGCCTCGAACCCATCGGCCACCGGCGGTTCCTCGCCATGAAGCTCGGGATCGACCGCAAGCAGGATCTCGGGCTCGTGATAGGCCACACGGCCCAGCATCACGCCGTCCATGTGCTTCAGGTGCTCGCGGATCTCGTCCCAGGTCTTGATGCCGCCGTTGATCGCGATGGGAAGATCAGGCCGTGCCTGCTTCAGGCGATAGACCCGGTTGTAGTCCAAGGGCGGGATATCCCGGTTTTCCTTGGGCGACAGGCCCTTGAGCCAGGCCTTGCGAGCATGGACCGTCAGCTCGTCGCAGCCTGCCGCCACGACGCAATCGGTCAGACGGTTCAAGGCCTCCTCCGTATCCTGATCGTCGACGCCGATCCGGCACTTCACCGTCACCGGCAGCGACACGGCCGCCTTCATGGCCGCCACGCACTCGCCCACCAGAACCGGCTCCTGCATAAGGCAGGCCCCGAAGCGTCCGTTCTGCACCCGATCGGAGGGGCAGCCCACATTGAGGTTGATCTCGTCATAGCCGAATTCGGCGCAGATCCTCGCGGCCTGCGCCAAATCCTCCGGATCGGACCCGCCCAGCTGCACGGCCACAGGGTGCTCCACCGCGCTGAAGCCCAAAAGCCGCTCGCGGGGACCGTGAATGACCGCCCCCGTGGTGACCATCTCCGTATAAAGCCGCGCCCGGCGCGACATGACCCGATGGAACGCCCGGCAATGCCGGTCTGTCCAATCCATCATGGGAGCCACGGTAAAAAACTTCTGCGTCATGGTCAGCAAAACAATCGGTCGGGGGCGCGGGAGAAGGCCCTTTCATATGGGGATGGCGACCATAAGGCAAATGGACGTCGCCTCGCGGCACCTGGAGCAGCGCCCCGGTTCCGTGGGTTCGGCGCCGATCAAGGACATGGATGGGTGGAACGATCCGTCGTTTCAGATCACCGCCGCGACCTTCGCGTCCAGCATCGACACCGCTGCCCGAGGGTCGAGCTTCACCTGAAGACCTCTCTGGCCTCCGTTCATGAACACCTCGGCATGCGCCAGTCCGGACTGCTCCAGCACGGTCGGAACGCGCTTCTTCTGGCCGAAGGGGCTGATGCCGCCGACATGGTAACCGGTGATGCGCTCCGCATCGGCCGGTTTCATCATCTGGGCCGCCTTGCCGCCGAGGGCGGCGGCGAGCTTCTTCAGATTGACCTCCTGATCGGAGGGCAGGATGACGCAGGCGGGCTTGTCGTCGACCAGCACCATCAGGGTCTTGAGCACGCTCGACGGGTCGGCCCCCATCGCCTCGGCCGCCTGAAGGCCGATGCGCTCCGCATGCGGGTCATATTCGTAGGTATGAACCGTGAAGGAGACGCCGGCCTGTTGCAGGGCCTGGGTCGCGCGGGTCGTTTTGGACATCGCCGGGACGATCAGAACCGATCAGTGGTCGTGCTTGTGACCGTGGTGATGACCGCCGCACCCGCAGCCAGGGCCGTGTTCGTGATGATGACCATGGTCATGGTGATGATCGTGACCATGCTTGTGCTCATGGTCATGGGCGTGCCCATGGTTATGATGCTCATGGCTGTGGGAGTGAGCGTGGCTATGGCTCTCGCTGTGGCTGTGGCTGTGAGAGTGCCCGTGATCGTGATGATGGTGGTGATGCCCATGGTCGTGATCGCAGACATGGGCGCTGCGCTCCGGCTTGAACGGGCGCTCGACGGGCGTCGCCGTGCAGCCCTGCCCGCGCACCAGCTCGGCCACGGCCGGGTTGTTCTCCACATAGAGAGCGTCCGCCGTGACCTCGACCAGGCCATGGCTGCTGCCGAGGTGCCAGGCAAGGCGGGTCAGGCGCAAGGGGTTCTCGGCCCTCACCTCCAGCAGAGACTCGGCGGCCGCCTTCACCTGAACGAGCTGTCCGTCCTCGAGACGCAAGGCGTCACCGTCGTTGATCGTCGTTTCCATGTCGAGGTCGAGCAGGATTTCGGTCCCGCCCTCGGCCTTCAGCTTGCCTTGGCGGCGGTTGCGGGCCTCGTGGTCGAGGCTGATCGTGTCGACGACGCGGTCGGCCTTCACGGCGGGCCTGCGGACGATGGTGGTGACGCGGGGCATGGGCTTGTCTCGGGTAGATGTCGGTGGAGCTTAGATAGGAAGGCGTCGGGCGGAACCTAGGTCGGCTCCGGATTAATACCGGACCTTGTCGTCCTTGTCCGCCCAGGCGTCGAACACGGCCTTGGCCTCCAGGCTCGGGAGGTGATCCATCGGGAGGATGCGTTCGGGGATGGGCTTGGGGATCTCGTCATAGATCAGACTGTCGTCGAAACCGATATCGGCCGCATCCTTGCGGGTGTTGGCGAAGACGATCCGGCTCACCCGGGCCCAATAGGCCGAGGCGAGGCACATGGGGCACGGCTCGCAGCTCGTATAGAGCGTCGCGCCCTCCAGAGAAAAATCTCCGACTTCCTGGCAGGCCCGGCGGATCGCCGTGACTTCGGCATGAGCGGTCGGGTCATTGGCGGATGTCACCTGGTTCCAGCCTTCGGCCAGAACCTGGCCGTCGCGCACGATCACGGCGCCAAAGGGCCCCCCAGCCCCCTCGTCCATGTGCTCGCGGGACAGTTCGACGGCGCGCGCGAGATAGCGCTGATCTTCGGTCTTCATGGTGCTCATGGAAGCTTATGTATCGTTTGAGGCGGTGAGAGGCGAGAGATTTTGCACCGCTCCCCCGCGTTCCCGCACCTGCAGCAGCTGCGCCGTCACCGAGGCGGCGATCACAGCCGGGTCCTTGTCCGTGATGCCGGGAATCCCGATGGGGCAGACGAGGGAGCGGATCGTGTCCTCGGGCAGGCCCAGCTCCCGGAAGCGCTTCTCGAAACGGGCCCGCTTCGTAGCGCTGCCGATCAGGCCGACATATGGGAAGCCCCGCTTCAGGGCCGCCGCCGTGATCGCCATGTCGAGGGGGTGGTCATGGGTCATGACGAGGATGAGGGATCCCGGCTCGGCCTCGGCGATTTCGGCCTCCGGATCGCGCAGGCGGACGGCCTTCGCGTTCGCCGGAAGGTGGGAGGGAAAGGCACCTTCCCGGTCGTCCAGCCACCGGACCGAGAACGGCAGGGGCGCGAGCGACAGGACGAGGGCGCGGCCCACATGGCCGGCGCCGAAGATGAGGACGGGCGTGCGGACCTCGCCATGGGTCTCGTGCCAGCCGGCCCAACGGTCGTCACCCACGGTGGAGGAGATCTCGCGGCGCACGCGGCCGTCCTCCATCCGGCATTCGACCTCGAACAGCGCGCTTCCGTCTTCCGCCGCCACGAGAGGGGCGAGGTCCTCCATGTCCCGCTTGTCGAAAGTCTCGATGAGGATCTTCACCCGTCCGCCGCAGCATTGGCCGAGATCGGGCCCGAGCGCCTGATCGACGATCCACGCCGGCCCTCGCCCCGCCGCCAGCATCTCGCGGGCGGCGTCGAGCATCCGGAATTCGAGCTGCCCGCCTCCGATGGTGCCATGGAATGCGCCGTCGGGCCGCACGACCATATGCGCGCCGACCTCCCGGGGGGCGGAGCCTTTCACGTCATGCACGGTGATGAGGGCGGCGCTGCCGTGCCGCGCCACGAGATCGGTGAGCTGGCGCCAGACCCTCACCCCATAGGCCTCCCCCGCAGGCTCTCGCAGGCGCGCAGGATCGCCTCGGGCGTGGCGGGTGCGTTGAGCGGGACCGGCTTCGATGGATCGAGCGAGTGGATTGCGTCCGCAAGGGCGCAGAACACGCTGTTCGCCAGCATGATCGGCGGCTCGCCCACGGCCTTGGAGCGGTAGATCGTCTCCTCGCGGTTCTCGTTGGGATAGAGCGCCACGTTGAAATCGGCGGGCACGTCCGAGGCCACGGGGATCTTGTAGGTCGAGGGCGCATGCGTGAGCAGATGACCTTCCTTGCTGAAGACCAGCTCCTCCGTGGTCAGCCAGCCCATGCCCTGCACGAAGCCGCCTTCGATCTGGCCGATATCGATGGCCGGATTGAGCGAACGGCCCACATCGTGAAGGATGTCGGCGCGCAGCAGGCGGTTCTCGCCGGTGAGCATGTCGACGATCACTTCCGAGCAGGCAGCCCCATAGGCGAAGTAGAAGAATGGCCGGCCCGTACCCTTCGCCCGGTCCCAGGTGATCTTCGGCGTCTTGTAATGTCCGGCCTCGGACAGCGGGACGCGGGCGAGAATGCACGTCTTCACCAGCTCGTCGAAGGGGACGCTCTCGTTGCCGATGAAGACCCGGTCGTCGCGGAACACGATCTGCTCTTCCGGCACCCCATAGGCTTCCGACGCATGAGCCATCATGCGCCTTTTGATCGCGCCGGCCGCGACACGCGCCGCCATGCCGTTGAGATCGGAGCCGGAGGAGGCTGCCGTCGGCGAGGTGTTCGGCACCTTCGCGGTGGTCGTGGCGGTGATGCGGACCCGCTCCATGGCGATCCCGAACTCCTCGGCCACCACCTGCGCCACTTTGATATAGAGCCCCTGCCCCATCTCGGTGCCGCCGTGGTTCAGATGCACGGACCCGTCCTGATACACATGCACCAAGGCGCCCGCCTGGTTCATGTGAGTGAGCGTGAAGCTGATCCCGAATTTGACGGGCGTCAGGGCCAGCCCCCGCTTCATGATCGGCGAGGACGCGTTGAAGGCCGCGATCTCCTCTCGGCGCGAGCGGTAGTTCGACGTCTGCTCGAGCGTGCGCACGAGATTGAGGAGCGTGTCCGTCTCCTCGACCTCCATGCCGTAGGGCGTCACGTTTTCGCCCGGCCGGTAGAAGTTGGCGTAGCGCACGTCGAGCGGATCGCGCCCCGTCGCCCAGGCGATCTGGTCCATCACGTGCTCGATGGCCAGCATGCCCTGTGGGCCGCCGAAGCCGCGGAAGGCGGTGTTCGAGACCGTGTTGGTCTTCAGCCGCTTCGAGGCGATGTGGACGGCCGGCAACCAATAGGCGTTGTCCGCGTGGAACATCGCCCTGTCGACGACGCCGCTGGAGAGATCCGCCGAATAGCCGCAGCGGGCCAGCAGATCGACCGCATAACCCTGAATGCGCCCGTCCTCGTCGAACCCGACCTGCCAGTCGCAGCGGAAATCGTGACGCTTGCCGGTGAGGACGAAATCGTCGTCCCGGTCGAGGCGCAGCTTGCAGGGCCGGCCCGTCACCCGGGCCGCGAGAGCCGCCGTGACGGCCCATTGAGTCGCCTGGCTCTCCTTGCCGCCGAAGCCGCCGCCCATGCGGCGCGTTTCGCAAGTGACATAAGCGTCCGGAATGTCGAGCACGCGGGCGACCACGTGCTGCACTTCCGTGGGATGCTGCGTCGAGGAATAGACATGAATGTCGCCATCCTCGCCCGGGATCGCCAAGGCGATCTGGCCCTCGAGATAGAAGTGCTCCTGTCCACCGACGCGGAACTGGCCCTCCAGCTTCCGCGGGGCCTTGGCGATCACCTCCGCCGGATCGCCACGTCCGTAGGCGTAGTCGGGCAGCACGGTCTCGCCGCGTTCGAGCGCATCCTCGACGGTGATGCTTGGCCTTTCGACCTCAATTTCCATAACGGCCTTCGTGACCGCGCGACGCGCGACGTCGCGGCTCGCCGCAACGACGGCGAACAGGGCCTGACCCAGAAAGCTGACCTCACTATCGGCGAAGAGCGGATCGTCGCCGAAGGCCGGCGATACATCGTTCTTTCCGGGAATGTCCGCTGCCGTGAGAACGGCCACGACGCCGGGAATCGCACGCACGGCTGACACATCAAGAGAGACCAGCCGCCCTCGGGCCTTCGGCGATTGGCCGATGGCGACGTGCAGCGTGCCCTCGGGCTCGCGGATGTCGTCGATGTATTGCGCCGAGCCCTGGACATGTTTGATGCCGGAATCGTGGGCGATGGGCTGGCGGATATGGCGAAGCGATTCCGCATCCATCGTGGGTTTGGCGGGTGCGTTCATAGCTCTACTCCGCCGCCTGAAGCGTGTCGCGCCGGCCGATGATCCGCGTGGCCCGCGTTTCGCCCGATGCGGTTTCGCTCAAGGCCTTGAACACGAGGTTGCGCGCAACCGTCGAGCGGTAGGCGGACGACGCCCGGTGATCGTCGAGGGGCTGGTAGTCGCGCGCCATCGCCGCCATGGCTTCGCCCCAGGACGACGGCTCGTCGAGGGACAGGCCGATCAGCGCCCGCTCCGTCTCTGTCGCCCGCTTGGGCGTTCCCGCCATGCCGCCGAAGGCGATGCGGGCCTCCACGATCCGCCGTCCGTCGAGCGTGAACTTGAAGGCACCGAGCGCCGCCGAAATGTCTTCGTCGAAGCGTTTGGAAATCTTGTAGGCGCGGAAAACCTCATGGGCCCTCAGCTTCGGCACCGTCACCAGGCGCACGAACTCGCCCGATTTCCGGTCCTGCCTGCGATAGGCGATGAAGAAATCGTCGAGAGGCAGGGTGCGGGTGCCGTCGCCCTGCCGCAGCTCCAACTCCGCGCCGAGCGCGATCAGGGCCGGCGCGAGGTCGCCGATGGGCGAGCCGTTGGCGATGCTGCCGCCCACCGTTCCGGACGCACGCACCTGCAACGATCCGAAGCGCCGCATGATCTCGCCGAGATCGGGATCGATCCGATCAAGGGACGGATGGATTTCGGCGTGCGTCACCGTCGCACCGATCGCGAGTCTCTCCGAGGAATCCTCGATCAGGTCGAGGCCCGCCACGCGGCCGAGCCAGATGACCTTCTCGATCTCCATCATGGCCTTGGTGATCCAGAGGCCGACATCGGTGCAGCCGGCGACCAAGGTCGCATCGGGGTGTCGCGCGTACAACGCGGCGAGCGAAGCTTCGCTTGCCGGCGCGGCAAAGAAACGGTCCTCGGTGCCGATGAAGACGTCGCGTTCATCGGCCAGACTCATAAGGCCTTGCGCGGTGCGCTCGCTGTTCGCGGAAAAAGAATCGCCGCTCTGCTGGGTGCAGACCTGAAGCGCCGCGTCCACGATGGGACGGTAGCCCGTGCAGCGGCAGAGATTGCCCGCCAGCGCATCGTTGACGCTCTCGCGGCTCAGGGGCCGCTCGCTCGCGTGATAGAGGGTGAAGAGGCTCATCACGATGCCGGGCGTGCAGAAGCCGCATTGCGATCCGTGATGTGCCACCATGGCGGCTTGAACCGGGTGCAGATCCCCGTCTTCCGTCAGGTCCTCGACCGTGACGAGTTCCGCGCCGTCGATCTGGCCGAGCAGCAGGATGCAGGCATTGATGGGCTCGTAATGCACGCGCCCACCTCTGACTCGGCCCAATGCCACGGTGCAGGCACCGCAATCGCCTTCCGCGCAACCCTCCTTGGTGCCGACGCGACGCTCCTGAAGCCTCAAGTAGTCCAGAAGCGTGGTGCGCGGGTGAAAGCCAGAAACCTCGACGGCCTGTCCGTTCCGCCAGAAGCGGATTGTGTCTCGTACCACAATAATCCTCCGCCGGTTGCACCCGGCCTTGTTATGGTGAGCCGGGTAGAATGGCGGAGCAAGGCCTTTTCGCCAAGGGGCTCCTCAACGAGGACGGCAGGCCATCGGGTCTCAGCCCAAGCTTACCAGGTGCCGGTGTTCGGCATGGACGCCCAGGGCTCCTGGATAGGCTTCGGTTCGCCGCGCTGCAGCAATTCGATCGAGATGTTGTCCGGGGTCTTGATGAAGGCCATGTTGCCGTCGCGAGGCGGGCGGTTGATGGTGACGCCTGCATCCATCAGCTTGCGGCAGGTCTCGTAGATATCGTCGACCCGATACGCGAGATGGCCGAAATTACGACCTCCGGTATACTCGTTCTCGTCCCAGTTGTAGGTGAGCTCAAGCAGGGGGGCCTTCGTTTCCTTGGACTTCTCCACATCGTCGGGAGCCGCCAGGAAAACGAGCGTGTACCGCCCCTTCTCGTTCTCCGTCCGGCGAACCTCGACCAGCCCGAACTTGTTGCAGAAGAAATCGAGGGATTCGTCGAGGTTCGAGACGCGAACCATCGTGTGCAGATATTCCATGATCAGTTTCCCTATGGGTCGGGGGATAGGTGATGGCGTATTTGCCGAGGAGATCAAGGGGTACCTTTTTCTTGCGCCGAAAAAGCCTTGGATTTGCTCAAGATCAGGTGACTTTTAACAAATGCTGCTCCAAGCAGAGTGGAGGTCCCTCCCCAAGGCCCTAGCTTTCGACGTAACTCAGTTTCAGACGAGTATCTGATGCGCATCGACACCACACCGATTATTCGCCTTGAGGATTACCGACCCAGCGACTTCCTGATCGACAACGTCGAGCTCGACGTCAAACTTCATCCCACGGAAACCCGGGTCATCGCCACCCTCGCCATGAGGCCTAATCCGGAGGGGCGCACGGATGCCCCGCTTGTCCTCGACGGCGATGAGCTGAACCTGAGAACCGTGGCTCTGAACGGCCGGACCTTGGCGGCCGAGGAGTTCGAAGCCTCGCCCCAATCGCTCACCATTGCGCAGGCTCCCCGGCAGCCGTTCACGCTCACCATCGAGACGGAGATCAACCCGACCGCCAACACCAAGCTCATGGGCCTCTACCGGTCCAGCGGCAATTATTGCACGCAATGCGAGGCGGAAGGCTTCCGGCGCATCACCTACTTCCTCGATCGGCCCGACGTTCTCAGCGTCTACACGACCCGCATCGAAGCCGAGCGCGACGACGCTCCCGTTCTCCTGGGCAACGGCAATCCGGTTGAAAGCGGAACCGTGCAGGGCTCCGACAGACATTATGCCGTCTGGCACGACCCGCACCCGAAGCCGTCCTATCTCTTCGCCCTCGTGGGCGGCCGCCTGGGCCGTCTTTCCAAAAGCTTCACGACCCTGAGCGGACGCGCGGTGGAGCTGGCGATCTACGTGGAGCCCGGCAAGGAGGACCGCGCCGACTACGCTCTCGACGCCCTCGAACGTTCCATGCGCTGGGATGAGCGGGTCTTCGGCCGGGAATATGACCTCGACGTGTTCAACATCGTCGCCGTGTCCGACTTCAACATGGGCGCGATGGAGAACAAGGGCCTCAACATCTTCAACGACAAGTACGTTCTGGCTTCTCCCGAGACCGCCACGGATATGGACTACGCCCATATCGAAGCGATCATCGCACACGAGTACTTCCACAACTGGACCGGCAACCGCGTGACCTGCCGCGACTGGTTCCAGCTCTGCCTGAAGGAAGGCCTGACGGTTTTCCGCGACCAGGAATTCTCGTCGGACGAACGGTCCCGCCCCGTTCACCGCATCGCCGAGGTGAAAACCCTGCGGGCGCGGCAGTTCCTGGAGGATTCGGGGCCCCTCGCCCATCCGGTACGCCCGAGCCAGTACCGTGAGATCAACAACTTCTACACCGCCACCGTCTACGAGAAGGGCGCCGAGATCGTCCGCATGCTCAAGACGATCATCGGCGACGAGGATTTCCGGCGCGGCATGGATGTCTATTTCGAGCGCTGCGACGGCACGGCCGCCACCGTCGAGGATTTCCTGAACGCCTTCGCGGATGTGACCAGGCGGGACCTGTCCCATTTCGCCCGCTGGTACGAACAATCCGGTACGCCGCGGGTCAAGGTAAAGGGGCAGTACGATTCCGGCGCGCAGACCTACCGGCTCGATTTCGCGCAGAGCACTCCTCCGACCCCCGGCCAGCCGAAGAAGGACGCGATGGCGATCCCGGTCGCGCTTGGACTGGTCACGCATGACGGGTCGCCCTTGAACGCGACCTGTGACCGGGTCGACGCCCGTGGCGTCTTCCTGTTCGACAAACCTGAAGACGGCATCACGTTCATGGGCGTGACGTCCCTGCCCGTTCCATCTCTCTTCCGAGGGTTCTCCGCTCCGGTGAAGGTTTCGCTCGGCCTGCCCGACGAGGAGCTGCTGGTTCTCCTCCGGCACGATACGGATGCCTTCAACCGCTGGCAGGCCGCACAGACCGTCGCCATGCGCCTGCTTGCCGCCCGCTCGACCGGCGCGGAGGTGTCGCACGCGCAGATCGATGCCTTCTCGGCCGCCCTCGCCTCCTTCATGGAGAGCGATGCCCAAAAGGACCCGGCCTTCGCGGCACTCGTGATCACACTTCCGAGCGAGGCGGATATCGCGCAGGAGATCGGCCAGAACGTCAATCCGGACGCCATTCACCGGGCCCGGACGGAGATGAGGCGGCGCATCGGCCTGAGTTGCGCCAACCATCTGCGGCGCTTCCATGAATCACTGGCCGACACGGGACGCTACAGCCCCGACGCGACAAGCGCCGGACGACGCTCCTTGCGCAACGCGTCCCTCGACCTCCTTGCCGCCGCCGATCCGAGCGAAGGCGAATCCCTCGCCGTGCGGCAGCTCGAATCCGCGAGCAATATGACGGACCGCCTCGCTTCCTTGAGCGTCCTGACCACCCTGCCGGGAGCGGTGCGCGAGGAAGCCCTTGCCCGTTTCGGCGAGCGCTATCGCAACGAGCCGCTCGTGCTCGACAAGTGGTTCACGCTGCAGGCCGCTATTCCGGAGGATGGCACCTTGGAGCGGGTCAAGGGTTTGATGCAGCATCCGGCCTTCTCGATCGCCAACCCGAACCGCGTGCGCGCTCTCATCGGAAGCTTCGCCATGTTGAACCAGGTTCAGTTCAACCGCGAGGATGGAGCCGGCTATCGCTTCCTGGCTTCCGTGGTCCTGCGCACGGACGAACTGAACCCGCAGCTCGCGGCCCGTCTCCTGACCGCCTTCAGCACATGGCGGATGATGGAAAGCACGCGCCGTTCACACGCAGAAGAGGCCCTTCGCTCCATCGCCCAAAAGCCCAATCTTTCCCGCGACGTAGGCGATATCGTGAGTCGCTCCCTTGAGGAGAACCAGGGCAGATAACCCATTAGTTTCAGTAGGTTATCGCGTTGTCCAAGATTTCCCCAGGGGAATGCGAGATGGGAAAATTTTTATTAACCTTCGGGTTCTACTAACTAGACAAATCACCCGCTCAAGATTCTATTGTTAGTGATTCGGAGAGATGCGGCACGTCCTCCGAAACAGGACGTAAATGGTTCCGGAGGAAGCATCGCATGGCGGGGGCGGTGACCGCATGCGTACCCGCACGCGCGGGTACGATTCTAGGAGTAACGCGATCGGATGCGAATCCGGCCTATCGGCGGCTCGAGCAATATGAACCTCTGCTGAGGCTCGCGGTCCCGGCTCTCCTGGTCCTCTTCCTTGTCACACTCGCCGGCAGCGCGTGGATCCAGATCCGCGACGGCCGCAAAGACACGATCTTCGACGCCATCAACGACATCGACATCATCGCTTCGCTCTCAGCCGCGAAGCTCGGCACCGCGCGTGCACCGTCTGACCGCGCGCAGGCTGCGGCTCAGCTCGAGCGGCTGGCGAAGGACATGCCGCCGAGCGCCCTGACGCAGAACCGCTCGCTCATGCTCGTCGATCAGGCAGGCGTTATTCTCGCGGTCTTCCCGCCCATGGAGGAAGCGCCGACGAAGCTGACGGACATTCTGGGCGAAGCGCAGCCCCTGATGCTGTTCGCCGACCGCGCGGGCGTGATGACGATCAAGCTTCCCGGCGGCACCGAGGGTATGGCGACGGTCCGTGCGCTTCACGCCTCTTCCGGTCAGATCGCACTCGTGCAGCCGATGCCGCACATTCTCTCCGGCTGGTGGACGCGCACCATCGGTCACGTCTCGCTGCTCGGTGCCACGATCATGGTCCTGCTCGGCATCGGCGTGGCTTATGTGATGCAGGCCAACCGCGCCCGCGCCGCCGACGAAGTGTGCGAGAAGGTGCGCGACAGGATCGATTCCGCGCTCAACCGCGGACGTTGCGGATTGTGGGACTGGGATATCGGCCGGGGCCGCATCTACTGGTCCGACTCGATGTACGAACTTCTCGGCTACGAGCGCCAGGACGAGTTCCTGTCCTTCGGCGAAGTGAACACCATGATCCATCCCGAGGATCAGGACCTCTTCACGCTGGCCGAGCAGCTTGCCTCCGCCAGCACCTCGCTCGTGGACTACGAGTTCCGCATCCGCAGCATTTCGGGCGACTGGGTATGGCTGCGCGCCCGCGCCGAGCTGATGAACGATCCGGACGATGCTGCGAGCCACCTCGTCGGCATTGCCGTCGACGTGACCGAGCAGCGCGGCCTGGAAGAGAAGACCGCCAAGGCCGATGCCCGCCTGCACGATGCCATCGAGGCGATCTCGGAAGCCTTCGTCCTCTGGGATGCCAACAACAACCTCGTGCTCTGCAACTCGAAATTCCAAAAGCTGCACGAGCTGCCGGCGGATGCGCAGCTCCAGGGCAAGTCCTACGCCGACGTGATGGCCCTCGGCCGCCCGCCGGAAGTGCAGCATCAGTTCCTGCGGCGCGAGCAGCAGGATGTGGGTGCGCGCACCTTCGAGGCCCGCCTGCAGGACGGACGCTGGCTCCAGATCAACGAGCGGCGCACCAAGGACGGCGGCTACGTGTCGGTCGGCACGGACATCACTGCGCTCAAGCGCCACGAGCACCGTCTGGTCGAGTCCGAGAAGGAGCTCATTGCGACCGTTCTCGACCTCAAGCAGTCGCGCCAGAAGCTCGAAGCGCAGACCCATCAGCTCGCGGATCTCGCAGAGCGCTATCTCGACCAGAAGGCGCAGGCCGAAAGCGCGAATCGGGCAAAATCCGAATTCCTCGCCAACATGAGCCACGAGCTGCGCACGCCGCTCAATGCCATTATCGGCTTCGCGGAAGTGATGCAGAGCGGCATCTTCGGCTCGCTCGGTTCCGAGAAGTACGAGGAGTACTGCTCCGATATCCGCTCGAGCGGCGAGTATCTTCTGTCGGTGATCAACGACATTCTCGATATGTCGCGCATCGAGGCGGGCCGTACGTCGCTCACCAAGCAGCCCATCGAAGTTCATGCATCGATCCAACGCGCGCTCAAGCTCGTCGGCGAGCAGACGAAGGCCAAGAACCTCTCCGTCACGGTCGACGTGAACCCCGACGACATCATCGTTCCGGCCGACGAACGCGCGCTGCACCAGATCCTCGTCAACCTGCTCCAGAACGCCACCAAGTTCACGAGCGACGGAGGCTGCATCACGGTGCGAACCCGCCAGGCCGGCAACGCGGTCAACATCTACGTGGAAGACAACGGCATCGGCATTCCCGATCACGCGCTCCACAAGCTCGGCCAGCCGTTCGAACAGGTCGAGACAGAATTCTCGAAGAGTTACAAGGGATCGGGCCTCGGCCTCGCCATCGCCCGCTCTCTCGCCGAGCTCCATGGCGGCAGCTTGCGCATCAGAAGCCAGGAAGGTGTCGGCACCATCGTGCTCGTGCACCTGCCGCTCACCGAAGCCACCAATGCGGACATCGCGCTGGCCGATGCGGCGGCGTAAGTTCCTGCACGGATCCGGCCGACAACGTGGCGCCCAGGGCATCTGCCCCGGCGCCATTTCTTTTGAGGCTGAAAACCCTGCGCGACGGCAGAGATGGAAGCTTATTTCAGAACTGCCTTGTAGATCTCCGTCACCTGCCGGTACGTGTCGGACAGATGCGACAGCAGAACGGTTTCGTTCGGCAAACCCGCCACCGTCGATAGCCGCTTCAGGATCGGCCGTGGCGCCGTCTCCGCATCGAAGCGGCCTTCGATCGTCAGCCGCTGCCATTGAAAAATGTCGTTGAGGAGCTTGTGCGCATCGATGAGCGAACGCGCGGCCCCGTTATCCAGCAAGCCTTCGGCCTGCGCTTTGGCGAAGGCTCCCTCGGCTCCCTGTCCGATCAGCGCCGGATGCGCACCACCATGGGCCAGCACCAGAGCCTGCGCGATGAAGTCGAGATCGGTGAGGCCGCCACGGGCGAGCTTCAGGTCCCACGGATCGCTGTCACCCTTCTCCTGCGCGATCAGTTCGCGCATGGCGCGCACATCCTTGAACACTTTCTTCGGATCGCGTTCGATCGTGAGAATATTTCGCACGGCATCGGAGACTTCGGCACCGAAGACATCGTCCCCGGCCAGCACGCGAGCGCGGGTGAGCGCCATGTGCTCCCAGAGATCGGCTTCGGTTCTCTGGTAATTCACGAAGCCCTTGAACTGAGAGGCGACGGGTCCTTTTCCGCCCTGCGGACGCAACCGCAGATCCACCTCGTAGAGCAGACCGCGCCGCGTCGGCACCGTGAGGGCGGAAACGAGCCGCTGCGTCAGACGCGTGTGGTAGACGACCGCGTCGAGGCTGCGAGGACCGGTGCTTTCGCGTGAGTTCTCGTCGAAATCGTAGATCACCACGAGGTCGAGGTCGGAGCCTGCGGTGAGTTCGCGACTGCCCAGCCGTCCAAGGCCCAGGATCGCGACCCTTGCGCCCGGCACCGTGCCGTGCTCGCTCTCGAAGGCCCGACGGACCTCGTCGAAAGAGGCACGGATGACCGCGCTCGCAATCGCCGCATAGGCCTCGCCCGCTTGGGCGGGAGACAGGACTCCGGAGAGAAGCCTTGCGCCGGTCACGAAACGCATCTGCCGCGCGGCATCGCGGATGCGATCCAGGAAATCCTCGTAATCCCGCACCGGACCGATGAGCTGCCTTACCTGGCTTTCGATAACGTCATCGTCGGTCGTGGGCGCCCCGAAGGCAGGATCGATCAATGCGTCGAGCACGTGCGGCGATTGCGCGACCGTGTCGGCGAGGCGCGGCGCCGTGCCGAGAAGATCCGCGAAGAGGAGCCGCAGGCGGTCGTGCGATTGCAGGATGGTGAGAAGTTCGACGGCCGCCGGCATGCGGCCGAAGGCCCTGTCGAGGGCCGCGAGAGCTCCGTCCGGATCGGCGGTGCCGCCGAGCGCGGAGAGCAAGGCCGGCGTGAGTTCGGTCAGCACCTCGCGCGCGCGCGCGCTCTGGATCGCGGGACGACGGCCGAAATGCCAGCCGCGCACCGTTTCCGCCACACGCTCGGGCTCGCGAAAGCCAAGGCGTTGAAGAGTGGAGAGGGTCTCCGGATCGTCGCTCGTCCCCGTGAAGACGAGGCTGCCGATATCGGAGGCGAGTTCCGGCCCCTCCTCGAAGAGCAGCGCGTAATGGCCCTGCACGATCTTCGCCTGGTCCGTGAGAGCCTTGGCGAAAGCCTTCAAGGTGGAATAGCCGCAGAACTTCGCGAAACGCTTCAGCTGCTCCTCGTCCGACGGCAGGCGCTGTGTCTGCTCGTCCGCCAGCATCTGGAGCCGGTGTTCGATGGTGCGCAGGAAACGGTAGGCATCGGAAAGTTCATCGCGCGCCTTGGCGGTGATCCAGCCCTCGTCGTGCAGGGCCCTGAGCATGTCGAGGGTGCGGCGGCCCCGCAGATTCGGACGGCGGCCGCCGAAGACGAGCTGCTGCGTCTGCACGAAGAACTCGATCTCGCGGATTCCGCCGCGCCCGAGCTTGATGTCATGCCCTGCGACCGCGATCTCGTCATGTCCTCGCACCGCATGGATCTGGCGCTTCATGGCATGCACGTCAGCGATGGAGGCGAAATCGAAATACTTGCGCCAGATGAAGGGGCGAAGCTCTTTCAGGAAGGTTTCGCCGAGTGCGAGATCGCCTGCCACGGGCCGGGCCTTGATGAAGGCCGCGCGCTCCCAGTTCTGCCCGACCGTCTCGTAATAGACATAAGCCGACGACAGCGACATGGCCGTCGGGGTCGAGCCCGGATCGGGACGCAAGCGGTAATCGACGCGATGCACGTATCCATCGGCGGTGCGCTCCTGCAGGAGCTTGGCGAGCTGCTGGGCAATCCTCGTATAGATCGTCGCCGCCTCGGAATTGTCCTTCAGCACATTCGCCTCGGGATCGAAGAAGATGACGAGGTCGATGTCGCTGGAATAATTGAGTTCGCCCGCACCATGCTTGCCGAGCGCCAGCACCGTGAAGCCGGCCCCCTCCCCTGGAGCGTCTGGGTTCCCGAGCTTGATGCGGCCGAGATCAGCCGTCTCCGTCAGCACCAGATTCACGCCTCCGGCCACCGAGGCATCGGCAAAGTCGGAGAGAGCCTGCGTGACCTCTTCCGTGCTCCAGACGCCGCCGATATCGGCAAGGGCCACGAGAAGCGCGTGGGCATTGCGGTTCTGCCGGAAAGCGCGCACCGCATCGGCCCGCGTCATCGCCCCGGATCGTACGTGCCGAAAAAGGTTGGACTGGCTATCGGTAATGGCGCGATGCGATCCCTCCGGTGGCTCGAAGGCGAGCCTTGCCGTCCGGGCCGGATCGTTGACGATGAGCTGCCACAGAAAGGGGGAATGATCCGACAGAGCCAGGAGCAAATCGCGAAGGATTCCGCTTTCGAGATGGCTCGACAACCCTTCGGCCGCAGGCTCTTCCCGGATGCGTTTGACGAAATCCGCCAGTTGCGCCTTCGCGCGCTTGGTGTCCGCGACCAAAGGGGCCTTCGTCAAGCGGCTGAGAAGTGAATTCGTCTGATCCTGCACGGCCAATCCATCGGGTTCTGCGATTGGCCTGAGTGTTCACGCCGGAGAGCCGGAGGCAACAGAAAAGTGCCGGCACGACCCGGCTCGACGGGTCAGGCGGCTGATTGCAGCGGAGCCTGCGGGAGTTCGACGGCCTTCAGGGGCAATGCGAGAATGACCCGCAATCCTGGTTCGTTGTCCTCGAGCAGCAGGGTTCCGCCATGGAGTCTGGCAACGGCGGCCGCCAAGCTGAGGCCGAGGCCGAAACCGGGGCGCGAGCGCGCCGTCTCCAAGCGGACGAACCGTTCGAGAACACGACCCCGCTCCGCCTCCGGGATGCCCGGGCCGCGATCCGCCACGACGATCCGCACCTCACCGCCGTTGCGATGGGCCGATACGCTGATCCCCTGGGGGGCGCCGGTCGAGGCGCCGTATTTCAGCGCGTTGTCGAGAAGGTTGGCCATGGCCTGCCCCAAAAGCTCGCGGCTGCCGTGGATCGGCAGGTCGTCCTCCACGGAAACCTCGAGCGAAACGCCCGCCTCTTCGGCGAGCGCATCGTAAAGTTCCGCCACATCCCGAACCGCCTCGGCAGCGTCGAAATCCGCCAGCCCGTCGCGGGCATTGCCGGCCTCCAGGCGCGCGATCATGAGCAGCGCGTTGAAGATGCGGATGAGGTTGTCGCTTTCCTCGATGGTCGCTTCGAGGGCCGATTTCAGCTCGTCAGGCGTGCTTGCCGTGCGCAGGGCTTCGTCAGCCTTGTTGCGCAGGCGCGTGAGGGGCGTCTTGAGGTCGTGGGCAATATTGTCCGAGACCTCCTGCATGCCGCGCATCAATTCGCCCATGCGATCCAGCATGTCGTTGAGGTTCTGGGCGAGACGGTCGAGCTCGTCGCCGGTTCCGGCGATCTTCAGCCTCCCCCCCAGGTCGCCCGCCATGATGTGGCGCGTGATCTCCGTCATGTCGTCGACGCGTTTCAGGACGCGTCTCGTGATGAACCAGCCGCCGACGCAGCCGAGCACGACGATGAAGAGCAGCGAGTACCCGAAGGCCCGGTAGATGACTTCCTGAAGACGTCTGCGCTCCTCGATGTCCCGTCCCACGAGAAGCCTGAACCCGCCAGGGAGAAGATAGACCCGCACGATGGCCATGTCGGGCCGCGCCTCGGTCTCGTCCGTGCGGTTGTAGAGCGTCTCGAACTGCCCCGTGCGACCGATGACGCCAGGCGGCAGGGCGCCCACGTTGCCGGCGACCCGCTCGCCGGCCTCCGTGGTGACGAGATAGAGCATGGCGCCCGGCGCGCGCGAGCGCCGCTCGACGATGTTCACGAGACGGCGCAGGCCGCCGAACCTGTACTGGTCGGAGAGGCTGTTGATCTCGCTCTCGATGGTGGAGATGAACTGATTGGTGAGCAGACGCTGGGCGTTCCAGGCCACGTAGCCGAGGCCCACGAAGGCGAAGATGGTGAAGATGAACAGATAGGCGAAGGACAGCTTGAACGCGGTCGTCCGGACGAGCTTGCCGAGGGCAGTCATGGAAGCGTTCATCGCAGCACGCTCATTCCTCGTCGCCCTCCTGACCGACGCGCACCATGTAGCCCGCGCCCCGGATGGTATGGATCAGCGGCTTGTCGAAGCCCTTGTCGATCTTGGCGCGCAGCCGCGACACGTGAACGTCGATCACGTTCGTCTGCGGGTCGAAATGATAATCCCACACATGCTCCAGCAGCATGGTGCGGGTGACCACCTGGTTGGCGTTCTTCATCAGGTATTCGAGCAGCCGGAACTCGCGCGGCTGCAGCACGATCTCCTGGCCCGAGCGCGTCACGCGGTGGGACAGGCGGTCGAGTTCGAGATCGGCGATACGATAGAGTGTCGGTTCCGTGTTGGGAGTCGATGCCCGGCGGCGCGAGAGCACTTCCACGCGGGCCAGCAGTTCGGAAAAAGCATAAGGTTTGGGAAGATAATCGTCCCCGCCGGCGCGCAGGCCCTTCACGCGATCGTCGACCTGCCCCAGGGCGGACAGGATGAGGACCGGCGTCTCCACCCGCTGCTCGCGGAGGGAGCGGATCAGGGAGAGGCCATCGAGCTTGGGCAGCATGCGGTCGACCACGAGAACGTCGTAATCCCCCTCCTCCGCCAGGGCATAGCCGTCGAGCCCGTCGGCGGCATGGTCCGCCACATGGCCCGCTTCGCGAAACGCCTTCACGAGGTAGGAGGCCGCCTCTTTGTCGTCCTCGATGATGAGAATCCGCATGTGCCTCCTCGTAACGCAATAAAATGCCCAACGGCAGGCTGGCCTTGGAGGGGAAGAGGCCAACCTGCCGTGGGCAGAAGACACCAGGTGCGGGGGGCGATCAACTACAAAGCCCGGTGCCTTTTACTCTTGATGTGGATCAGGCCTTCGGCTGGCTCCCGACCTCGAGGGTCACGGTCCGCTCCTGGCCCTGATGCCAGAGCGTGAGCGACACGGTCTTGCCCGGGGCCACGTTCGCGATCTTCCGGGACAGGTCCTTGGCCTCCTTGATCGGCTCGCCATCGACCGCGATGATGGTATCGCCGGTCTTGACGCCCGCTTTGGCGGCCGGACTGTCCTTCAGGGCCTCGGCCACGAGGGCGCCCTTGGGCTCCTTGAGGCCGATGGCCTCCGCGATCTCCTTGGTCACCGGCTGCATCTGCACGCCGATGAAGCCGCGGGTCACGGAGCCCTTGTCCTTGAGCGAGGCGACGACCTGCTCGACGGTGCTCGCCGGGATGGCGAAGGCGATACCCACGCTGCCGCCGGACGGCGAGTAGATCGCCGTGTTCACGCCCACGACCTCGCCCGACAGGTTGAAGGTCGGACCTCCCGAGTTGCCCTTGTTCACGGGCGCGTCGATCTGGATGAAGTCGTCGTAGGGGCCGGAGCCGATGTCGCGGTGCTGGGCCGAGACGATGCCGGCCGTCACGGTGCCGCCGAGGCCGAACGGATTGCCGACGGCCAGGACCCAATCGCCGATGCGGGCCTTCTGCGGAGCAAGGCGCACATACGGGAAGTCGTTGCCATCGACCTTCAGCAATGCGAGGTCCGTCTTTGGATCGGTGCCGATCACCTTGGCGTTCAGCTCCTTGCCGTCGTCCATGGTCACGGTGACCTCGGAGCCGTTCTCCACCACGTGATTGTTGGTCACCACATAGCCGTCGGCCGAGATGAAGAAGCCGGAGCCGAGGGCCTGGCCGAACTGGCGCGGACGCTGCTGGCGGTCGCCACGCTCGCCCCGGCCGGGCATCTGCTGATCGCGGAACTGGCGGAAGAAGCGCTCCATCGGGCTGCCCGGCGGGAAGTCGGGCATCGAGAACTGCTGACCGTCCTCGTCGTCCTGGGCGGCCACGTTCTGCACCTTGACCTTCACGGCCACGACGGCAGGCTTCACCCGGTCGATCATGTCGGCGAAGGACGGCATGCCCTGCATCGGCTGCGACATGGAGCGCAGCTCGGCATGGGCCGGATTGGGAGCAATCAAACCGCTTTCGACGGCGCCGCCCGCAATGATCGCGGCTACGGCCACTGCGCCGAGCCACTTCGTGGTGCGCTTGCGGGCGGGAGTGGAAACCTTGTCCAACATGTCTTGTCTCTCCTCGAAGAACTCTTGTTGGTTCGTCATGAGAGCAAGATGGGGGTTCAAGCCTTACGGTACGCTCACCCGAAGATGAATTGTTGGTAAGGTTTCGGGTGCCGATGCTCTAAGGTTTTGTTGTGCCG
This sequence comes from Microvirga lotononidis, assembly GCF_034627025.1. Classification (NCBI taxonomy): domain Bacteria; kingdom Pseudomonadati; phylum Pseudomonadota; class Alphaproteobacteria; order Hyphomicrobiales; family Methylobacteriaceae; genus Microvirga; species Microvirga lotononidis. The sequence goes on along the minus strand of NZ_CP141048.1, from coordinate 3,413,131 downwards.
CTTCATTCCACGCAAGGACCAGTTCCCACTGAGTTCGAGGCTTTAGCGGCCCCATTTCCCGCGGCGAGCCGGCGACCTGGCCTTGGCGCCCCTCGGCTTCGCGGCCTTGCCCGCTCTCGCCGAGGCCGCTTTCATCCTGGATGGCTTCGCCCGCTCCGCCGCGTGACGTGGCTTGGGGAGGCGCGATGCGACGACAGGCTCTCCGGCATCCGCCGTCGCGTCATCGAGCACCCTTCGCGGCGGAGGTGGCGCGTTGCTGCGGGCCACCATGGTTCGGCCGATGCATTGCGTGACATAGGCCGCGCGGCGTTGGACGATGCGGCGGTAATCGTCGACCTTGATCTTGCCCTTGGGCACGATACGGCTTCTCGCCTCGACGCGGCAGGCCTCGCGCTTGTCGACGAGGTTTTCACTCGATCGAACTGCGGAAGGCATCGCGAGAAGGATCAGACACAATCCATAGGCCGCAAGCTTCACGACCATACCTTTCGCAGGGAGATATCGGGAGATGTGAAAGCCCGATATCAGCCTGCGCCAAGCTTGGCACCGCGACACAATGGCATGATCAACACAAAGGATCGGACGTGATTAACGCGGGGAATGCAGCCCCGCTCGCTGCAGCTTTTTCAGCCGCTCCAGTCGATGGCCTTCAGGCGTTCCGATCCCGCTTGAGGAGGTCGTCCAACGCTTTCTGCTCTTCGGCATCGAGAGCGGGCGCGAGACGGGGGCGCCGCCGCATGGCCGCGTAGGCGCCGATGCCGCCGAGGACCAGGACGAGCGCGGGCGTCAGCCAGAGCAGCAGGGTATGAGTTCCGAAGGTGGGCTTCAGCAGCACGAACTCGCCGTAGCGCTGCACGAGGAAGTCGCGCACCTGGCCGTCCGTGTCGCCCGCCGCCAGACGCTCGCGCACGAGGAGCCGGAGATCCTTGGCGAGCTGCGCGTCGGAATCGTCGATGGACTGGTTCTGGCAGACAAGGCAGCGCAGACCTGACGAGATCTCGCGGGCGCGCTTTTCCAGCGCCGGATCCTTGAGCACCTCGTCGGGCTGCACGGCGAAGACCGAACCGCTGACCAGAAGGGCCGCCACGAGGGCGAGAACGAACCGCATGACCTACTCCGCAGGGACGGCGGTAGGTGGCACGATCTTGGCGCGAGCGGGTGCGCCGATGCGCAGGCGCCGATCCGTGAGCGACAGGGCGCCGCCCGCCGCCATGACGAGCGAGCCGATCCAGATGAGCAGGACGAGCGGCTTGTAATAGAGCCTCATGCCGATGGACCCGTCCGCCTGGATCTCGCCGACGCTGGCATAGACCTGACCGAGCCCGATGGTCATGATGCCCGCTTCGGTCGTCGGCATGCCGCGGGTCACGTAGAGCCGCTTCATGGTCTCGATGGTCCCGAGCTCGCGGCCGGAACCGATGACCGTCAGAAGCGCGACGTCCTCGCGATAATTGGCCTCGACGCGCGGGGTAACCCGCTCCAGCCGCACTTCGTAGTCGCCCGCCGCGAGACGCCCACCAGGCTTCAGGCTGCCGATGGCTTCGACACCCCAGGCCGTCGCGGCAATGCCGATGACGGTCAGGCCTACGCCCGCATGGGCGATGGCCGTTCCCCAGGCCGAGCGCGGCAGGCCCCTCGCTTTCCGCCAGGCGACGGACAACGGAGTGCCCTCGGACCAGGACCGGGTGACGATCTCGTTGAGGGAGCCGAGCACCAGATAGACGCCCAATCCCACGCCGAGCGGCGCGGCCACTGGGCCGCCGTGCTGGAAGGCAAGCATCGCCAGGGTGGCCAGGAGCGCGATGGCGAACACCGTGTAGAGACGCTGGGCCGTGCCGAGGAAGTTGCCGCGCTTCCAGGCGAGCGTCTGGCCGAGCGGCAGCAGCAGCAGCAGCGGGATGATCAGCGGCAGGAACGTGAAGTTGAAGAACGGCGCGCCGACCGAGATCTTATCGCCGGTCAGCACCTCCAGGGCCAACGGATAGAGCGTGCCGATGAACACGGTAGCGCAGGCGCTGGCGAGAAAGAGATTGTTGAGAACGAGCGCGCCCTCGCGGGAAACCGGCGCGAACAGGCCGCCCTGTTTGAGCATGGGCGCGCGCCAGGCGAAGAGCGCCAGTGATCCGCCGATGAACAGGATGAGGATGCCGAGAATGAAGGTTCCGCGCTCCGGATCGACCGCGAAGGAATGCACGGAGGTGAGAACGCCGGAGCGAACCAGGAACGTGCCGAGGAGCGACAGAGAGAAGGTCAGGATGGCGAGAAGGATCGTCCAGACCTTCAGCGCATCGCGCTTTTCCATCACGACGGTGGAATGCATGAGCGCGGTGCCTGCGAGCCATGGCATGAGCGAGGCATTCTCCACCGGGTCCCAGAACCACCAGCCGCCCCAGCCGAGTTCGTAATAGGCCCAGTAGGAGCCCATGGCGATGCCGAGCGTCAGGAACGCCCAGGCTCCGAGCGTCCAGGGCCGCACGATCCGGGCCCAGACCGCGTCGATGCGCCCGTCGATCAGGGCCGCGCAGGCGAAGGCGAAGGAGATCGAGAAGCCGACATAGCCGATGTAGAGAAGCGGCGGATGGATCGCGAGGCCGGGATCCTGCAGCAGCGGGTTCAGATCCTGTCCTTCAAGCGGGGCCGGGATGACGCGCGTGAAAGGGTTCGACGTGGTGAGAATGAAGAGCAGGAACGCGATGGTGATCGAGGCCTGGACGGCCAGCGTGTTCGCCTGCAGCCGCAGGGGAACGGTGTTTCTCGCAAGCGCCACCACGCCGCCGAAGAGGGCGAGGATCAGCACCCAGAGCAGCATCGAGCCTTCGTGGTTCCCCCACACGCCGGAAATCTTGTAGATCAGGGGCTTGGCCGAATGGGAGTTCTGGACGACGTTGAGCACCGAGAAATCGGAGTTCAGATAGGCGAAGGTCAGCGCCACAAACGAGAAACCGATGCAGGCGAGCACGGCGAGTGCGCTCGTCGGCGCTACCGCCATGAGCACGGGATCATTGGCGCGCGCTCCCCAGAGCGGCACAATGAACTGGATCAGCGACAACCCCAGCGCCAGCGCGAGTGCGAAATGTCCGGCCTCGACCAACACGAGGGATCTCCCTTGCTACTGCGTTACTTTACTGCGGCTTGGGCACGGCATTGGCCTCGCCCATCCAGTGCCCCTGCTTCTTCAAAGTGTCGGCGACCTCGCGGGGCATGTAGTTCTCGTCATGCTTGGCGAGAACGGAATCAGCCCGGAACATGCTGGGGCTCACGAGCACGCCTTCTGCCACAACCCCCTGCCCCTCACGGAACAGGTCGGGCAGCAGGCCCTTGTAGCTCACTTGGATCGCCGCCTGCGCGTCCATGACCTCGAAGCTGATCTGCTGATCGGAGCCGCGCTGGACGGACCCCTCCTTGACGAGGCCGCCAAGGCGGATGCGCGTCCCGGGCTGCACGTTCTTCGCCTGGATGTCGGCAGGGGAATTGAAAAACACGATCGTGTCGTTCATGGCGTAGAGCACGAGACCGAGCGCGATCGCCAGGACGCATCCTGCGACTCCGATCAGGGTCAAGCGGCGTTGTTTTCTCGTCATGGCTGAGCGTCGGTCAGTTTCAGTTCCTGCGCCATCGTATCGATGGTGTTCAAGGCGTCCTTGTCCTGCGCCAGTGACTCCCTGGCGCGTCGAGCTGCAGCAACGGCTTTATCACGCTGGCCCAGAACCGCATAGGAGCGCATCAGTCGCGCCCATTCGTCCGCCGTTCCGCCCTGGGCCTCCAGGCGGCTGGCGAGACCCGCGACCATGCCGGCAATCGCCTCCGGACCGATCTGCGATTCGCCGGCCGGACCCGTCGCCGCCTGATGAACGCCGAGGGAGGCGAGTTCCTGCTTCACGGCCTCGACCCAGGGAGCATCGGGAGGCGACGAGGACAGAAGCTCCGTGTAGGCCGTCTTGGCCTTCTCCAGCTGTCCGTCCTGAACGGCCGCGCGGGCGAGATAGAAGCGGGCTTTCGGCGATGCCGGATCGAGCTTGAGCGCCTGCTCGAAGGCGGCCTGCGCCTCGCCGGAGACGAGGCCGTCCTTGGCCATCACCAGAACCTCGCCGTAATTCGCGAAGCGGTCGGCGTTCGGCGGCAGATAGCGGGCCGCGGCTTCATAGGCCTTCGCGGCATCGTCGATGCGTCCCATGCGCAGATAGACCGGGCCGATCACTTCCCAGCCGCGGCCGTCCTGCGGGTTCTTCGCCAGATGGGATTCGATCTGGGCCACGGCCGTCATGAGGTCGATGCTGTCGGCCTGCTGCGGCGCCTGTCTGGCGGGGGGCTGGCTCACCGATTGCGGCGAGCCGTAGATTTCATAGGTCGCGAGCGCCAGGATCGGGATGATCGACAAGGCCAGTGTCGAAGCGGCGCGGCGGCGGCGCAGGGCTGGTTCTCCCACGGCCGCGAGCGTCTCGCCATGCAGGCCCGTTGCACGCAGGAGCCGTCGACCGGCTTCCGCCTTGGCGGCTTCGGCCTCGCCGGGCAGCAGAACGCCGCGCGACAGGTCACGCTCGATCTCGGAAATCTGCTCGCGGTAGAACTGCGTATCGGGATCCACCTGCCGTGCCACGGCGTAATGGCGCGACAGCGGCCAAAGCACCGCCATCACGGCCGCCGCCGTCATCGCCAGAAGAATGATCCAGATCACCATAAAGTCCTATTTACTGCGTGTCCTCCTCAAGCACGACGGTGGCACGGTGTCACGCGTAAATGTCCCTAAGTCGAACTCCTATCCCCGGGGAGTTCGAGGATGGCCCTGAGGCCACCCGCGGGCGAGGCGTCCAGCCTCAAAGTGCCGCGGTAAAGGGCTGCCAGATCGCTCACGATGGACAGGCCCAGGCCGGAGCCTGGTTTCGTTTCATCGAGACGGCGGCCGCGCTTGAGCACCTCCTCCCGGGCCGCTTCCGGCAATCCGGGACCATCGTCGTCGATGAGCAGACGGAAGCGCGGCCGGTCGTCGTCACGCAGGATCTCGACCGACACCATCACCTTGTACGCGGCCCATTTGGCGGCGTTGTCGATGAGATTGCCGGCCATCTCCTCCAAGTCCTGCTTCTCGCCGCGAAAACGCAGATCGGAAGGAATGACCAGCTCGACCTCGAGTTCCTTGTCCCGATAGATCTTGGCGAAGGTCCGGGCGAGGCCCGCGATGACGGGCTCGGCTTCGGTGAGCGTTCCAAGCGTCCCTGCAAGCGCCGCCGCACGGGCGCGATCGAGATAGTAATTGACCTGATCGCGCATGGTCGTCGCCTGCTCGCGGACCTTGGCGGCGACATCCTCGGGCGCGTTCTCGGCTTCGTTCATGATGATGCTGAGCGGCGTCTTCAGCGCATGCGCGAGGTTGCCCACCTGCGTGCGGGCGCGCTCGAGAATTTCACGGTTGGTGTCGAGGAGAAGGTTCAACTCGCTGGCGAGCGGGGAAATGTCGCGGGGGTATTCGCCTGCAATCCGCTCCGCCTCGCCTCGCCGGATCGCGCCGAGCGCGCTGCGAAGATTGGCGAGAGGCCGCAGGCCGAAGCGGATCTGCAGCAGCGTTGTGAATCCCAGACCTATGCCGAGAAGCGCGAAGGTGACCGTGAGCGCGAAGATGAAGTCCCGCACCGCGACGTCGATCTCGTCGGCCGGACCGGCAACTCGGATGATGTAACGTCCATCCTCGCCGAGATCGATATCACGCTCGATGATGCGCAGGTTTCGGTCGTCCGGAGCCTTGCCGTAGCCGCGGCGGATCTGGCCGAAACGGTTGTCGCCGGAAGCGAGACTCGGCAATTGACCGCCGAATAGGGACTTGGAGGAACGGATCTCGGCCAAGGCCGCATTGGGGCGCGCCACCTGCCAGTACCAGCCGGACAGGGGCAGCTCGAAGCGTGGATCGCCGATAGGTCCGAGATCCCGGTCGGGGTCGCCCGGCCCGACGAGGTTGGAAGCGAGGGTGTTGGCATAGACGAGGAGCCGCTGGTCGAAAGCGCGCTCGGTGTTGTCGCGATAGAGCGTCGATAGGATGAGCCCCGCGATCAGCAGGATCACGAAGCTCCAGAAGACGGAGGAAACCGCAAGCCGGACCGCGATGGGCCGGCTGGCGAAGCGGCGCACGAACGACGGCAGGCGGCTCACGTCTTGGTCTGGCCCGCGTCGAGGAGGTAGCCCAAGCCTCGAACGGTCTGGATGATGTCGACGCCGAGCTTCTTGCGCAGGCGGCCGATGAAGACCTCGATGGTGTTCGAATCCCGGTCGAAATCCTGGTCGTAGAGATGCTCGGTCAGCTCGCCCCGCGAGACGATGCGGCCCGTATGGTGCATGAGGTAGGACAGGAGCCGGTACTCATGGGACGTGAGCTTCACCGGGTTGCCGTCCACGGCCACGCGGCCGGAGCGGGTATCGAGCTTCACGGGGCCGCAGGCGATTTCGCTCGTGGCATGGCCGGCCGAGCGCCGCAGAAGCGCCCGGACGCGGGCAAGAAGCTCCTCCATGTGGAAAGGCTTCGTGACATAATCGTCGGCCCCGGCGTCGAAGCCCTGGACCTTGTCGCTCCAGCGATCGCGGGCCGTGAGGATGATCACGGGGGTCTTGCGCCCGTCGCGCCGCCAGGCGGTCAGGACCGACACGCCATCCACCTTGGGAAGACCGAGGTCGAGGATGATGGCGTCGTAGGGCTCGGTCTCGCCGAGGAACTGCCCCTCCTCGCCGTCCATGGCGGTATCCACCGCGTAGCCTGCCTGCTCGAGGGCAGTCACGATCTGCTTATTGAGGGTTTTGTCGTCCTCGACAACGAGTAGGCGCACGGTCAGAACTTCCCCTAGGGCATCAGGTTGCCCCGATGCTGAATTCCTTCAACGGCCCATCTCGGGCGCAAGAACCGGATCCACTTTCACCGGCCCGAACCCTGGGGTCCGCGCGGTACGCTAGCGGACCGACTTCACGCGCCCGGAGGAGCCTTCGATCATCACTTGCACGATGCGACCGTCTTTTTGCAGGACCGAGATCACATAGACAAGATCATTGCTGTTGCGGCACAGGCTGGCCCGGACCACATCCGCCCCTGGGACCTGGCGCCGCGCCGTCATCACGGCGGATGCCGGAGCGACGACGCCCTTGGCGGCCACGGCCTCCTGCATCTCGCGCGGAGGCAGACAGTTCTTCAGGGCAGCCGCCGGGCTCTGCGCGAACGCCGCCCCCGTCATCCCCCATAATGCTATGACCAGCCCAACCAGACGCATGAAATGACCATGACCTTGCCGCAATGAACAAATTCTGAATGCTTTAAGGGCCGATTTCGTGCCAGGACATCGGCCCCATCCCCCTGAAAATGTTTCTAATTCAGAATCTGTTTCGTGGCCAGGATCCGGAAAACGGTCGAGGCGATGAAGCTTGCGGCCGCGATGAGCTGCACGAAGGCTTCCTCGAACGCCCCGGTGGCGAGGGCGGAGCCATCGAAGCCGAACAGGCCGAGAAGCAGGGCCGCGAGCCCGATGAGATTGGCCCAGACGGTGCGGCTGGCCAGGATGGTCTTGCTATCGAACATGTCAGACATTCCTTGAAGAAGAGGATGCAGGTGATGCGAGCCGGAGAGCCTCCTGCTCGACGGCGAGGACGCGCCGGCGCCAGCCCAGGCCGAACACGGGCCAGGTGGCGAGGCGGCCGAGAAAGCCCAGGCGGGCTTTCGTGAGGCGGCGGATCATCGTCGGGACATCGGCGTCGTGCACGGCACGCAGCGTGATCGGCCCGACGATCCCGTCCGCCTCGATCTCGAGGGAGGCCTGCAGCATCGCTACGGCGCGCCCGGGCCCTGAATTGACCGCGAGATCGAAGACCGCGAGGTCGAGCCCCGCCGGCAGCGCATCGGCTTGCACGACATCCCAATAAAGCTGGCGATAGATGGACACCGCCTCCCGCCTGGACAGGCGGCGGACATCGGTGACGGAGGCGGGGCGACCTCTCGCCCGGGAAAGGGTTTCACGGGTGATGCCGAATTTGGTCGCGCCACTCGGATCGCGAGGGTGCTGGACGAACCCACCCTCGTGCCTGAGCACATGGTCGACCGCATTCTCGAAACGCGATGGAGAAGCCTTCATACGCGTTCCTCACAGTTCCGCCTGCAGGGCGATGAAAGCCTGATTGCCCATATAAAGGACGCCGACAGCCCCCGCGACGCCACTGAAGGACACGCCGGCCTGCAGCCTCAGCACGAAGGCCGATGGACCGGCACCCGTCAGCGTCGTCACCGTCAGGGCTCCCGAGAGCGATATCCAGGCCGATCCGCTGTTGTTGTAGAAGCCGACCTGGTTGCCGGCCGGAAATCCGTTCGCCCAGGTGAACGCGCTCGTCGTCACCACAGGGTCGGCCCTCATCGGCACGGGCAGCGTCCAGGGAAGATCGATGTTCGTGCTCGCCACGCGCTGCCCGAGCGCGCCGACGATTGCGGGCGCTCCGCCGCTGACGGCGAGGCGCTGGTAATAGCGCCGGCAGCGGAGTTCCTCGATGTCGAGAGGAACTCCGGCCCATGGCGTCGCGTAGGCTCCGACTTCCAGCTTGACGCGTTTGAAGGAGCATGGGCCCGACGGCAGGAGCCGGACCGTGATGTTGCCCGTTTCCGTGCCGTCGAGCGTCACGCTCGCCGAGCGGCGTCCGCTCCCGGCAGAAATCGTGGCGGCCTTCGAGCCGATGACGACGGGGAGAGGATCCGAGGGATCCTCGACGGAAAGCGTCAGGGTCGCGCCCGCGAAACTCGCCGCGCCGAACTCGGCGGCCGCGTGAGCAACGTCGATCACCTGGTCGAGCGCACCGGAGAGCGTCATCGCACCATCGGCCGCAAGGCTGGCCACGCAGCCGCCCGGACCGCCCTTCCAGCGATCGAAGCCGTAGATTCCCGCGGCCAGGGCACCGCCCGGGAATCTGCGCTGGTTCACGAGAAAGGCGGAATTGATCAGGACGTTCGCTCCCGGCATGTTGGCGAGGCCGCTGGGAAAGAACGCAACGCCCGTCCGGTGATCGAGCCGCAGCGCATCGCGCCATTCGCTCCCGTCGGCCGACACCCGGATGCCGAAATCGTCGTTGCCGATCAGCCCGGTTTCCGCGCGTCCGCTGTAGCCGCGCTGATAGAGCTGCGACAGAACCCTCGCTTCCGCGCTTTTGTTGAGCACGAAGCGCAGGTCTCCCGAGCCGCCTTCATCGGTGTTCAGCGCGGTGAAGAGCGCCGCATTGAGTTTCGCCGACAGGCGGTTAAGGTCGTCCGCCGTCGTGCCGAGCCCGAGACGCTGCAGATTGTCGATGGCGTCCGGAGCCACCCCGAACGGTTTCCATTCGTCGCCATCGAAGACGACGAAAAGATCCTCGGCCTCCACATAGGCCAGCCAGCCCGGATTCGGCATGAAGAAGCGCCAGCTTCCGAGATCGAACAGGGCGACATGTCCCTCGCGGGCGGCGAAGGCCCCGGTCGCTCCGGCTCCGACCAGATAACGGTCGCCCTCCTCGGGCGCCGCCGGCGGCACCGTGCGGTTGCGCTCCCTGACCGCGAGCTGGACGAGCGCATCGAGACAGGCGAGCGCCTCGTTGTGGGTGACGTGCTTCTGCGCCTGCGCTGCCGCGAGAAGCGGCAGGGCGAGATGAGATGTCGACGACATGGAATGAATTTTTCTCTGATAGGACAATGCGGAAAATCGCCGGGGACACGCCCTCACGCGTCATCTCCTCTCCGGACCTGATCCGGGGAGGAGATGACGATTGCCTGAGGCTCTACGGTGTCATTCGCGGCCGAAGCGTAGCGGAGGGGAAGGGATTTCCTGGCGTTACGCTTGCTCTTGGATCAGCTGCCCGGCCTCCGGCCGCCGGGGATGACATGGAGTGCTCTTGCAAACGGAAGGACCAGGACGGGCGCGGCCATGACGTGGAGAGTGTCGATTTCAGATCAGCGAATGTCGATGGTGACGCGTCGCTCGAAACCGCGCCCGGCCACGGCGCTCATCTGCGCGATCCGCACGGTGAGCGTGGATTGAAGCCCGCCGAAATCGACCGTCTCCTCGGCGCTGCCGTAAACGATGGATGGCTGCGCACTCGTCAGCGTCCTCAAGACCGCGCCACCATTGAGAATGTCGATCTCGTAGCGCTCCGCATCCTCGGCCAGCGGAACATCGATGGTCTCCCAGCTGTCGCCGTTGCGGCGGGTGCGGCGAACCCATGCGAGGCGAATGCCGCCGGGTTCGCGACGGGCCGAGACATGAACTGGGCTGAAGGGTTTGAGCGCGTCCCGCCCGACCGTCGCGACGATTTCGGTAACGGCGGGATCCCCGTGGTCCCGGCCCGAGGGGCCGATCCTATAGCGCCAGGTGCCTCCCAGATCCTGAAGGCTCGTGGTGAGAGGCACAACCGCCTCGTCGAGTTTGACCAGGAGCGCGCCCGCGGTCACGATGCGGCCGGCTTCGGGTTCGGATCCGGCGAGGCCGCGCAGCAAACGCGAAAGGCGGTATACGCGCTCGCCGATCATCTCCGCACGCGCGGCGGACAGGATCTCCCAACGGCCGTCCGGGCCTTGCAGTGCGAAGAGGTTCCGGCCGCCAAGAGCGGCCTCGTCGTCGATCGCGCTCAAGGCGCCGGAGGAAATCTCCACGTCGAGCACGGCGGACGGATCCCAGCGCCAGAGCGGCCCCGGAACGAGCGCCGTCTTCGTCCGCCCGATCACGGCGGGCAGGTCGAGAACGCGGACGGGCGCGAAGCTCGCCCCATTGGCGGAACGCCAGATCGTCATGGCACCGGGCCAGGGATCGGCCGCCACCGCGACATATTGCAGAGGCGCGGGATCGCCGAACGCCACCGGCAGATCGAGCACCACGGCGGCCGGCTTGCCGGGCACGGGCGGCGGATGCCGGACGGGCTTTTCGACGGACGAGCCCGGCCGCTCGAAGACGGCAGGTTCCACGGCCCTGGTGCTGATCTTCCGCGTCGGGCCGTCGGCGATGCGCGTGATGCGATGCAGCTTCTCGCCCGCATCGGTCGGCACCGCAATCACGTCGCCCGGCTCCAGCTCCATGCGCCGGGGCGACAATTCGAACTCGGCACCTTCGCGCCCGGCCCACAAATCCTGCAGCCAGGTATCGGCGAGGCGCTGCGCCTCCGCGCGGCGGGTGATGACGGCGCTGTCCGCCCTCGCCTCGCGGCGGCTCGCCCCGAAGAGCCGGCGGGAGGCCACTGTGGCCCGGCGGTAATCCGTATCGACTTCGATGAAACCGACCTCTACCTGCTGGGGCAGTTCGGTTTCCTGCGCGCGGGTGAGCTTGAGCGACGGCTCCTTGTCGCCGAGCACGAAATCATCCTTCGCGAGATGCACGACCGCACGCCCGCCGCGCCCCTGCCACGCGATGCTCCCGCCGCGCGCGACCGCATCGACGCCGAAGAGGCGCAGCAGCGGCTCCACCGCGCCGCGCACGGACATGGGCCGGTCGATCACGTAGCCGTCCACGAAGCCGTCGACGGGAATGGGGCCGGGATCGGCAAAGCCGTAATCCCGCAGGATCCGCGCGATCAGCCGGTCGAGCGCCGCCCCCTCGATGCGACCGGTGATCCAGTGCCCTGTCTCCCAGTTGCGACCATCGGCCCAGACGCTGTCGAAATCGGGGAACGCCGGATAGGGACGCGCGTCCCAAGCCCAGACGAAAACGCTGTCCGGGTCCACCATGCGCCCGTTATAGGACGGCGATGCCGGGTTGTACTCCGCGAGGAAACCTCTCTGGGCCGGATCGAACCGCGACAGGATCGCCTCGAGCGTGCGCGCCTGAACCAGGTCGTCGCGCACGCCGCGCGAGAACGGCGGATAGGCGGATTCCGAGGACTTGGGATCCGGAAATACGTTCGGACCGTTCGGCCCCTTGTCCACGGCCGGAACGCCGATCTCGGTGAGCCAGATCGGTTTCGATTGCGGCAACCAGGATGTCGCGTCGATCTCGACGCCGTTCACGCGCTCCACGTGCCGGTTCGACCACCAGGACACGAGATCCTTCGCCCGGAAGATCCACGGCTTTCCGTAAGCCCCGTCGGTAATGGGGCGGCGCGTCTGCGCGGCCCGCTCGGACGCGTTGGCATAGTACCAGTCGAAGGCCTCGCCGCTTCCCAGCCGCGCACGCAGGTAATCCACGTCGTAGACGTTGCGGGCGGCGGACAGGTCCGCATGGTTGGGGCCGTCGCGCCAGTCCGAGATCGGCGGGTAATAGTCGATCCCGACCGCATCGATGTCGTTGCTGGCGAACAATGGATCGAGCGGAAAGCGCACCTCGCCGCCGCCGTCGAGCACATGGGCGCCGTATTCCGTCCAGTCCGCCGCATAGACGATCTTCGTGGAGGCGCGCAGGATGTCGCGGATTTCGCCCGCGAGCGCCTTGAGGCGCGTGACGGCCGGATAGACGCCGGATGACGAGCGCACGCGGGTCAGGCCGACGAGCTCGCTCCCCAGAATGAAGCCGTGAACGCCGCCCGCCTGCTCGGCGAGCTCGGCATAGTGCAGGACCATTTGGTTGAAGCCGGATGAATGCGTGAACCATTGCTCGACCTGCGCGGCCGCCGCGGCCGTTCCATCGGGCGAGCCGCTCCGGCCTGGCGCCGGATGGCAGGTGATGCGCCCGCGCCAGGGATAAGCCGGCTGGCCCGTGCCGCCGTAAGGGTCGGGAAGATCATTGCCGGCGTGCACGTCCATCATCACGAAGGGATAGAGCACCACGTCGAGCCCGCGCGCCTTCAGGTTCCGGATCAGCCGCTTCACGGTTTCGTCCGAGGGCGTGCCGCCATAGGCCGGTGATCCGTCCACGAGCGACACCGCCTTCGCATCCGCGCGTGTCAAGCCCGCCACGGACCAGGCGGCCCCGTCATTGACCTTGGTCTTCACGTCCACGCGCGGCTCGATGAGGCAGGACCCGGCGCGCAGGTCGTCGCCGAACCAGCTCACCACCAGCGACACGCGCTTGAGGTTCGGGCAGAGAGCCTGCAGGGCATCGAGGGATGCCGCCACGTCGGTGTCGCGCTGCATCTGGTGCCGATTCTCAGGCCGCGTCTTGCCGAGATCGAGCACCTGCGTCGCGGGCAGCGTGTCGTAGCCGAACTCGCTTGCGCCGGGAATGAGGCAGACGGCCCGGATCATGCGGTTGAGCCCGTCGACGGGACGAACCACCTCGAAAGAGAATTGCGGCACCCGGTTGCCGAAATCCGCGAGCGGGAGGCGCTCGAACACCACATAGGCCAAGCCGCGATAGGCGGGCGCGTTCTGCGCCCCCTCCTTCGCGACGATCAGCGGGTCGGCGCTCTGTGTCTCGCTGCCCGTGTGCACGCGCATGGTGATGGTGCTGAGATCGAGTTCGCGCCCATCGGCCCAGACGCGGCGGATGAAGGCGATGCGTCCTTCGCACAACCCGACCGCGAGATTGGCGAAATAGGAATAGGTGGTGGTGACGGTCTTCGGCCCGCCCATGCCCTTGCCGCCCTGACTCGACCGGTCGGCATTCGCTATTTCCTCGAGCCGCGTCGCCCAGATGAGCTGGCCGCCGATGCGTGCGCGGCCGTAGACGCGCGGGATCGGTGCGCCTTCCGTGGAGGTCAGGCCGTCGATGTCCTTGAGGCGTGGTCCCTCCACGTATTTGGTGTTGTCGCCACTGAACAACGCATTGTCGATGGCCGCCCCGGCAAGGCCGCCGAGCGCGCGACCGGCCATGGCGCCGATGGGGCCGGCGATCATGCCGCCCACTGCGGCGCCGACGGTTTGAAGAACGATTGTTGCCATCAATGTGCGTCCGGAAAGCGAAAGGCGTAGGCCAGATGGCGCCGCCACCAGGGATGGAATGCGACCTCGGCCACCGATGCGCCGTCATGGGCGTGGATCATGGCGTCGGACGAGGTCGCGATCGCGCAATGTTTGGCCGGCATGGTCGGGCGCCAGCGGAACAGCAGCACGTCGCCCGCCGCGAACTCGTCGCATGCGATCTCGACGAGGTATCTTCGCGCCGCGGCCACGAGCGTATCGGCACCGGCTTCCGCCCAATCGGGCGAGTAAGGCGGCGGCAGCTCGGGCTCCCGGCCCATGACGCCGCGCCAAACTCCGCGCAAAAGCCCGAGGCAATCGCAGCCGACGCCCTTGAGCGAGGCCTGGTGCCTGTAAGGCGTACCGATCCAGGACCGGGCCTCGGCGAGGATGAGGTTGGGTTGGGTCATGTTCATGATCGCTTGCAAACGAGAGACCGTCATTCTGAGATTCGGCCGAAACCCAACCCTCGACGTCATCACCGGCCTTATGCCGGTGATCCCGATCCGGTGAGGCGCGGCGCTTCACACAATCGGGATGGCCGGGACGAGCCCGGCCATGACGTGGGGGATGGCTTCTACAAACAACGTCTTGGGACGAGGCCGCCTTGAGATCGCCGCGACCTGCGGCTCTCACCGGAAGAAGCTCCCGCCGTCCAGGCCGGGCTCCCCCTGCTGCGGCATGCGGATGATGAAGTCGTTGCCGGGCATGTGCGGAAAGCCGCGGAAGTTGACGGCGTTCTTGAACTTCGACCGGCAGGTGGCATGGGTCTTGTCGCAACCGGCCGTGACGCGGAACGTGTCGCCGACGCTGATGGTCTGCGGCGCGCGCTGCCAGAGGTCGAACTCGTCCGTGCCGCCGATCGCGCGGTGCACCTTGATCTCCACCGACAGGCCGGCATTGGCGCCGCTGACCCAGGTGAGTTGGCCGGCCGTGCACCAGCCGTCCGAAAAGCCGACGCCCGAGGCCGCGAGGGTCAGGGCTCCGTCCGTTGCCGTGACGGTGCCGACCTGGCCGTAGGTGGACGAAGCGAGATTGATGCCGCATCGCGCGTCGCCGAGATCCGCCGAGCACGTGGCACGGAACAGGCGGCCGCGCTCCTCGTCGAACCGATGCATGAGCCCCCTCACCTCGGCGATGAAACCGCCGTCGGCGCGCCGGATTTCGCCGATGGAGCCGATATCGAGGAGCAGGCGCTCCTCCACCCGGTTCCAGTTGACGAGCCAGGTTTCGACGCTGGCGTCGTCGTAGCGCCCGGACGCGATGTCGTCCTCGGTGAGGCCCGCGGACACGAGCGCGCCCGACACCTCGCCGCCGCCGACGGCGAAGCCGAGTTCGGCCGTGACCTCCGCGGCCTCCAAGCCTGTTCGCGCCGCATAGAGGGTGCTGCCGAAGAAGAGATCGCGGTCGTGATCGGTGAAGCCGAGCGTCGTTCCGTCGCGCCGGATGAGCTTCCAGCAATGGCAGAGCGTCGTCGCCCCGGCGGCCATATGGGCGGCGAGGTTTTCAGGAATGGTGCGCATGAATTTCGATTCGTGGATGCGGAGGTTGGGAGGACGCACGACGTCATGGCCGGGCCCGTCCCGGCCATCCCGATGCTGCATGGCTCAGCGCAATTCGGATCGAGGTCGCCGGCACAAGGCCGGTGATGGCGTGGAGGGTGTCATTCCGGGCTGGGATGATGGCGGCGTATCGTCAGGGCACAATTTCGATCAGCGGGATCTGCGGGATGCCGCCGGCGTCGAAGGTGGAGAGGTCGATGTCGAGCTCGTCTGTGTCGAAGCGCACCGGCACGTCGAAGGCAAACCCCGCCGTGATGATGGCGCCGGCGGGCGGCGCGGCCGTGAAAGTCACGATTCCCGTCGTGGGATCGCAGTTGAAGCCCGTGCCGGCGCTCCGCTCGATCCCGTTCACCGCCACCCGCACCGTTCCGCCCACCGGCTTGGCGATGGGGCGGCTGTAGGGCGCGAAGGACGAGCCGTAGGCCTTCATTAGCGGAAAGCTCGACGTTTGTCCGTCGCCGGTGCCGATGCGCTGATCGAGCGGCGTCGGTTCGGTCGACGGCGAGCCGGAGCGCCAGTCGGTCCGGTCGCGGAAACGGAAGCCGTAGAGACGGCCGCGCCGCTCCTCAAAGAAGGCGATCACCGTGTGTAGCGCGTCCAGGGTCCGGACGCCGAGGCCAGCATCGTAGCGGCGCCGGGACCCGGCCCAGCGGCTGTTGCGGTGCTCGCGGCCGGACGAGAGCGTGACGATATCGGTCCGCCGCACCGGCCCGCCCCGTCTGCCGAGGCTGACGTCGAGCGGAAAGCGGACCTCGTGGAAATCCGAGGGCATGATCCCTCCCTGATGAAAGATGAAACGAAAAAAGCCGGGGTGGCGTTGATGTCGCGAAGCCCGAACGACAAGGAGGTGGCAGGCGATGAGCAACGCTCCCAACGACCTCGCGGACGATTTCCCGGACAAGCGCGACCGGATCCATCAGCTCAAGACGAGCAACAACCACTTCGCGCGGCTCTATGACGAATACGACGAGCTGAACCGCACCATCCACCGGATCGAGACCCGGGTGGAGCCCAGGACCGAGGAGGCCGAGGAAGACCTCAAGCGCCGCCGCCTGCAGCTCAAGGACGAGATCATGGCGATGCTCGACGGCGCGGGCGGCTGAACAAGAACTACATTCCGCGCTGACCGCGCGCGACCGCCCGGGCCAGGGCGGCGGAAACCTGCGCCTCGGAGCGGCGGAAGCTCTCCGCATCGGGCGTCGAAACGTTCACCGTCACCGAGAGCGGCCGCCCTCCTCCGGCGCCGCGCACGCCGAGGCGTCCGTCCGGCCCGCGCGCCAGCGGCATCACGGCCTCGGCGCCTTGCTCTCCCATGAGGCCGAGCCCGCGCCCGAGCGGAAAATAGGTCGGCGCGCCGATCACCCCGCCCTGCGCGAACGGCATCACCATGCCGCGCGAGAACGCACCGCCCTTCGCAAAAGCGGCCCCTCCCCCGCCGAACAGGGAGCCGAGGGCCGAACCCAGCCCCTTGACGACCCCGTCTAGCAGGCCGCCGCCATCGAGCGGCAGCGATCCCTGCAGGGACCCCGCCATCATGCCCTTGATGCTTTGGCTCAGAGCCAGCTGCAGGGGTGCCAAGCCCAGGCGCAGCCCGCTTTCCACAAGAGACTGGCGAACTGACTTTATAACGTTATCAAATTTCTTGCCTTCCGCGATGTTCTTGGCGAAAGCATTGGATAGGGAGTCGCCGAACTTTTCGGAGAGGCCAATGAGGGTAGTCAGCTGGCGGGCGCGGTCTTCATCGATTGCCTTCTCGGCAGGGGTCATTTTCTCTGGATTAAGAGGATCCTTCACGACTGCTCTCCTTCTAGGGTGCGTGGCGGCTGGCTGCACAACGTCGAAGCGGCCTGAGCCGGTTTACATTTCGAAACTCTCCGACGCAGAACTCAAGCAAGCCAAAAGGGAGTGTTCATACGAAGCTGAGAAGGCAACTGCGTCCGTCAAACCCGGATACGCTTATTATCCCTGGCTACGTGTCTACGTGATGTGCCTTGATCTCAAAGGAGTAAAATACGTTGAAGAGCATTGAGGGCAAAGCAAGTTAGAAACACTATCCTGATCACATGAGAGACATCAGATTTGATGCCTTCCGCAATATCCTTGGCGAAAACATTGGACAGGGAGTCGCCGAACTTTTCGGAGAGGCCGATGAGAGTATTCAGCTGGCGGGCGCGATCTTTCTCTTTCTCATCGTTCGGACTTACGGCGGGTTGGTCTTTGGGGTTTGAAGGCGTTTTACGATCTTCAACAATAGCTCTGATGTTGTCGGCGTCTATGGGATGTGCCGACAAGGGAGAAAGACCTCAGCTTCTCTTTGAAACAGGATCGCTGAAAGAGGCTGAATGGAAACGAGTAGACAAGACTTGCGAATACGAGGTTGCGAAAGAAGTTGCACCGATCAAGATCGGCATCATTGCAACTGAACGATACCGTAAACTTTATATCCTTTGCGCAGAGTCGAAAGGAGCAACTTTCATCGGGAGCACTGATATCGTACACAAGCGTGGCCCCAAGACCATTGCAGTCCAACCCTATTATTGGAATTGAACTATGAGCGCGGTGAGCTGGCGTTCGCGGTCTTCATCGATTGTCTTCTCCACGATCGCCCAGGGAATCCTCGTCACCCATCCGGAAACGCCTCCATCAGCCGCCTGAGATCGCCGCTGAGTGCGGGGCCGGTTTTCCGTCTGCCATGCAAGCCTTCCCAGGCCACTATTAATTCGCGCGGGGTCGCGCGCCAGAAGGCGTCCGGACTCCAACGCAGGATGCCGAGGCCCAGGGCCAGCACGTCGTCCCAGGGGAAAGCGTCAGGCTCACATTCTGCGCTGCGCGGATCGGGCACGATGCTCCCCTTCCTCGTTAGCGCACCGTCCGGCTTCGAACGATGCGCTAACGAGGGTTTGGCGATGCATCGCCTCCGCCGAAGGTGGCGACGAGAAGATCGGCAAGGGCCGCGGCCACCGGCTCGATGCCGTCGTGGAGCGGCAGCTTTGCCACCTCCGCGTCGCTCAACGCCTGTCCGCCGCCACGCAGGGCGGCGCCGAGCAGCGCGAGGAGATCGCGGCTCGACAGGCGGCCCGACCCGAACCGCTCACCGAGCGCCGTGAGATCCTGCACGCCGAAAGCCTCCTCGAGCTCCGCGAGCGCGCCGAGCGTGAGGCACAGGGTATAGCGCGTCTCGCCGAGCTGCAGCGCCACCTCGCCCCGTCGTCTGTTGGGCATGGTCGTTCCTCTATTTGGGTGAGTGTCATTCCCGGCCGGAGCGTCAGCCGCGGGAAGGGAATCCACCCGCGCAGCGCTTGATCGTGGATCCCCTTCCCGCACTGCGTGCGCCGGGGATGACACCTGCTACGTCACGACCGGCACGAGGCCGGTGGCGACGTGTTGGGTTTTGATGACGCTCGCGCCATCGAACATCCGTTCACAGCGCCACGAATGTCAGCGCGCCGGCGGATTCGAACGCCATCTCGAAGGTGACCTCGCCCGCGTGGTCGCCGCGATATTCCAGGCTCGTGACCTGGAACGGTCCTTCGATGCGGCCGAAATCCGGAATGACGATCTGGTAGGCGAGAATGTCGCCGTCGAAGAAGACTTGGCGCATGCGTGCGTCCGAGGCTTCGTCCTTGAACACGCCGGAGCCGGAGATCGACGCGCGGCGCACGCCCACGCCGGCGAGCAGCTCGCGCCAGCGCCCGGCGGATTCCGCATGGGTCACGTCGACGGTTTCGGCATTGAAGGCGATCTGGCGCGTGCGCAAGCCCGCCACGGCGACGAAGCCGTTGCCGCCGTCGCTGATCTTGATGAGCAGGTCCTTGCCCTTCTGAGCAGGCATGGGATGTCCTTTGTTGAATGAGGAAAAAGAATGCCGGGCGCTCTGAGCGCCCCTCACACCACCTCCGTCACCGCGCGCAGGCGCAAGGTCACGCGGGTGAGGCCGCTATCCTTGTCCCGTTCGGAGGCGAGTTCCGTGACGCGCAGGTTGACGAGGCGGTGTCCGTCGAGCGGCAGCGACGCGCCGTCGAGGATCGCGTCGAAGCGCTCGGCGACGGCGAGCGCCGTCCGGGCGCCGCCGCGTTCGGACCAGACGACGATGCCGAGATTCTGTTCATGGCCGCGGTCCTGGTCCGTGGACCAATCCGTCGCGCGCACGCCCGAGAACAGGGCATAGACCGGGTCCGCGCCGCGCGGCGGCTCGTCGTAGAGACGCAAGCCGCCGCCCATGAGCGCGCGCAGTTCGGTATCCGCGCCCGCCGCGTCGAGGATCGCGCGGCGCAGCGCGAGCACGGGGCTCGTCATGCGCGCATCTCCTCGACGAGGCAGACGAGATCGCGTTTCGATCCATCCGGATCGGACGCGGCCCGGATGGCGAAGCGGCGCAGACCCGCCGAGAGACGCATGGCCCCTGTCACGCCTTCACGATAGCGCAGGGTGATGCGATGGGTCAGACTCTGCTCGGGACGGTCGGCGCGCATGCGCTCGGTGCCGGAGAGCATTTCGATGGCCCCCCAGAGCTGGGGGCCCGGCGTGTAGGTGCGGATGACGCCGCCGAACCCGTCCGGCCGCTCCAGCGGCATTTCGAGCACGAACCGGCGCGACCGCGCACCGATGGGAATGGGTTTGGGTTTCATGATACCTGGAGAGAATCGGGGGCGTGGATGAAACGCACGTCGTGGCCTCCCCCGACTTGGTCCGGGGACCCGTTCCGGTCGTCCCGGCACAGGGAGGCTCAGCGTTTCGTCGACACGGGATCACCGGGACAAGCCCGGTGACGATGGTGGAGGGTTAGATCCGCATCCTTTGGAAGGGTGCCACCAGGGCGAGCGCCTCCGGCGGCAGGATCTGCTCGCCGATCGCGTCGCCCCGGCTCTCGAACCAATGGGCCACGAGAATGCGGACCGCGAGCTTCAGGGTGGCGGGGACCGCCTCGGGGGTGGTTCCGTAGCCGGCCCGCAGCTCGACGGAGATGCCGTTCCTCGGCTTGCCCGTCGGCGGGGCATCGGTGACGGCGATGCGCGGCGGATCGCTCAGCACATCCGCCTCGAAGGCGGCGGCCGGAAGGTCGAATGTCTCTCCCGACGCATCCGTCACAACGATGCGATCCACCGCGAGCACGGGCGAGATCGGCAGCAGGATCGCTCCTCCGGCGGGGAAGCGGTCCATGACCACGCGCCAGCGCTGCTCGATCAGGACGCGCCGCGAGGCGGCCTCGACCATGAGCCGTGCCGCCTTGACGAGCCCCGCGATCAGGTCGTCCTGCGCGACGTCGTCGTCATCGACGCGGAGATAGGCCTTCATCTCACCGAGCGTTACGGGCTCGACGGCGGGGCCGCTGATGAATATGGGAATCATCGTGAACAGGGATCCTTTTAAGTCATGCAACGTCTGGTCATTGTCTGCCTCGCCCTGCCGCTCATGGCCGCACAGGCGAAAGCCATCGTCGGCGGTGCCGAGGATGAAGGCCCCCTCGCCCGCCGGAGCGTGATGGTCCTGAGTTCGAACGGGGGCGTATGCAGCGCCGTGGTGCTGGCGAAGGACGTGGTGCTCACCGCCGCCCATTGCGTGACGGGCGCCGCCGAACACCGGGTGCATTTTCGTGACGAGACCGGCGAGCCCGTCTTGATCGTGCCCGCCGCGAAGGCGGTGCATCCCGGCTACAACGCGAAGGCCATCGAGACCCGGCAGCGTTCGATCGATCTCGCCCTGGTGCGGATCCCCGAGGCGTTGCCCACGCGGTTCGAGCGGGCAACGCTCTCGACCGCGACCGTCGCGAAGAACAGCCCCGTCACCGTCGGCGGCTACGGCCTGGCGCGCGAGGGCGAGGCCAAGAGCTCGGGCACCTTCCGCACCGCCTCCCTGACCGCTGTCGAGCCCTATGGTCCGAGCAGGATCCTGCTGTGGGCGGACGGCTCGGGCGCGGCAAGCGCCTGCCAGGGCGATTCCGGCGGCCCGATGGCCTCCGGAACCTCAGTCGCGGCGATCACGAGCTGGTCGTCCCCCGCGAAAGGACGGAGCTGCGGAGGCGTGACGCAGGGCATCCTCGTCGGCCCGCAGCGCGAATGGATCGACCTGATCCTGAAAGGCTGGAATCGGACGGCCTCATGGAACGGGAACTAGATTTTCCCAAAGGAAAGGAACTATCCTGAACGCCAAGATCTTGCCTTAAAAAATCCCTCTCCCACACGGCATCATCCTTTCATGCGCGCACTGCCAACCCTCGCCCTTGCCGTCTTCGCCCTTGTCGCCACTCCCGCCTGGGCGGTCCTGCAAGGCGCCACCTCGCGCGACCCCGATGGATTGCGGCGCTCCGTGGTGTCGATCGAGAGTTCCACCGGAGAACTCTGCTCCGGTGTGATCGTCGGGCAGGACCTCGTTCTCACCGCCGCCCATTGCATGACGGACCGCGCCGCCTACCGGGTCACCGCGCTCAACCGTGCTTTCAAGCAGCAGCGATTCAATGTGGCCGCGCTCGCGGTTCACCCGACCTTCGTGCCCGGCACCACGCCGCGCACGCAGCCCGGCACCGACCTCGCCATTCTCAAGCTCGACCGCCCGCTCGGCCCCGACTTCCTGCCCCTCAACCCATCCCAGGCGGGCCGCATCGGCGTCGGCGACGGCGTGACGATCGCGGGCTTCGGCGTGCTGACCGAACAGTCGAAGCGCACGGCCCGGACCCTGCGCCAGACGAACCTGGTATCGCTCGGCCCCATCGAGGTGGCCAACCGCGTCCTGATCGTCGCCGACCGCAACCGGTTGGCGGAAACGGCAGGTGCCGGCGCCTGCCGGGGCGATTCCGGCGGGCCGATCCTCGCCGCCACCCCGTCGGGCTATCTTCTCTACGGCATCACGAGCTGGTCGAGCGGCCCCCTCCGCAGCCGGGAGCGGAGCGCCTGCGGCGGCCTCACGGCCGTGACCCCGCTCGTCGAGCATCTCGGCTGGATTGCGTCGAACATGCGCCATCTCGAGTCCGTGAACAGCGCATGGACGGGGAATTAGGGTCGCCCCCCTCCTCACGTCATCACCGGCCTTGTGCCGGTGATCCCGATTGCATGAGACGCCGAGCCTCACCTGATCGGGATGGCCGGGACAGGCCCGGCCATGACGTGGAAAGTGGGTAAACGGCACGGCAAGATCGCAGGCCGTTTATGAGCGCCCCCTCAAGCCGCGAACTTCAGCAGCTTGATCGCCGCGTAATCCTGCACGCCGCCGCCCACGCGCTTCGTGGTGTAGAACAGCACATAGGGCTTGGCGGAATACGGATCGCGCAGCACGCGCATGCCCGCCCGGTCGACGATGAGGTAGCCGCGCTTGAAGTCACCGAAGGCGACGGCGCATGCATTCGCCGCGATGTCCGGCATGTCCTCGGCCTCGACGACGGGGAAGCCCATCAGGGTCGCGGCCTGGCCGATGCTCGCAGGTGGAGCCCAGAGATACTGGCCGTTATCGTCCTTGAACCGGCGGATCGTGCTCTGCGTCTTGCGGTTCATGACGAAGGAGGCGTTCTGGCGGTAGCCCGCCTTGAGGGCATAGATCAGGTCTACCAGCACGTCGGACGGATTGTCCGCCGGGAAGCTCGCGCCGCCCGTGCGCACCGTGCCGAGCTTGCCCCATTCCCAGACCTCCTCCTCGACGCGGTCGGCGGAGAGGAAGCCCTTCGGCTTGTTGACGCCGTCGCCCGACACGAAGGCGGTGCTTTCCTGCTCGGCGAAGGCCGCCTCGACCTCCTCGGCGATCCAGCGGTCGATATCCACCACGGCATCGTCGAGCAGGGTCTGGGTGGCGGCGGGCATGGCGTAGAGCTCCATGGCCGGGAAGCTCATCTCGGAGAGCGTCGGGCTCGCGGTCTGCGGACGGGCCGCCGTCTCGCCGACCCAGCCCGTCGCCGGGCCGGCGACCGAGAAGGCGCGCTTGTACTGACCGCCGGAAATCACCCGCACCGACGAGATGGCGCGGATCGGCGAGACGGCGGAGAGACGGCGCAGAACCTCGGTCTCGACGGTGTCCGGCACGAGATAGCCGCCATCGGGACCGGAGCCGGCGGAAAGAGCCTTCTCCTCGAGCCGTTTGAGGCCCGCGGCCTCGCCGCTACGGATGTAGGAATGGAACGCGGCCTTGTGCTCTCCTTTAGCCGGATCGTGCGGCATGTCCGTCGCGCGGCCCAGGGGCGGGCGCGAACGCTCGAGGGAGAGACGGTCGATGCGGCGCTTGGCGTCGTCGAGCGCGGTGTCGATGCGGGTGAGTTTCTCGTCCGTCACGACGTCGCTCGAAAGCCGCGTCTCGATCTCGGACAGGCGCGTATCGTTCGTCTCCTTGAACGCCTCGAAGGCGCGGGCGAAATCCTCGAAGGCCGAGGCGACGTCGTCGGAAATGGATTTGGTGTCTACAACTGGGATCATATCAATCAATCGATCTTGAATGCTTCAACGAAAAAGGCCCGCCGAGAGGCGGGCCCGCTTATTTCCCCGTGAGGGAAATGCTTACATGTGCCGGGCGGTACGGCGGGCCGAACGTGCAACGGTCGGACCGGTCACCGCGCCGACCGCGCCACCGGCCACGGCGCCGACGGGACCGGCCACCGCGCCGACGCCCGCGCCGACGGCAGCGCCGCCGACGCGCTCTTCCGTGGTGGTGCAGGCCGCGGCCGCAAGGCCGAGGAGTGCGACGAAAGCGAGCTTCTTCATGGAAATCTCCCGAGATGTGCGGAGCCCAGACACCTTCCGGATGAAGAAAGGGCCCGCCGCGTCCGCGAACCATGCGGGCGAGTGTCCAACGCGCTCCTACGGACAAGGTTCAGGACAATAATCGCACCGTCGCCCTGCGGATGCCGGCGGCGAGCCTCGGCGCCGTGTGTTTCACGGTTTCGACCCGCGCGTCGGGCAGCATGGGAAAGGTCACGATGGAGATCTCCCACAGGTCGAGCTTCTCCAGGCGGCGCAGGCCGGTGGGCCGTTCGGCGCGGGCGCGCTCGACGCGAAAGCCGATGGAGAGCCCGTCGACCGCGCCCTCGCGCATGAGCGCGTGGATCTCCCGTGCACGCTCCACGGCCAGGTTGAGCTTGCCGCGCACGCGCAGGCCACGCCGGTCCTCCATGATGAGGAGCCAGCGTCCGATGGGCTGGCCCGGATCGTGTTGCCAGAGCAGCCGCACGTCGGCCGCGCCGCGTTTGCGTAAGGAGTCCGAGAACGCGCCTGGCATGACCACGTCCTTGCCGAGATCGGCGGTGCCGAACAGGCTGGCATAGCCCTCGAACACCCCGTCGACATCGACCGCGTTCAGCGGCTCGGGCAGGAACTTGCGCTCCCGGATGACGGTCTGGCCCGGTTTCATCGCGCGGCTCCGCGCAGGGTCTTTTGCGGTTTGACGTCGAGCTTTTCGAGCTGGCGCACGAAGTCGCGGAACACGAGCGCGGCTCGGCCCTGCCCGTCCCGCGCGGCCTTCGGCTTGCGCGGCGTGCGGGCGATGGAGCGGGTCATGAGGGGTCTCCCGAATGGCGGCGGTTGAAGAGGGACAGCTCGCGCACGAAGGCGTCGAACCGGCGATTGGCCGCGAACAGATCGCGCAACGTCATGGCAAGCAAAGCGGATGCCCCGCTCGCCCAGACGAACAGGGCGAGGTGGGCAAGATCACCGCGCCGGATGACGGCCTCGGTGATCTGGTCGAATGTGTTCATGTTTTGTTCCTGCGCAAGAACTCCGTCGAGGTGGCTGCGCGTGGTGAGTGATCCGATCTGGGGCTTGGGATGATCAGTGTTCGGACGATGTCCGGTCGCCTGTCGTCCCTATCCGATCTGTCCCGGCGGCGCTTCGTCAGCCGTCAGCTTGGGAAGCCCTCCGACGTCATGGCCGGGCCTATCACGGCCATCCCGATCCGGAAAAGCTCAGCGCTTCATGCCAACGGGATCACAGGCACGAGGCCGGTGATGACGCGGGAGCCGCATACGATCCTGTCGTTATCGCGCTTTCCCCTTCCGCCCAGCGTTACGCCCGTATCCGACGGCCTCGCGCTTCTCGTCGTTGGACAGGAACGTCGCCGCCGAGACGCGGCGCCAGAGGCTTTCGCGTTCGTCGGCCAGCGCCTCGATGGCGTCGAGGTCGGGTTCGAGCCGCAGGGCTTCGCCGAACGCCGGGGCGAGCCAATGCGACAACGATTCGGCCGTGCGCTTCACAAGCGGAATCACCGTCTGCCGATAGAAAGCGCGGTTGGCTTCGGCGTAGTTCGCATGGGTGCTGTCGCCGGGAAGACCGAGCAGCAGGGGCGGCACGCCGAAGGCGAGCGCGATTTCGCGGGCGGCCGCCGCTTTCGCTTCGACGAAATCCATGTCCTTCGGCGAGAGCGAGAGCGGGCGCCAGTCGAGGCCGCCTTCGAGGAGCAGCGGCCGGCCGGCATTGCCGGCGCCTTGATAATTGGTTTCGAGCTCGCTCTTGAGCCGGTCGAACTGCGCGTCGGTGAGCGTCGCGCCGCCGACCACGAGGGCACCGGACGGGCGCGCCGCGTTGTCGAGGAGCGCCTTGTTCCAGGCACCCGCCGCGTTGTGGATGTCGAGCGCGGTGGCGGCCGCTTCCATGGGCGAGAGGCCGTAATGGTCGTCCGCCGGATGGAACAGGGTCATATGCAGGATCGGCGGACAAGCCTCGTCGTCGCGGATCGCGAAACGCACGGTCTGCGTGCCGACCGCATATTCGTAAGCTCCCGGCCAGCCGTCCTCATCCGGCACCACGCGCATCCGGTCGGGGCGCAAGACGTAAAGCTCGTGCGGCGCACCCTCGAGGCTCACCGCCTCCACATAGGCGTTGCCGGACACCATGAGGTGACCGTAGAGGCTCTCCAGGAACCGCTGCCCCGTCTCGCGCGCATTCGGCCGCGAGAGCAAGGACAGGAGCGGATGCGCCGACAAGTCGCGGTCCTCGCTCTTGAGCATCAGCGGCAGGGACGCCGCCGCCTCGCTCACGAGCCGCACGGCGCGATGCACGATGGCGTTCTTCTGGAATCCTTCGCGCGACAACGCCGCGTAATCGCGCGGCGTCCACACGGCGCGCCCGGCGACATAGAGCGCAACGGCGCTTTGCGCGCGCGAAGCCTTGGCCTCGGGCGGCGCCTGAAGCCAACGGGTCAATCGATTGAGCATGGAAATCTCCTGCCCGTAAGGGGCATGAAGGGATAAGATCCGAATATCTTTCTTGATGTTATGGTCGGGCTCGTCACGACACCCGCACGTCATGGCCGGCCCTGCGCCGGCCATCCCAAAACGGCGACGCGCGGCGTTTCAGGTCATCGGGATCACCGGGACAAGCCCGGTGATGACGTGAGGGAGACCGCCACACCCGCGCTCCTTGCCTTCCGACATTTCAGAATGCCGACAACTTCCGCATGCGGTGATGAAGAAGCGGGCAATTTCCGCAGGGTTGTCATTGGATGGTCACAGGCCCTGGAGTAATCTTCGGATGTTGCGGGGCATCCGGCGACATTCACGCGCCAGCCGAGCTGGTTTCCTCACTCGGCTGGCGCGACCATCAGTTTCTCGAGCTCTGTCGCCCTGATCGTTTATTCGGGACGACATGAGGCAGATGGCGGGGCGGAGCGGCACGGATGGACTGCCATCCGCCCCGGCCTTCAGGCGAACGGCAGCGCCATTCACGATCTCCGAATGGTTCCCTCATCGAAGCTTGAAGCATCACGCTCGAAAGAGGTGTCCCCTTTCGGGCCCGATACTCCAAAGACTCACTCCATGAGAGGGCGTTGAGGATCGTGCGGAGCCGCATAGCTTATGCATCGTGGCTCCGTCTTTTTGCCCCTACGGGAGTCACGGCGCCCTGGCTGGAGATGTGCGTGAACGCTGTGCTTCGGCTGGGGCGTTTTAGTTTCGCTTTGTCATTCCGGGGCCGCGCAGCGGAACCCGGAACCCATAGCCACCACATACGCCGATAGAGCGAGCAGCGTTGCGCCTCCATCTGCATCGTCGGCGATGATGGGTTCCGGGTTCTCGCTCTGCTCGCCCCGGAATGACGGGCATACATCCCGCTCGATCACAACATCCGCACCCTCGGCTCACGCTTTTCCCTCAGCATCAGTTCGGTGAGCGCCCAGACGAGCGCGTCCATGCGATCGGGCGAGCGGCCGGAGGTGAGGCCGCCGGGACCGAAGTCACACAGCTCGTCTTCCAGTTCCGGCAGCGCGCCCACGTGGCGCACGCGGCTCTGCGCGTAGAGCACCGAAACCGGCTCGGCGCGCAGATACTTGCCGCGCGTCGCGCGCACGCCGATGACAGGCACGGACGGATCGACTTCGCGGATCACGCCGGTCGCCATCTCGCCGCCCTGGTTCGTCTCGACGACGAGCGCGTCGGCTTCAAGGCGCCGGTAAAGCGCCACGGCCTTCGCGGCCCATTCCGGCGGCTTCAGGTGCGCGGCCGTCGCATCGTCGAGCACGTAGGCGATGCCGTTCTCGTCCATGCCGGCCGCAACGATCCCGCAGGAATCGGCACGCTTCGACGAGGAGGCGGGCGGATCGACCGCGACGACGATGCGCGCGAGTGCAGGCACGGCGGCGATCCGGCTCGCCTCGATCATGTCGCGGGTCCACAAGGCATCGGGACGATCCTCGATGATGTCGCCGTCGAGTTCCTGACGACCGAGACGCGTGCCCGCATAGCGGCGCAGGACCGTATCGAGAAAGACGGGCGCCAAGTTCTCCGCGTTGTCGGACGTGCGCACCCGCGACACCGCCACCGACGGATCGGCGAGGAAGCGCTTGATGAGCGGAATCGGCCGTGGCGTCGTCGTCACCATCTGGCGCGGATGCTCACCGAGGCGAAGACCGAACTGCAGCATGTCCCAGGTCTCCTCCACGTGCTTCCATTTGGCGAGCTCGTCGGCCCAGGCGGCGTCGAATTGCGGGCCGCGCAGGGAATCCGGATCCTCCGCCGAGAACACATGAGCCACAGCGCCGTTCGGCCATTCGAGCTTGCGCAAGGACGGCGACCAGGCGGGGCGTTCATGACGCGCATGGATGGAAAGAATGCCCGCGGGGCCTTCCACCATCACATTGCGCGCATCCGAAAAGGTCTCGCCGATCAGTGCGATGCGCCGTGACGATTGATGAGCGAAGTCGGGCTGCCTGAGCGCGATGCCGCGCACCCATTCGGCGCCGGTACGGGTCTTGCCCGCCCCTCGCCCGCCGAGCATGAGCCATGTCGTCCAGGGCTCATGCTGGCGTGCCAGTCCCGGCAGCCGCTGCTCGGGCCGGCAACGGATCGGCCAATGGCGCAGAACCTGTTCGAAATCGTCTTCAGACCAGGATGCCGTCGCATCCGCGAGCCTCCTCTTCCGCAATAACCCGGTTAAGATGGTGAGCAAGTTCGTCGCGCAGCTCGTGGAGGCTGCGTCGTGGTTTATCGTGATGCTCGCTGTCATCGAGCGGTGAGCCTTCCTGTTCAAGAAGGGCCCGGGCGGACGCCAGCGTCTTGGCGTAGGAGGCGAGCCGTCGGGCCGTCTTGTCGTGATCCTTGGCGCGTCCGGTACGCTGCTCGTCCATGAGCGCGTCGATCTGCACGCGGGTCGCCTGGGCGAGAGCCCGGGCCGCATCGTTGACGGATGCCGCAGCGGCCCTGTGAAGACCCGCGACGCCGCCCTCGTTCTTCGCGGCCTTGGTCAAGGCGTTTTCATTGAGCGCGACCTGACGCGACGGCCAGCCCCAGCGCTGGCGCATCCGCACGAAGGTGCCTGCGCTGACGCCGAGGAATTCCTGAATGTCCGGCAGATGCTTGCTTGGCTGGCGGGCATAGATCTCCCAGGCCTGCTGTCTCTGCTCGTCGGTGACTTCGATTCTCTGGGGCATGATTAAGCCAATAAAAAACCGCCCAGGCGGAGGCTCTGGGCGGTGAAGGAACACCGAAACCGTGATGCGGGGGCTGCATTCACACTTCGTCAGTGTTCACGTTTTGTACTCTAAGAGCGTCACGCTGTCAAGGTGATTTTGAAACATTGCGGCGACGCGAGGCACAATAAGGGTTTGCGCTGTCCCATCCCGTTTCGCGTGGGCTTTCATCCACAGCCGAAGAGCGAGTCGGCGCCGACGGATCGAATCTCTTCCCATTTCAGGAATGTTTACGGAAAGTTCTCCTAGCCGACAGATAGTAGGATGATGTTACACTCCGGCGCGATCAAAATTGGAACATACGATAAATTAAACAAAAACATCCATGTCGAAGCGTCAAGCTACACCGAGGGCTCAAGATGATCTCGACTGAATGCTTGCACGGTCTTACTAAGGTCTAGTGTACGCTGCGACGCGCGCCACACCAAGACCCTGACTTTACTATAGAATTCTCAAACGATCGCTCACCCGAAGCTCACATCGACCGTGATCATCTCGTGATCCGACAGCGCCCTGCCCTGCTCGTCCTGCGCCGGCACGATCTGCGGATGCGCGGCCGTGAGACCGCGCACGACCAGCCAGTCGAGCTTTGCGAAGGGTGGCTTGTGCTTGTTCGTCCGCCCCGGCGTCTGCGTCGGCAGAGCCAGATTCGCGCCCTGCCACGCGAAGCCCGCAGCCAGCAGGTCGGCGAACAGCGGCTCGTCGCGTTCGGGCGCATCGAGCAGGAAGTGCCGTTCGCTCTCTCCGCGCGGCAGGGCCTTGGTGTTGAAGTCCCCGCCGATGACGCAGGGCTCGTTCGGCGCGATGGCATCGAGGGCGTGCAGAAGGGTCTGGATCTGTGCCCGACGATCCGCCGGATCGGTCTTGCTCTCGAGATGTGTGGAGACGATCCAGAGCGGCTTGGGCGCACCAGACACGCGGGCTGCGAGCGCCATCCGCCCGCCGATTCGGCGTTGCGCGCCCTTGAAGCCCGAGAACCAGAGCCCGGTCTCCTCAAGGGGAATCAGGTGCGGCTCCTCCAGGGCCATTCCGCTCACGATGGCATTGCCATGGAGGCTGCGGGCGTTCCGCTCGCCCGCATGGTCGCGCATCTCCTGCTGGTCTCCGAGATCCAGTTCCACGAACTCGACGCCGTAGAGATAGCCCTCCCCCGTTCCGGCGATGAGATCGCGGACATTGTGCGTGTTGCCGGAGCGGGCCATGCCGAGATCGACCTCGCTGAGGAGCACGATCTGGGCGCCGGCCCGGCTCATGAGGCGGCGGACCGCCGGCCGATCCTTCAGGCGCTCGCTATTGAAGGCCGCGATCCTCAACGAACCGGACCTGGGATGCGGCTGCTTCGGCGGCGCCTGCTCGATGGCCTGAAAGGCGGGAATGCGCGCGAGGAGCGCCCCATGGGCACCCTCACCCCGCGCCGCGGCTTGCCGCGCGGCCGCCAGGAGCGAGGGATCCGGAGCGTCGAGATCTCGGACAATTCGATGAATGAGGGGGCGCATGGGACGTCCGAATTGAAAAAGTTCACCGAATGTCGGGAATTAGGGCGTTACCCCCTTGCCGTAACGACATGTTTCAGGAATCTTTCAGCCCGGCTCTAGGAACTTATGGGGACCTAAGCCGTTATGTGTGCGCATCAAGCATCGCAGGGGAGAAGGCCCATGCTCTTTTGGGCTGCTGTTTCCGCGCTCGTCATGGGCGCTTTCGCTTATCTGGGCGATCCTTCTTCCATCCTCGTGAGCGTGGCCGAGATCAGCGGCGTCATCGCCCTGTTCATGCTGATCTGCGCCGCGGAGGCCTTCAGCGTTCCGAAGAACCCGAACTTCGACAAGGGCCAGGCTCAGCCGGAATCCTGATTCGCGGCGGACGACCTGCATTCCTGACGATCGGACGGGAAGCCGGCACAAATCACAGAGCGAATGCCCCTTGAAACGTAGAAACGTTGCGTTAGCTGTCGTTTCGTGATTATGTTTCATCAATGCACATGCCCGGCACCGCTTTGACCTCAACCGTCGATCTGGAGCAACTCACCGGCGATCTCGCGGCTTCGGTGTCCGAGCGATCCTACGGCCCACCGAACAGCGCCCTGCAACAGGCACTCGCCCATACGATCGAATCGAAGGTGCAGGCGCAGCTCGCCGTCGTTCTCGAAGGCATCGGCGACGCGTTCTACTCCCTCGATGATCAATGGCGCTTCAGCTACATCAACCGCGCGGCGGAGTGCTTTTTCGGAGAGCCGCGCCATTCCATGCTGCGCAGGGTGATCTGGGACGTGTTCCCCGGCTTCGAGGGCACCGAACTCAGGCAGCGCTACGAGGAGGTGCTCGCTTCCGGGCAGGCGCAATCCTTCGAGACCGAAGCCGTCGGGCGCCAGGGGCATTATCTGGAATTCCGCGTTTTTCCCTATCGAGACGGCCTCGGCATAAGCTTCCGCGACTGGACGGAGCGCCGCCGTGCCGAGGAGGAGATGCGCGAGCGTCACGCGCAGGTCAGCGCCCTGGCCGACAATCTCCCCCTCGGCATGGTCTATCAGATGGACAACGGCGTCGGTTACGAAGGCCGGCGCTTCATCTACGTCTCCGCCAGCTGCGAGCGGCTCAACGGCGTCCCTGCTGAAAAAGTCCCGGGCGATCAGAATCTTCTCTTCGACCTCATCCTCCCCGAGTTCCGCGAACCCGTCTATCGGGCGCAGCTGGAAGCGCATGCGCAGCTCAAGCCCCTCGACATCGAGTTCGCCATCCGCCACGCCGAGACCGGCGAGATCCGCTGGCAGCGCATCGTCGATGCGCCTCGCAGGCTTCCGAACGGCAGGATCGTCTGGGACGGGATCCAGATCGACATCACCGATCAGAAGCGCGCCGAAGAGCATCAACGGCTTCTGCTCAACGAGTTGAACCATCGGGTGAAGAACACGCTTGCGACGGTCCAGTCCCTGGCGGCGCAGAGCTTTCGCGGAGCCGGGACGCAGAACGCACAGCCCTCGCCTTCCGCCTGCGCCACCTTCGAGGCGCGCCTGTTCGCCCTCGCGCGCGCCCATGACGTGCTGACGCGGGAGAACTGGGAGGGGGCTGCGTTCTCGGACGTTCTGGCCGAGGCGTGCATGCCCTACCGGACCGGCGAGGCGGGATGCAGCCGCATCGAGACCGAAGGCCCCGACCTTCGGGTCTCGCCCCCGATGGCCCTCAGCCTCTCCATGGTCCTGCACGAGCTTTTCACCAATGCCCTCAAATACGGCGCCCTGAGCAATGGATCGGGCAAGGTCCGCCTATCGTGGTCGGTCATCACTGATCCGATCGGGCCGCGCCTGTCTCTGCACTGGAGAGAGTCCGGCGGTCCGCCCGTCGAACCTCCCTCCCGCAAGGGGTTCGGGTCGCGACTGATCCAGGACGGCATGGCGCGGGAGCTGAACGGCGTCGTGCGCCTGAGCTACGATCCGGACGGGGTCGCCTGCGCCATCGACGTGCCGCTTTCCTGAGCAGGGTCGAGCGCGTTTTCACAAGGCGAATAGATCATTAGTCGATAGAGCCGCCAGGCTTCTTGCGGACGCAACCGAATTTAGTGTCAATAGGGCCCAAGTGACAAAAGTCACGATCCAGAGAGGAATAACCAATGAAGCGTCGTCAGTTTATGCAGGCTGCAGCGGTCGGGGCCGCCGCGACCGCCGTGGCCGCCCCGGCCATCGCCCAGTCCATGCCCGAGTTGAAGTGGCGCCTGCAGTCCGGCTTCCCCAAGTCCCTGGACACCATCTACGGCGGAGCGGAAGTCATCTCGAAGTTCGTTTCCGAAGCGACGGACGGCAAGTTCCAGATCCAGCCCTTCGCGGCCGGTGAAATCGTCGGCCAGCCCCAGATCGCCGACGCCGTCGGCAACGGCACGGTCGAGATGGGCCACACCTGCTCCTACTACTACTTCGGCAAGGATCCGACCTTTGCTCTCGGCACGGCGGCTCCGTTCGGCCTGAATGCCCGCCAGATGAACGCCTGGCTTTACCAGGGCGGCGGCAACGACCTGCTGAACGAGTTCTACGCCAAGCACAACATGTACGGCATGCCGGCCGGCAACACCGGCGTGCAGATGGGCGGCTGGTACCGCAAGGAGATCAAGACCGTCGACGACCTGAAGGGCCTGAAAATCCGCATCGCCGGCATCGCCGGCCTGGTGATGCAGAAGCTCGGCGCCGTGCCGCAGCAGATCCCCGGCGGCGACATTTATCCGTCGCTCGAGCGCGGCACCATCGACGCCGCCGAGTGGGTCGGCCCCTATGACGACGAGAAGCTCGGCTTCTCGAAGGTCGCACCTTACTACTATTATCCGGGCTTCTGGGAGGGTGGTCCCGCGATCCACCTCTTCGTCAACCAGGCCAAGTGGAAAGAACTCCCGAAGGCGTATCAGGCCATCCTGACCACGGCCGCCGGCTATGCCAACAACGACATGCTGGCCAAGTACGACGCCAGGAACCCCGCCGCCCTGCGCCGCCTGCTCGGATCCGGCACGCAGCTGCGTCCGTTCTCGCAGGAGATCCTCGAAGCCGCCTACAAGGCGACCCATGAGGTCTTCGACGAAGTCTCGGCCAAGAACGCCGACTTCAAGAAGGTCATCGACTCGGTGAAGGCTTTCCGGAACGAAGAATACCTCTGGTTCCAAGTGGCCGAATACGCCTACGACACCTTCATGATCCGTGCCCGCGCCCGCGGCTGATCTTCCTTGAAGCCAATCTCCAAGAGGGCGACCTTCGGGTCGCCCTTTTTTATTGCGCTGCTCGTCCCCACATGGATTCATTCAAGTCGATACTCCATTCCTGACGGTTCCAACTCTACGGCAATTCATTCCCTTCAACTCATAGGCTCGTCCTGAACGATGCGCTGGACCCTGCGGATCAGCTTTCTCCTCCTTCTGGCCTGGGCCATCTTCATGGTCTCGCCTTTCGTGGCGCTCTACGATCTGTCACGGGCCGTCGAGGCCAAGGACATGGACAGGATCGTCGAGCGGGTGAACTTCAGCGCGCTTCGCGCCTCCCTCGCACGGCAGATCTTGGGCCAGTTCCTCAAGACCCAGGATCTCGGTGGCCTGGACCCGCAGACAGCCGCCCAGGCAGGAACCGCAACGCTCAACCCGGTTCTCGAGGAGCTCATCACGCCGCAGGCCCTCATGGATCTTCTCGACGATGGACGGTTGCAGCAATACGAAGGAGCGGCAATCGGCAACGGGCTGCTCATTCCTTTGAGATTCGATGCCGCATCCCTCGAACAGGCCTGGCGAACATTCATCCTCTCGGAGACGCAAGGCTTCCGCGCCATCACCATCCCGCTCCCGGCGGATCGGCCGAAGGGTCAGCAGTTCAGGATGACCCTCCGCCTGAGCAACGCCACCTGGCGACTGACCGGCCTTGAACTTCCAGAAAATCTTAGAAAAGAACTGACCAAGCGCGCCGCAGCTGTGACGAAGTAGAAGCACCTGCCCCATTTCCGCTTCCGGAACCTGAAGCATAACAGTTGCGTTTATATTCATAGTAATAACTGCTTCAGGAATGAGTTATGCGTAGATTTGCTTTCCTCGTCGCCGCCGCGTCTCTTGTCATTGCTCCGCAATTTGCCTCGGCGCAGGAGGGTACTGCTGCCGGCGTTGCAACCGGCGCGGTCACCGGCGCCATCGTGGGCGGACCCGTAGGGGCTGTCGTCGGAGCCGGCGTCGGCGGCATCGCGGGCGGTCTGGCCGAACAGAACGCCCGGGCCCAGTCCGGCCCGAATGTCATCCTCGTCCCCGATGCGACAACGACCGGTTCCATCAGGCAGCGGACCTGCACGGTCGACACTTATGGCAATCAGGCCTGCACGGAGGTGATCCGCTGACGCCCGCAGGATCCAAGACGACGAAAAGCCCACCTGTTGTCTCAGGTGGGCTTTTCGTTACGCGGGACTTGAACGCAATGCCGACACATCAATTCCGTGAATAAAACTACTATTGACGCCCCTCAATGCATGAACAGCCAACCAACCGTAGCAAGCGGAAACAAAGTGCCAAGAACAAAACAGATGACTTGTGAGGTCATTTCCATTCCCTCCATGTCACATTAACCATGAATACGCAAATCCGTTCCGCGACGGCGATTACGTGACTGAAATAAAGCTCGCTTTATACGCGAAATGGGGAGGTTAGTTAGCCGATCTATACATCGCTACCCACAAAGGGAACCGAGCTCGGCCGCCTCGATTGTCCCAAGGGCAAAGGTGAGGCGTAAACGATGGATGATCAGAACCGTTCCGTTCGGGGGCTCATGGGAGACGCGGAGTTCGTCCGTAAAACTCTCATCGTGCTCGGCATAGCTGTGCTGGCCCTCCTGCTGTGGAAGCTGTCGGACGTTCTCCTTCTCGCCTTCGGGTCCGTTCTCGTGGCGATCCTCCTGCATGCAGCCTCGGATGCGCTCGTGCGCTACCTCAAGGTTCCCGAACGCTGGAGCCTGACCGTTGCCGCTCTCATCATCTTTGCGGTGTTCCTCGCTATCGTCGCGCTGTTCGGAACGCAGGTGCGGTCACAGTTCTCGAACGTGGTCGAACAACTTCCCCTCGCCATCGACAATTTCGCCAAGCAGCTCGGCCTCGGCGCCGTCAGCGACGATCTGTCCGAAATCATGAGCAACGCCCCCGTCGGCGGAATGGCGGCGCGTCTTGCCGGGATCGGCGGCGCTATCCTCAATGGGCTCGCCGACTTCGCCCTGGTGGTGCTCGCGGGCCTCTACATCGCGGCCGCGCCCCGTCTCTACGAACAAGGCTTCGTCAAGCTCTTCCCGATCCGCCATCACGCCCGCGTGGAGAGCTCTCTGCAGGCATCCGGGCAGGCGCTGAGGCTGTGGCTGACGGCCCAGCTGATCGCCATGTCCTGCGTGGCGATCCTCTCAACGATCGCCTTCTGGCTGATCGGACTGCCCTCGTCCATCGCCCTCGGGCTCATCGCGGGCTTGGCCGACTTCATCCCGTTCCTCGGTCCGATTCTTGGAGCGCTCCCGGCCGTCCTGATCGCCTTCGGCGTGAGCGGAGAGACGGCGCTCTGGACGGTGCTCGCGGTCATCGTCATTCAGCAGCTCGAAGGCAACGTCATCTTCCCGCTCGTGGCACGCAGCGTCATCAGCATCCCTCCCGCTCTGGCATTGTTCGCCATCCTGATCGGCAGCGCCCTGTTCGGCGCATTCGGCCTGATCTTCGGCTTCCCCCTTGCCGTGGTCGCCTATGTGCTGGTCAAGAAGCTCTACGTGCGCGAGACCCTTGGAGAACACACGGAGGTCCCAGGCGAAACCGGCAACGACAAACAGAAGGCGCCAAGTCCTTAACCTCCGGATTAGCCCAAGAGACGAGCGTCGATCCTACAGCGCGGATCTAAAGGCTTAAGTGGATTTACGTCAGGCTCGAACGGATCTGAAATGCGCCGGGCGTCATCACCTCGGAACGGTGACGCCCAACCCGGGAGACGGCCATGAAGGCATACAGGCTCGGTACGACGGCGTTGCTCGCAGGCCTCTGGATTTGTCCCGCTGCGGCGCAGGAGCTTCCCCGGTTCAATGTCGAGGCGACCTGCAAGGAAGCTCAGCCCCTCGTCCCGCAGGATACGAACCCCTACGATAGCTGCATGAGGGACGAGACGGCCGCGCAGCGCCAGCTTCGAGAGATCTGGAACAGCACAGCCGAAAGCGTGCGGGCGACCTGTGCACGCGAGGCGCAGATCGGCGGAACGCCGAGTTACGTCGACATGCTTACCTGTCTGCAGGTCGCGCAGGGCCTGCCTCCGACGAATACGTCCCGCAGCCGGAAACCCGCCCAATAGGGATCAGGGTCTTAGAGCTGCTTCCACGGGCGTGGAATCATCTCTCTTCTCTGCTGAGACGCATTTTCTAGCGGTGAACCGGATCCACTTCACCGAAAAATGCTCTAGCTGAGAGATGCGTGCACGTTGCCTCCGCAAGCTCAGCGCTGCGGTTTCGGAACCGGATTCGAGTGACGCGGCCTCGGCTCTTCGACCAGACGGAAATTCACGGGTGGCGATTTCCAATCCGCAGGCAATTGGAGCGGAACCGTACAGGTGGTCAGCAGACTCCGCCCCTCGCCGTTCCGGACTTCGAACACGAAGCCCGGACGTTCCATTTGCGCGCAATTCTGCCATTGGTCGAAATCGACCCAATCGCTCATCGGCGTGACCTCATTGGACCTCATCAGAGATAAAGATCGGCAGACGTCAGCGTCGAGATGCCCGCGACGTTGATGCGAAAGTCGGCGATCCTGTCGCCATTCACGTCTCCTGACAGGACGCCTCCGGCAAAGTTGACCTGCCCTGAGTGGCCCGAGAAGCTCGCGCCGCCGATGAACGAGAATGCCTGATCGCCGCTGTGACTCGTACTGGCATCGATGGCGTGAAGATCGATATGATCGACTCCCCGCATGAAATCCTGGATCGTGTCCCGGGAATTCGGAAGAGAATCATTGACGGACTTGAAGTCGAAGATGTCGGCACCGGCGCCGCCGGTCAGCGTATCGGCTCCGGCACCGCCGTCCAGGATATCCGCGCCGCCGAGACCATTGAGCTTGTCCGCGCCAGCACCGCCCTTGAGCGAGTTCGCCCCATCGTTGCCGGTGAGTGAGTCGTTACCGGATCCGCCCACCGCGTTCTCGATGAGAGACCGTGTATCGCCTTGGTAGAGCAAGGCGTTGGCGATGTTGCCGACGGCGACCTTCGAGCCGTCCGCGCTCAGTTTCGCAAGCTGCGCGTTGGACGTCTTGGTCCATTCGCCTGGGCGCAGATCGATCTTGAGATTGGTCGTGTAGTTCGAGAGGTTGTAAGTGTCGTTGCCTCCGCCGTCCCAGATCGTCAGGAAGACCCTGTTCGCACCGGGCGCCCCTTGGCCCACGCCATTGATGCTCATCTCGCCCGTCGACGGATTCCAGGTATAGGTCGAGTTGCCGCTGTTCGTGCTGTAGTTCGCCCCGTAGATATGCTGGACGGCCGCGATGTCGTACATCATCAGCGACTGAGCGAACCCCCAGGTCTCGTTGGTGTAACCGGCAGTCGTCGAGCCTCCGATATAGGAGCGGTAGCTCATGACCGTGTACTCCAGGGAGTCCCGGTCCTGCGGCATGACGTTGCCTTCGTGGGGATGCTCGAGCCCGATCGCGTGCCCGAGCTCGTGCAGGAACACCATGTAAGCGTAATTACCTTTCGCCGGGTTGGTGAAGTACCCGTTGGAAAGGTTGAACCAGACGTCTCCACCCTCGGCCGCCGTCGAGGGGAGGTAAGCCCATGCGGTCGGTGTCGCATCCGACATCGCCAGCCGCACATCGGCGTGCTGCGACGCCGTTTCGCTGGTCTCCGTGAAAGTCAGGTTCGCAACCGAGGCATAGGCCTTCAGGGCGTTTCGGGCGGTTGCCTGTTGAAGGGAGCCGAGGCTACCGAAGTTGGTCGTATTCTCCTTTGAACCATACGAACTCCCATAGATCGATCCGCTCGTCGGAAAACTATAGGTTACGCTGTTATTTGCCCATTTATAATCACCAAGAACGCCGTCGATATACGCATTTCCTGTCAGGCCGTAAGTAGTAATAGCAGACATAAAACACCCTATTCGGAATTTATTCTGAGAAATAACAGATCAGAACTTCTCAAAGGACGGCTAGGGTTGCCGTTGGAGAACGATGCTGGCAACTACTCCAAAAGGGGTATTTTTCGGCTGAGCGCGCGGTTTTACTTCGGCTACGCTTCAACTAGGCAGCGTCTTCTCCTAGGAAGAAACGGTCACGTCGGGGTTTGCGCAAAGTCCAAGTCTGCGACGCTTTGCCCCCCAGAGGTTCAATCCCTGCGGACGCTGGGATCCTCCATCGGCCAGTCGGTGATCCGCTCCAGCAGCTCGGCGACGGTGAAGTCCTCCTCCGGCCCGGCGACCCGGTCACGGACGGAGATCCCGGCCGCATGCACCGTCTCGGGATCGCCCGAGACGAGCGGGTGCCACCAATAGAGGTCGTGCCCCTCGGCCAGAAGCCGATAGGCGCAGGTATGGGGCAGCCAGGCGAGGCTCCGCACGGCATGGGGCGTCAGGCGCACGCAATCGGCCACCTTGGCCTGGCGGTTCGGGTAGTCCTTGCACCGGCAGGTCTGGTCGTTCAGGAGGGTGCAGCCCACGTCCGTGTACATCACCTCGGCCGTGTCCTCGTCCTCGAGCTTGACGAGGCAGCAGCGGCCGCAGCCGTCGCACAGGCTTTCCCATTCGTCCGGGGACATGACTTCGAGCGACTTCACGCGCCAGAAGGGTTGCTCCTCCGGTTGGAGGTGAACGAGGGGTGCGGCATTTGGCATGTGGGCGCTTTGACGTCTCTTTGAGGCGGTTTAAGGGAAAGTGCTAAGCCGCACATCGCGCAGCCTATCCTTCGGAAGAGGTAAATCTCTGTGAACCTACAAACAAGGTTCTGAGTTATATATATCGGCATCGCCACGCTTCGGCATTGCCGATAGGACAATCGAATATCATAAACTAGGCAGGTCAGGCCCTGACCTGCTCGAGGACCATCGTGAGTCAGAAGCCCCCAATCCCTCTTATGACGCGGATCAAACGCGGCGCGTTGTGGTTCGATGCGTGGCTCAACTCCACGCTGTACCAAAGCGGACGCGGGCTGGGCAGCGCGTGGGGCTGGTACTCGGAGAAGATGAAGTGCCTGCGGTTTCGCGGCCCTCTTCGCGGCATCCTCGACCTGACCAGCGAGGCGACGACGCTCGGCACCGCGGGCGGCATCGTCATGCTGGCGCTCGCCCTCCCGGCTTTCCGGGAGACGGAGGACGACTGGCTCAAGACCCAGGATCTCGCCGTCACCTTCCTCGACCGCTACGGCCAGGAGGTCGGGCGGCGCGGCCTCCATCTCGACGATTCCTACAAGCTCGAGGATTTCCCGGACTATATGATCAAGGCCGCGCTGGCGACGGAAGACCGGCGCTTCTACGATCACTGGGGCATCGACCCGATCGGCACCTTGCGGGCCCTCGTGGTGAACACCCAGGGCGGCGGCGTGGTGCAGGGCGGCTCCTCCATCACCCAGCAACTGGCCAAGAACCTCTTCCTCACCAACGAACGCTCGCTGGAGCGAAAGATCAAGGAAGCGTTCCTGGCGGTCTGGCTCGAATTCCATCTGACCAAGGACGAGATCCTCAAGCTCTATCTCGACCGCGCCTATATGGGCGGCGGCGCCCATGGCGTCGTGGCCGCCGCGGATTACTATTTCGGCAAGCCCGCCAAGGAGTTGACCCTGGCGGAATCAGCCATGCTGGCAGGCCTGTTCAAGGCGCCGACCAAGTACGCCCCGCACGTGAACCTGCCGGCCGCACGCGCCCGGGCGAACGAGGTCCTGCGCAACATGGTCGAGGCCGGCTTCCTGACGGAAGGGCAGATTCAGACGGCCCGGCGCAATCCGGCGACCCCGGTGAACCGTCAGCGCGAGACCACCCCGGATTTTTATCTCGATTGGGCCTTCGAGCAGGTGAAGGCGCTCGCAGCCGAGAAGAAGTTCGGCCACGAGCGGGTGCTGATCGTGAAGACGCCGCTCGACACGGCGCTCCAGCGGCATACGGAAGAGACGCTCGAGAACATGCTCCGCCAGCATGGCCGCCAGTACAGGGCCGGCCAAGGCGCGATCGTCGTCATGGACGTGGACGGCGCCGTCCGTACCATCGTCGGAGGGCGGGATTACGGACAGAGCCAGTTCAACCGCGCCACGGCGGGGCTTCGTCAGCCGGGCTCGTCCTTCAAGCCCTTCGTCTATGCGGCGGCCTTGACCACCAACCCGAAGCTGCGGCCCAACTCGACCGTCGTCGACCGGCCGATCTGCCTCGGCAACTGGTGTCCGCAGAACTACGGCCGCTCGTTCGCGGGCGCCATGCCGCTGGTTTCGGCCCTGGCCCGCTCCATCAACTCGATCCCGGTCCAGATGTCCGTTGAGATCGGCAAGGGCAACGCCAAGGCGGGCCGTGCCGTCATCGTCGACACGGCCAGGCGCATGGGCCTCACTCACCCGCTGACGGATTCGAGCTCGCTGCCCATCGGTGCCGCCGAGGTCACGCCTATCGACATGGCGGCCTCCTACGCGGTCTTCGCCAATGGCGGCAAGCGCGCCGATCCCTATGCCGCCTGGGAGGTCCGCAATTCCTCGGGCGAGGTCATCTACCGGCACGACCGGGACACACCGCCCAAGCAGGTGCTCGACACCCGGGTCGTCAACGACATGAACTTCATGCTCAACAAGGTGGTCGAGGAAGGCACCGGCAAGCGGGCCGCGCTCGAAGGCATTCCGACCGCAGGAAAGACCGGGACCACGAACGGCTACAAGGATGCCTGGTTCGTGGGCTATACGGGCAATCTCGTCGCGAGCGTCTGGTTCGGCAATGACGATTCCCGTCCCATGAACGAGATGACGGGCGGCACGCTCCCGGCGATGACATGGCATGAGGTGATGGTCCCGGCCCACCAGAACCTGGAGATCCGTCCCATCCCCGGCGCCAGCCCGGCCAACGCGTTCCGTGTCGCCTCTTCCAAGGGGCAAGCGGCCGATCAGGCCCAGGCTCCGGCCCAATCCTTCCTGGCCGGCACGCTCTCCCGCAAGTCCTACGAGGTCCTCGGCGGAATCGGCACCCTGTTCCAGTCGGTCGACCGCTCGGCGATGACGGGCAAGGCTCTGGAAGCCCCGGGCGGTTCCGCTGCGGTGGATGACCGTCGCCGGGTAGCGATGCCCTAACGAATGCAGACAGAGGCTCACTTGACGAATGCCCCGGCGGCCGCTTCGATGCGCGCCCCATCGACCCCGTTATCGCCCGTGACCGTCAGACGCGTCCCGACAGCCCTCCTCATCGTCTATGCGCTGCTTCTGGCGCTGGGACTGGGCTTGGGCTCTGCCTACTGGGTGATCAACGGCGATCCGCCCTTCGGCAGCCTGCGTCTCGGACCGTGGCAGGCGTGGCCCAAGCTCGGCTCGCCGGAGGCTGATCCCTACATGCGCGCAATCCTTGCCCGCCGTGGCGACGTCCCGCTGGCGACAGGCGAAGGACTGGGCTTCACCGCCCGAACCGACAGCGAAGGCCGTCCGCTCGATTCAGCCTGCACCTATACCGTCGGCGCGGTGGCCCCAATCGCGCGTCTCTGGACGATGACTCTTTACGACGGCGACGGCCGCCTGCCGATTACTGAGCTTGGCCGCAGGAACTTCACATCGGCGGAAGTTCTCCGGGATTCTCAGGATCGCTTCGCCATCGGCCTGTCGCGCAAGCTGCAGCCGGGCAACTGGATTCAACTCCCCGCCTCGGGCCCCTTCACGCTGGCGCTTCGTCTCTACGATCCCCCGGGAGCCGCCGGCGCCAATCTCGATGCGGCCGATTTTCCTGTCATTCAGCGTCTGGGATGCGGAACATGAGAGGCTTTTCCCGCTTCCTGATCGCCACCTTCTGCGGCATCGTGATCGCCGCGGGGGTCCACATCGTGGCGATCCTCGCAAGCCCCTACCTCGCGGACCAGGATGCGTTCGCAAAGGTTCAGACGACCCTGACCGCCGACAAGGCGCAGATCATCAGCACGCCGGGCGGCGAGAATACCTGGCTGCCGCGGCCGGATCCGGCGATCGCCGTGGCGACCTGCGCCTTCGATCTGCGCAACGGTCCCATGCGCGTCGCGGCCCAGACCGGGTCGCTGCCCCTGTCCTTCTCCTTCCACAAGGAATCGGGCGGCGTCTTCTTCGCCGTCACGGACCGCGCCGCCGTCCGGGGCGAGCTCGAAATCGTCACCCTGACCGCCCGCCAGCTCGACGAGGCCCGCGCCGCCGAGGACGAGAACGATCCCTCGCGGGACGTGCGGATCGTCTCCCCGGAGCAGAAGGGCTTCGTCATCGTCCGCGTCGCCGCTCCGAGCCCCAGCCTGAGGCCCCGGGCGGAAGAGGCGGCCAAGGCCGTCTCCTGCACGGCCGAGGAGAACCCCTGACCATCATGCCCTGGCGCTCTATGACGCCCGAGGATCTGGCCCAGGTTCAGGTTCTCGCGGACACGATCCACGTCGATCATCCGGAAGATCCCGAAGTGCTGGCCGAGCGTCGGCAGCTCTATCCGAAGGGTTGCCTCATGCTGGTCGAGGACGGGCACGCCATCGGCTATGCGCTTACCCATCCCTGGCACCTGGGAGAACCGCCTCCCCTGAACGAGCCGCTGGGCAGACTCCCAGAGGCTCCGACCACCTACTACATCCACGATGTCGCCCTGCTTCCGGTCGC
This sequence comes from Microvirga lotononidis, assembly GCF_034627025.1. Classification (NCBI taxonomy): domain Bacteria; kingdom Pseudomonadati; phylum Pseudomonadota; class Alphaproteobacteria; order Hyphomicrobiales; family Methylobacteriaceae; genus Microvirga; species Microvirga lotononidis. Next base: position 3,369,632 of record NZ_CP141048.1, on the reverse strand, counting down.
GCGCGGCAAGGGCCATGCGGTGCAGGCCGCGATCCGGCTAATCGAACAGGCCCGTGCGGCGGGCTTCAGCAACCTGTCGCTCGTCGCCGTCAACGGGTCTCAGGCATTCTGGGAGAGAATGGGCTTTCGTGTTCTGGCCAACCCCGGCCTGGAAGCGAAGCTCGCGAGCTACGGGCCGGACGCGGTGCTCATGGTGCACGATCTGACAAGCCCGAACCGTGACGCCTAACGGCGCCTCATCGTCATGAAATCGGAAAGTGAACTAGGAGCGGCGACGGCCCGGGCTGTTGGATGCCAGCGGGCGCGAAGGGCCCGGATTGGGAGAGGGCCGCTCGTAGCGGACGCCCGTGAACAGCAGAATCTCTCCCCGAGGCTCATCGGCCGCCAGGATCGGGCGCTGTGGACGCTCCGCGCTATCCGGAAAAGCGATCACCACTCCCGGCGATCTGGTCCAGATGTCTCGCATGTCGCCCTCCTCTATCGTGCCACTGCTGCCTCTACGCCTGACTCACAAAAAGAGATCTATGGTTAACAGTTCGTTGCCGCCGGGGTGTGCACATCAGAAAAACGCTTACCCTGACAAGAAAACAACACTCGCTGCCGCGCTTCAGTTCCTCATGCGGAACCCTTAATTCCTGGGCCGTTCACGCCCGTTAAACCTGCGCTAAGGAGCAATCCATAACGTTAGGTCAATTGCGTTGAAGCGAGTGCGAGCATGGCGTTGTCGGCATCTCCGGACCTTTGGTCGAACCTGTCGGGTTTCGGATCGTCGGACAGTTCGTCCGAGGCGCGCGCCGCTCTCCTGAAAGTGAACGCGGAGATGTTCGTCGCCGCCGCGGCGCGCGACCGCGAGAGCATCGAAACCTTCGAGACCCTCGTTCTCGGATTCCTGCCGAAGACCGACACCGCGACCCGTCGCGAGCTCGCGCGGATCCTGACTCCCTGTCCGGACACGCCGGCCTCCATCATGGATTATCTGGCCCGGCATTCATCCGGTGCCGTTGACGCCCCTCATCCCCGTCACGCCGTCCCGCCTCCTTCGGGCGAGAGGCTGCTTGCCACCCCGGACGGGCGTCTCGTCCTCGCGGCGCAGCCCGATCTCGATCCAGCGACGATCCACAGGCTCCTGGTCCTGAGAGAGAGTGCCGTCGAAGACGCGCTCGCGGCCAATCCCGCCCTTCTTCCCGATACCGCGCCTTTCGCGGAGCTGACGCGGCGGTCCCATCGGCGGCCTGCCCTCGCCGCCATCCTTCTCGACCGCGCAGATCTCCCGACTGCCATACAGGCCGCTCTCTACCTGTCGGCGTCCAGGGAGCGCGGCCAAGCGATCCGAGAGCGTATCGTGGCCTCTCTCGCGCATCGGCGCGTCAGCCTGTCTTTCACGCTGGCCGAGCAGGATCTGGCCGATCTCCTGGCCGCGGCTCTCAAGGGCGACGACCACAGGCTGGAAACGATCCTGACCACCCTCTTCGCCTTTCCGGCGAACACGGAATGGCGATTGCTCGAAATCGGCCGCCATCGCCTTCTTGCCCTCGCGCTGAACGTCCTGGGAGTGCCCCGGAGGGACGCGGTCAGGATCTTCCTCAACCTGCACCCGGCCTTGTCCCACTCGCTTTCCGCCATCAGGGCGCTGGTCCAGGAAATGCGGGATATTCCAGGCCCGGTCGCACTCGCCCTCATCGAATGCATCCTGGATGTCAGAACCCTCTCGGGAGAGGCGCTCGCCTAGAGTGTTGTTCGGTGAAGTGGGTCCGGGTCATCGTCAAAAATGCGGCCCAGAAAAGAAGAGAGATGATTCCACACGGGTTGCAGCAGCTCTAGCCGCCCCAGCATGATCGTCCGACAACCCTCACCTTAAGATCCAGGCTCGGGGTGGATGCGGGCTCAGGCGATATTCTGCTAGATTGCCTGTGCCCGCGCTGACTGGAGGGTCGGATGTTCCTGCAGACGATAGACGAAGAAAACGCGACCGGCAAAGTCGCGGAAATTTACGAGAAGCAGCGCGCGCAACTCGGCTTCGTCATGGAGGCCGCGAAATGCTTCACGGCCCGGCCGGACCTGTTGCCGATCTACACGGAGTTTTCCGACCGCATCCGCGCCGGCTTCTCTCTCGGTCTTCGAGAGTGGCGTCTGATCACGCTGATCGCTGCAAAGCACATCCCCTCCACCTATTGCTCCCATGTCTACGGCAAGCAGCTCGCCGACGATCTCGGCTCGAAGGAAGCCGTGCTCGCCGTTCAACGGGATTTTCGTGCCGCAGGTCTGTCGGACAGAGACGTCGCAATGCTGACCTATGCGGAAAAGATCGCTCGGGATGCGTCTCAGGTCTCCCCGACCGATATCGCGAATCTGCGGCAGGTCGGCTTCTCGGACCAGCAGATCTGCGATATCGCCCTTTGCGCCTCTTTCCGCTGCTTCGTCAGCCGCTTTTTCGACGCGATGGGAGCGGGCACCGAAGCCGTCTTCATCGATGATGATGACGAGTTCCGGGCGACGATGAGTGTCGGTCGGCCGCTTTGAATCACGACCCACATCAAAACTGGGTCGATACTGCACGTCGGTGGTCGGCTCAGTCCTCCGCCGCAAGGTCGAGGAAATGGCGCCCTGCCCTGTCGTCGACCTCCACGAGCCAGAGGTCCGAGTCGAAACGCATCTCGCGCGCCATGCGCTCCTCCACGTCGAGGGGCATCACGTCCTTCAGAATCGGCGAGAAGAGGCGCTCACCGCTCTCGTCGAGGAAGAGCTGCGGCGCGGGACCGTAGAGGCTCGCCGTTCCGTCGAGCCGATCCACCTTGACGAAGACCGCACCGGCTTCGGCGGCGCCTCGCTTGCGCAAGGCGGCCTCGACCCCCTCGACCGAGCAGCGGCGCAGGTAGGCCGAGACCCAGAAGTCGGAGCGAAGGCGGGACATTATGGGACCGCGATGCCGGATGCGGCCGAGAGTTCGCGGATCGTCCGCGCGTTCAACTCGCCGGTAACGGGCAGACGCCGGTCCTGCTCGAACCGTTCGATGGCCTGCCGCGTGCCCGAGCCCATCTGCCCATCCACCTTCACGCTGTAGCCCAGTCGCGCGAGTGCGCGCTGCCCGGCCAGGACCGTATCGCCCTGGTCCGCACGGCCGACATTGGCAGGCGGCGTCGGCACAGGCCCGCCCATGCGGATCATGTCGGCGATCGGATCCCGGCTGGCGCTCCGTACGGGTGGAGCCGCAGGCGCGGCAGCGGCACTCGGCTGCGGTGGGCGGGCAGCCGGCGCGGCAGCCGGAACAGGTTGCCCGCCGTTGCGGATCATGTCGGCAATCGGGCTACGCGCCGGGGCCCTGGGCGTGGCGACGGAGGGCAGCGCTGCCTCCGTGGCCGGATGGGCGGCGGTCTCGTGGGGCGATGGTGCTAAAGCCATCTCGTCGACGGGCTGAGTTCCGGGACGCGCGGGTGGCAGAGGCTGGCGCGTCTCGCCCTCGGCTTTGGGTTCCGGCGAGAACACGACCTCCCGCGTGTTGAAGAGCGGCGCCGGATGGCGGGTGATTTGCAGCGCCAGCGCGTTCCAGGCAATCGCGCCGCCGCACCCGGTCAGGAACAGGGCTGCGAGGATCTGGCGCGGATGGCTAACGACGAACGACACCGCCCTCTCCCCGATGCCTGGCCTACGCGGGGGCTTGGCGGCACGCTTTTGCGCCGGCCGCGCCGGGGCCTTCCGGCGGACGACCGCCGGCAGGTCGAGATCGTCATCGGGATGGTCGACAAAAGCTTCACGCAAGGGAGTCGTTTCCGTCTTCGAAGGATGATGTCGTTGTGGTCCGCCCAGGCAGCAAGACAAGACGGCAAGGCACCGATTCTTGTCCTTCTGAGGGCAAAGCCTGACAGACCCGGTTTAAGCGAAACCTAATTGCTTCGAACCGGACGGCGAAACGGCCCGGCCGGAGCGGCGCTCAGGCCTGACGGCGCAGAGCGTTCCAAAATTTCCCTTTGCTTTTCATGCCTTTAACGGAGGGTCCCGTCAGCAAGGTTTCATTCATCCTGTTTCCATCTTTCTCAAACACGTCCTACGCGGGCCAAGTCGGGTACGTTATGCTGCTGCAACATTCTTTGGATTCAGCCGACCGATTGCTGCATGTTTTCGATTCTCCGTTTCATCCTCATCGTCGGCACCATTTTCTACTTCTCGCCGGTGCGCCACCAGGGCGAGGGAACGGCCGCCGTCGAATCCCTTCTCATGCCAAAGAAGACCGAGCCGGCGGCGGGCCCAGCCACGGGGACGGATAACTCAGGCCATCTCGAATCGATCTGGAAGGCGCTGCCCGACAGTGCCAAGCAGGCCGTCGTCGACAAGGTTCTCAGCGCGTCCGGTCTCCCGGTCGCCGGCTCCGCGAAGCCCTCCGACACCTTGCGGCCCGAGGACCGCGAACCCGCTGCGTCCAGACCCCGCACATAAATCCGGTCCTTTCCATCGCCAAACCGCATGACGATGGCTATATGACGGGCAGACAACCCGGATTTGCCATGCTGCCGACAATCGACGAAATCGTTTCCAATTTCGAACTGCTCGACGATTGGGAAGAGCGCTACCGCTATGTCATCGAGCTCGGCCGCCTGATGGAGGCCCTGCCGCAAGTGGCCTACAACGACGTCAACAAGGTTCAGGGTTGCGCCAGCCAAGTCTGGCTTCAGACCGATCTCGTTCCTTCGAACGGCGAGCCGGTCCTGCATCTTCGCGGCGACAGCGACGCTCATATCGTGCGCGGTCTCGTGGCGCTTCTGATCTCCCTCTACAGCGGCAAGACACCCTCGGAAGCCCTTTCCACGGATGCCCTCGCGCTCTTCAAGGAGCTCGGTCTCTCCGAGCATCTGACGCCGCAGCGCTCGAACGGCGTCAGATCCATGGTCGAACGCATCCGCCGGGATGCACAGGCGGCCGTCGCGGGGCCTTAGGTTTTTCCACCCTCGATCACCACCGCCTGCCAGGCACGGATGCCGCGAGACGCGGCGGGCCCTCTGATCGAGGCTTCGATGCCGTAATGCTCCGCGAGCCGCGTCAGGGCAAGACGGACCACGATCTTGGCGGAGCGCGCGGGCCATTGCCGTTCACGCTCGATCTGCTCCAGGCCCTTCAGGAAGCCGCAGAGGTCGAGAAGCAGGTCGCTGAAATCGCCCCCGATCGCATCGAAGGCACTCCGCAGGCGCTGGCGGGCGGCCACCATCCGTTCCGTCGCCTCGCCCGGCGAAGCTGGGCCTCCGCTTCGCGGCATGCCGTCCCAACGCGCCGTGACTCCGGGCAGGAGACCGGCGAGCATGATGTCGGTCCGCAGCCGCTCGCCGGCCTGATAGGACGCCTCGTCAATCATGGGTTCGCCGTCGCGGCCCTTGCGGCGACGCAGCCAGTCGAGAGGGCTCTCCTCGGCATCCACGCGGACCCGGGCTGTTCCCGCGTCCGTCTCGACATTGGCAACTTCCGTTTCACGGTGCTGGTGGAAGAACGCCATGTCCGCCTCCGGTGCCGAAACGCGACGCACGAAGGCCTCGCCGGCCTTCGTCAGACGAAAGGTCTCCCGGCCCTGCGCGGTCTGCTCCCACTGGCCGAGATCCTGCCGCACGAGAGCTTCCGCAACCGCCAAGGCGAAGCGCCCTGCCCCTACGGAAATTCCCGACCGGCGCCTGTGGACAAGCACGCTCGCCGGGTCCGTCGGATCGATGCTCGCCGAGGTCTCCGGCTGGCCGAGCGAGGTCAGAAGCCGCCTCGCCTCCTTGGACATGGAATCACCCGCGTTAGGCCCGGCCACGATTTCCGGCTTCCGGCTTCCGCTGCGTTTGCGCCTCTCCGAACGGGTCTTCTTCGAGGCTGAAATCCTTTGCGCGGCAATATCCTGATGAACCGCATCGCGGTCGATAATGTTCATGTTTTGTTCCCATAAATAAAGTAAGGAAGGGTCGCCCCTTCCATCCTCGATAGTGGGGTCATATTCCTAGTTGTCAACGAGGATTCAAATCTGTTGATAAGAATGAGGATAAGTCGGACGGGGCGAACCTCACCCGTACAAAGGCCGCAATGCCCGCCTGCTCTTCGGCCCTGTAGAATCGACCTTCGATCAAGCCACGAATGACGGGGGCATCGATCCCGGACCAGCCTTGAACGAAACGACACGCCCACGGCCCATGACGACGTCGGCGCACATCGGTTTCGGCCTCGCTGCGAAGTCCTTGAACGCGATCCGCGTCATTGCAGTGCGGATCGGCGCAGCGCACCGGGAACAATCTGTTCTCGAGATTGGGGCTGTTCTCAAGATTTGGGCCGCGTCAAAAGTCGATAGGCGCCCTGCCCGCCGGCGCACGGCATCCCTTATGTATAGCTCAAGCAATGCACGAGGACCGGGACCGATGTCCCAAAAAGCAAAAGCCGCCCATGAGGGCGGCTGTCTCGGCCTAAAATCCGGTCTTAGCTGCTGCTGCGCGAAGAACGGCGCTTACGGCGCTGCTGGCCGAGCCCCATTTCCTTGGCGAGCTCCGAGCGAGCCTTGGCGTAGTTGGGAGCCACCATCGGGTAGTCAACGGGTAAGGCCCACTTCTCGCGATACTGCTCGGGCGTCATGTTGTACTGCGTACGCAGATGCCGCTTCAGAGACTTGAACTTCTTGCCGTCTTCGAGGCAGACGATGTAATCCGGCGTGACGGACTTCTTCACGGGGATCGCAGGCTTCGGAGCTTCCGTGGGCACCTCTACGGTGCCGCCCCCGACACGCAGAAGAGCCGAATGGACGTCATTGATCAGCGTCGGCAGGTCGCCCGAAGGAACAGAATTATTGCTGACGTAAGCGGAGACGATATCCGCAGCCAGCTCAATGTAGTTCGAAGCAGCGATGTTGTCGCTCATTTTGATTTTCTTCCTTTCCGGCTCTTTAGAATGGCTCAAAAAAGCATTTCAACCTACGTTTGAGCATTCTCGTCTGAAGCAATGCTTGCTTCTTGCTTGAGCCGCACCCTACTTGCACAGAAGTCGTGCTCGTTTTTCCAAGTATGGCAAATTGAGCCGCATTGCAAGATGTGCAAAAGGAAAACTTTGGAAAACTTCGTATCAACTATCACTATGCAATAAACCTGCCTTGAACAGTTGACACGAGTGACCACAGGTTAAGGCGTTCATCACGTAGATTTCATCACCCTGATCCGAAGAAGTAACTAAAAAGGCATTTTTTCTGCACTCCCGGTGTCCGTTAGCCCCAATCTGGACCCGCCATGGGAAATCCCCGTTATCTGTGCATAATCCCACTTCTTGCTCATCTGGCCGGACAGTTTCATGAATATTCAACGCCTTCCCGTTGCCCCCTTGCCCGCCGCTCCCTTGGTCCCCGCCAAGCCGTTTGTCTTCGAGGTTCACGGGGTGCGTGTTCAGGACGATTATGCGTGGCTGAAGGCAGAGAACTGGAAGGAAGTGCTCAAGGATCCGTCCGTTCTCGATTCTTCCATCCGCAACGTCCTCGAACAGGAGAACGCCTACGCTGCGGCAGCCTTTGCCGGAACGGAGGAGTTCCAGGCCCGTCTCGTGGCGGAGATGCGCGGCCGCATCAAGGAGGACGATTCCTCCGTTCCCGAGGCGGATGGGACCTTCGCCTACTTCACCCGTTACCGGGAGGGCGGTCAGCATCCCCTGGTCTGTCGACAGCCCCGCGACGGCGGCCTTGAGACGATCATGCTCGACGGCGACAAGGAGGCGGAGGGGCTCCCCTTCTTCGATCTCGGCGGCGCGGATCATTCCCCTGATCATCGGCTTCTGGCCTGGGGTGCCGATATCAAGGGTTCGGAATACTTCACCATCCGCGTCCGGGATCTCGAGAGCGGCGCCGATCTGCCGGACGAAGTCGCGCAGACATCGGGCGGCGCCGTCTGGCTCAACGATTCCTCCGGCTTCTATTATGTCGAACTCGACGAGAACCACCGTCCGGTGCGCGTCAAGCGCCATCTCCTCGGCTCAGGCACCGATCAGGATCAGGTCGTCTACGAAGAGAAGGACCCGGGCTTCTTCGTGAAGCTCGGCGTCACGCAATCGGATGCGTTCGTGCTCATCGAAGCGAGCGATCACGAAACCTCCGAGATCTGGCTGCTCGACCGAACGGATGCCTCGGCGTCACCCCGGATCGTCGAGCCGCGTACGCCTCAGCTGAAGTACGACGTGGAGCATCACGGCGACAGCCTGATCATTCTCACCAATGCGGACGGGTCCGAGGACTTCAAGATCGTCACGGCGCCCGTCGCGACGCCCGGCCGGGCACATTGGAAGGATCTGGTTCCCTACGAGCCCGGCACGATGATCCTGTCCGTCGTGGCGCTCGCCCGCTATCTCGTGCGCCTGGAGCGTGAGAACGCCAAGCCCCGCATCGTGCTGCGGGAATTCGCCACCGGTCGCGAGGAGACGGTCGCATTCGAGGAGGAGGCGTATTCGCTCGGCTTCTCGGCCGGATACGAATTCGACACGGATGTGATCCGCTACCATTACTCGTCGATGACCACGCCGAGCGAAGTGATCGACTACCACCTGCGCACGGGAGAGCGCACGCTGCGCAAGCGGCAGGAGGTGCCGAGCGGTCACAACCCGGCCGAGTACGTGACACGTCGCCTGTTCGCGACGGCTCCGGACGGCGAGCAGGTGCCCATCTCGCTCGTACATCGGCGCGAGGTCGCGCTCGATGGCTCCGCGCCATGCCTGCTTTATGGCTATGGCTCATACGGCATGTCCATGCCGGCAAGTTTCCGGACCGGCATCCTGTCCCTCGTCGACCGCGGCTTCGTCTATGCCATCGCGCATATCCGTGGCGGCACGGAAAAGGGCTGGCACTGGTACATGGACGGCAAGCGCGAGAAGAAGACGAATACCTTTACGGATTTCGTCGCCTGCGGCGAGGCGCTCATTCAGGCAGGCTACACCTCGCACGGACGGATCGTGGCTCATGGCGGCAGCGCGGGCGGCATGCTCATGGGAGCGGTCGCCAACCTGGCCCCGGACCTCTTCGCGGGGATCATCGCGGAGGTGCCCTTCGTCGACGTGCTCAACACCATGCTCGACAGCGAACTGCCCCTCACCCCTCCCGAGTGGCCGGAATGGGGCAACCCGGCTGCGGACGAAGCCGCATTCCGGACGATCCTGTCCTACTCGCCCTACGACAACGTGAAGCCGCAGAACTACCCGGCGATTCTGGCTCTCGCCGGCCTCACGGATCCGCGCGTGACCTATTGGGAACCGGCAAAATGGGTCGCCAGGCTGAGATCGACCATGACGGGCGGCGGTCCCGTCGTGTTCAAACTCAACATGGACGCGGGACATGCCGGTGCGGCAGGCCGCTTCGACCGGCTTGAGGAAGTCGCCTTGGCCTATACCTTCGCCATTCGGTGCCTCGAAGGGTTTCAGAACTGACGTGAGGCGCTATGTCGAACGTAACGTGCTGACGACGATTGCCGCCATGGCAAGCGCCAGGGCATACGAAGAGGCTGAGAGTACAAATCGATGACCAAGCGCGGCAGTCTATTGGCCGAGGACAAAATCGCCTCTCGAGAAAGCGACAAGGAGCGCATCGCGGAGCTGGAAACGCGCTTGGCTCACGCGGAGGAAGTCCTCCGTACCAGTAACTTCAAGCTGAGGATCGCGCTCGACATCGGCCGGCTCGGTGCGTGGGAGCGGGATCTTGAAACCGACGAGGTCACCGGCACGGTGGCCTTCAAGGAATATATCGGGCTCCCGCCGGACGCGACGATCACCTATGCCGCGTTGCAGGCCATGTTCCATCCGGGAGACATCGAGCGCATCAACCAGGCCATCGCCTATGCGCTCCGCACCAGGACGGATTTCAACATCGAGTATCGCATCGTGAAAACCGACGGAAGCGTCGGGCATGTTCACATGCGTGGCGGCGTCATCTACGAGAATAACAAGCCCGTACGCTTCGCCGGCGTTCTGCAGGACATCAAGGAGCGGCAAAAAATCAGGGAGGAGATGAGCCAGGCCCAGCGCCGGCAAGAGTTCCTCCTCAAACTCAATGATCAGCTCAGCAATCTCGACGATCCTCACGGGGTCATGGAGATCGCTGCTCGGAATGTCAGCACATTCCTGAAGGTGGATACCGCAGGATATGGCGAGGTCTATGAGGATCGCGGCGTCATCATCGTCGAGCGCGAGTGGTCGCGGGGGCTTATCAGCAACGAGGGCAAAGTCGAGAAGATCGATCAGGACGCGAGTCCGATCGTCGACGTGTTGAAGCGAGGACAGCCTGCCATCTTCAACGACGTCAGGACCGATCCCCGTCTCGGCGATCCGTCCGTTCAAGCCTTCTACAGCACCATCAACGTGCGTTCGGGCTTTGCCGTCCCCATTCACAAGAACGGGCGCTTCATCGCCGAATTCTATGTCTATTCATCGGCGCCCAGAGACTGGACAAGCGACGACATCTCGCTTGTCGAAGACGTCGCCGAGCGCACTTGGCTGGCCATCGAAAAGATTCGGGCCGAGACGAAGCTTCGTGAAACCGAAGCGCGTTTCAAGCTCATCGCCGAATCCCTCCCTGCGCTCGTCTGGATCATCAAGCCGAACCTGGAATTGACCTATACGAACGAACGATGGGTCACGTATTCCGGCCTGCCGCCGAGCCAGGCCCTGGGACATAGCTGGACGACCGCCATTCATCCGGACGACTGGGTGAGGATCACCGAGGAGATCAAGCCCGTCATGGCAGGCGAAACGCCCTATACGACGGAGGCTCGGTATCGTTCCGCGGACGGGGAGTATCGCTGGCACATCATCCGGGCGGCCCCGGTGCGCAACGCCGCCACGGGAGAGTTCAAGGGGTGGGTCGGCACCAGTGTCGACATCCACGATCTGAAGGTCGCGGAAGAGGCTCTGCGGACGAGCGAAGAGCGGCTGTCGCTCGCCCAGAGTGCGGCGGGAATCGGCGTCTTCGACTGGCATGTTCCGACCGATACGGTCACCTGGACGGCGGAACAAGAACGTCTGTTCGGGATGGAACCTGGATCGTTCAAGGGATCCTTGTCCAACTGGGCGGATCACATCATCCCGAAGGACCGGGACTATGCCGTCCAAACCATCGCTGCGGCGCTGGCCCGCCACGACAAGTCTATCGACCTCATCTTCCGCATCGAGCGTCCGGATGGAATCCGCACGATGCAGACCATCGCATTGTTCTTTTATCAGGAGGATGGCTCGCCGCTGCGCATGGTCGGCGTCGATATCGACATCACGCATTACAAGGAGGCGGAGAACCGCCAGAATCTCCTGATCCGGGAGTTGCACCACAGGGTCAAGAATACCCTCGCCACCGTGCAGGCCATCGTCGGCTCCACCGCCCGCAGCGCCTCCAGCATCGACGAGTTCTACCAGGGCTTCGTCGGCCGCATCGTCTCCCTGGCGCGCACCCACAATCTGCTCACCGAGGATCTGTGGCAGAAAGCAGCCCTGGAGGAGCTCCTCCAGACGGAACTCGGGCCTTATGAGGATGAGGCCAGGAACCGTATCACGATGATGGGCCCTCCTCTCGAGCTGCCCTCGGAGGCGGCCGTTCCGATCGGCATGGCGATCCACGAGCTGACCACCAACGCGGCCAAGCATGGAGCGCTGTCCACCTTCGGCGGTCAGGTCGAGGTCCGTTGGGAGATTCTCGACGGCGAACGCCCGATGCTGCATTTCTCCTGGGTCGAGCGCGGCGGACCAAGGGTGGGCACCCCCTCGCGCCAGGGCTTCGGTACGCGCCTGCTGCAACGGGTGTTGTCCACACAGCTTCAAGCGGAAGTCTCGATGGAGTTTTCGCCGGAAGGCCTGCGCTTCTCGATGCAGCTTCCAATCCCGACCGCTCCCCCCACCTTCAATCCGGACACGTAAGCTCCATGTTGCTCGACGCAGAACGGTCCCAGCTCCTCGTCATCGACCTTCAGGCCCGCCTCATGCCGGCAATTCATGACGGCGAGGCTGTCCTCCGGAACGTGCGCATCCTGCTGCAATCGGCAAGACAGCTCGGGGTGCCCGTCACGGTGACGGAGCAATATCCCAAAGGGCTTGGGGCAACCGTGCCGCAGATCCACGAGATGTTGACGCCAGAGGCGCCCATTCTGGCCAAGACCACCTTCTCGGCCGCTCGCGACCCGGGCGTTGCCGAGCGTGTCGCAGCGTTGCGCGGGAACGGACGAAACCAACTCGTGATTTGCGGAACCGAAGCGCATATCTGCGTGCTGCAGAGCGCCCTGGAATTCAGGACATCCGGCCTCGACGTCTTCGTGGTGGCGGACGCGGTATCAAGCCGCTCGAGCCACAGCGTCAGCGCCGCCTGCGCGCGGCTGCTTCATGCGGGCTGCCAATGGGTGACGACGGAGATGTCGGCCTTCGAGTGGATGGGAAAAGCGGCGACCGACGATTTCCGCGCCTTGGCTCCCCTGTTCAAGTAGAAGGCGACGATCCGCCCTCGCCCCCGGCTGCGATGAACGCCTTCAGCTCGTCCAGGGACTGGAAGCGGAACACGCCGCTCGGGGTCTGGGCCTCGATCGAGCCGTCCGAGAACATGACGTACTTGTTGTCGCCGGAATTGTAGGTCCCGACGACCACGGCGGGATGGGAACCGTCGGGAGCGGTCTCACGCTCCTCTTCCGCTTCCCCTTCCTCCTCGGGCGCGGTCTCGGGTTCGCGCTCGGGTTCCGGCTCGACGGGCGAGGCGGTCTCAGCGACGGGCTCCCGAGATTCGTCGCGCTCGTCGAACGCGCGTGTCGCGGTCTCGGGCTCACGCTCGGCCGGGTCACGATGATAGAGATCGGCCCCATCGAGGACGCGCGGCTCTTCATCCTCGTCGCGCGCCCGCTCCGCCAGAAGGAAGTCGGGCACCTTCATGTCCGGTTCGTCTTCGTCCCGGATCGGTGCCGGCGTTGGAACCGGCCTTGGCGGGAATGGCATGACCGGCTCGGAAACGCGCGGCTCTTCCGGCCATTCGGCCGCCTTCACCTCTTCCTCGACCGGCTCCCGGTGCCCCTCGCCCTCGAAGAGCGGGAGGATCGCCTGTCGCTCGTCGGCACGCTCGCCCTCCTCAAGGGCCTCGGCGGCTGTGCCGGCCATGGCGCCTCCGGAGAGCGCCGCCAGCGAGGGCTCCTTCAGGGATCCCGGCGTTGCCAGCAGGGGCTCCTCGTCCAGGTCGCCCCGAAGCTGCGACAGCCGGGCTTCGATCCTGGCCAGTTTGGAAACGGCGGCTGCGATGCCGAGCAGGAGCGCGCCGCTCGCGGCCGTGATGCTGCCGGCGATCACCATCGTCCAGCCCCGCTCGACCAGAACGATATCCCATCCGAAAAATGCTGTGAGAAGCCCACCAACGATCATCGCAAAAGCGAGGGCCAGAAGAGCGATGATCATGCCGTCTCCATCATACGCAAACCCAGAGCATCGGCCCTGAAAGTGATCCCCACTTTTCAGGATCGACCGGATGCTCCCTCCTATAAGCAGCTCATCGTTTCTGCGGAAAACCGGATCCACTGTTCTTCGACGTGGCCCTTCGGGTCCGCACGATGCGCCAGGACAATCAAGGCAAAGCTATGCCTCTATAGGCAAAAGACAACCGCCTGTGAAGCTTGAGCAGAAAAAAGTCCCTAGCTTGGCCGTTGCTCTTGGAGGGGTGGCGCTTTAACTAAAGCCCCAGGCGCATCGTGCGGAAAAGTGGGCCCGGTTTTCCGCATCGGGCGATGCGCAGTCAAACGAGGGGTATCGGAGCGTTCCCAAGAGTGGTCCCCACTGTTGGGTCCGATGCCCCGGGTCGCTCAATCTTAAGGAGACGCCGATGTCGTTCACCCTGCCCGAACTGCCTTACGCCTATGATGCCCTGCAGCCCTACATGTCGAAGGAAACGCTCGAGTTTCACCACGACAAGCATCACGCTGCTTACGTCAACACCGGCAACAACCTGCTGAAAGGCACGGAATTCGAGGGCAAAAGCGTCGAGGAGGTCGTGAAAGGCTCCTACGGCAAGAACCAGGCCCTCTTCAACAATGCCGGCCAGCACTACAACCACATCCACTTCTGGCTCTGGATGAAGCCCAATGGCGGCGGCGCCCTCCCGGGCAAGCTCGAGAAGAAGATCATCGAGGACCTCGGCTCGGTCGACAAGATGAAGGAAGACTTCATCCAGGCCGGCGTCGGCCAGTTCGGCTCAGGCTGGGCCTGGCTCGCCGTGAAGGACGGCAAGATTGCGATCATGAAGACCCCGAACGGCGAGAACCCGCTCGTGCATGGCGCCCAGCCGATCCTCGGCTGCGACGTGTGGGAACACTCCTACTACATCGATTACCGCAACCGCCGTCCCGACTATCTCAAGGCCTTCCTCGACAATCTCGTGAACTGGGAACACGTCGAGGAGATGTTCGAGAACGCGACCAAGTAAGCAGAATAACGATACGTCAGAACGGGCCTCTTCGGAGGCCCGTTTCATGTTGTCCCGGGAGGCCCAAGCCGTGATCGAGTTCCTTTACCGCTCCATCCTGATCGGGATTGGCGCAACGGTCATCTTCGACCTGTGGGGGCTGTTCCTGAAGCACGCTTTCGGGCTGCCGGGTGCGAATTGGGGACCGGTCGGCCGCTGGTTCTGTCACCTTGCCGGCGGCAGGGTCTATCACGAGGACATCGCCAAGGCCCCGCCCTTTGCTTATGAGAGGGCAGCGGGCTGGATCGGGCATTACGCGGTCGGCATCCTCTTTGCTGCCATCCTGCTGGCCCTTGCCCCCACCGGATGGTCCCGGCAACCGACCCTTGCGCCGGCCCTCATCGTCGGCTTGGTCACGGTCGGCGCGGGCTGGTTCCTGCTTCAGCCCGGGATGGGCGCCGGCATCGCCGCATCGAAACGGCCCAACGCCAACCAGATCAGGGCTCTCAACATCGCCGGCCACATCGTATTCGGGCTGGGCCTTTACGCGAGCGCGCTTCTGATCCGCTGAAACGCTCGGGCGCATTCGGCACCGGAGCGAGGCGTGCCGAATGCCCGCTCACCCGAACCTTCCATGGTGACGGCGCTTGCCTGATCGTCGCGGCGCGATCCGTCATGTTCCGACATGAAATACTGAGATCGAATGCTGCGTGTCGAACCGCGTCGGCTTTCTCAGATGCGAGTTTCATGCGGGAGCTGTGCTGCCTTTCCCATGAAGCCTGGGAAGCCCGTTTGGTCCGGTGAGACGGTGGTCTTCATCTGTCAAAGAGCCAGCACCTTGGGGCCCGCAGCTTGCGCTGCGAGCCTTTCAGGAGATCGAGGGTGGCGCGATGGCAGCCCGGCTCGATGTCTAATGTTTGATGGAAGAGCCGAACTGCTCGTCCCGCACGGTACTTTTAGGCGTTTAGACTTGGACCAGCACAGGGCTGCCAAGGGCCTCCCGTCGCAGGTGTGCGAGACCTGCGGCAGGACCGTTCCCCACCCCACAACTGCGACGCCTCGCGAGCGCGCCCCTCGTCAGGCGGGGATAGGTAACGATATAGCCAAGGTTCATCCCCCTGTCAAGAACAAAGTGAGAACATAACATCACGCTGTCCACACCCTCTCACGTCATGGCCGGGCCTGTCCCGGCCATCCCGATCGGAAAGACGCGGGATTTCAAGAAATCGGGATGACCGGCACAAGGCCGGTGATGACGATGGGGTAACGGCCATAAAGTTTAGGATGTCAGGGCTGACGAGGCGCGGCGCACTTGTCCGGGACAGCGGAGCGATCACCGATCTCTCGAGCGGCAAGGCACACCATCCATCGATGCTGCTTCCCTCCCCAGCCTCTCGATCACCGGAAAGCTCATTGCGAGAACGTCTGAGCGAGCCTCAACCCACGCTGCTCCAGCAGTTCGGAGAAAGCGTCCGATTTCAGATAGGTCAACTCCTCGATCCTGCTCTCCAGCGCGGGATCCAGCGATCTCAACTCGTCATCCACATAGCCCGGATGGCACATGACGAGGGGGCGGGCCCCGAGGCCTGAGAAGGCTTCCTCGAAGACCCTGGCCGCCGAAACCGAAAGATCCAGCGGGGCGAAACCTGAAAAGCCCTGGTTCGTCCGGAACCCCTCCGCATGGGCTTTGCGGGCGAAGCCGCGGGCGAGGGATTTGACGATCAAAGCTTTGTTGCGTCCGATCGGACGGCGCAGGATCGCCGCGGCCCGGTCCGAGGGATCGCGCAGCCAGACGCGGCCCGCATAGCCCCTCGCCTTCAGGACAGCGAACAGGGCCGGCCTGACGACGGGGAGCACGTGGACATGCTGATGCCCGTCCACGAAAGCGGGCGCCGCCCCGAAGACCTCCTCGAACGCATCGAGCTGGCGGCCGATTTCCGCGGCGATTTCGGCGGCGGGCAACCGTCGTTTCAAGGCCTTGGGCAGCAGCTCCTTCAGGGAAGGAAAACCTCCCGACGGGGCCAGAAGCAGCATCGGCCCCAAGGGCGAGCCCGTCGTGAGATTGAGGTGCAGCCCCACGGCCATCCGGTCCCGAAGAGGCGTCAGGCTCGCCGCCGCCCGGCGCCAGCCCGGCATGTTGGTCATGGCCCCGGTGGCGGACAGACGCCCCATCCCGGCCAGCTCCACGATGCCCCGGCTGACCCCATCGGCGATGCCGAAATCGTCGGCGCAAAGTATGACGGAACGGAAGGAACTCATGAATGTCCTTAAAATCGGCTTTGCCGCACCCTAATGCTCTTGAGCAATGACGCAAACTCGGCTCTTGATGCAGCCCCGAACATCAAGGGTTTTCTCAGTGGCGTCGCCTCAGCTCAGTGTCATCATCCCCGTGCACAACGAGGGCGCGAACATCGCCCCTCTGTGCGAGCGCCTGCTCCCCATCCTCAACCGGATCACGTCGGTCTGGGAGGTGGTTTTCGTCGATGACGGCAGCCGGGACGACACCCTGGAGAGGATCAGGGAGGTCAGCCGCGCCGAGCCACGTGTCGGCGCCGTCTCCTTCAGCCGCAATTTCGGCAAGGAAATCGCCATCGCGGCCGGGCTCGACCACGCCCAGGGCGACGCGGTGGTGATCATGGACGCGGACCTGCAGCACCCGCCGGAGATGATCGAGACCTTCGTCGAACGTTGGCGGGAAGGCTACATGATGGTCTACGGCCAGCGCACGGACCGGTCCGACGAGACCCGGGTCAAGCGAGGCTTCGCCCACCTGTTCTACCAGCTCTTCGCCCGGTTCGGCGAAATCGCCCTCCCCGAAGGCGCCGGCGATTTCCGCCTCATCGACCGCAAGGGCGTCGAGGTGTTGCGGACCCTCGGCGAAAAGGCCCGGTTCTCCAAGGGCCTCTATGCCTGGATCGGCTTCAAGGCGACCGGCGTCCCGTTCGTCGTGGAGGAGCGCCGCTTCGGCACCTCGAAATGGAGCTTCAGGAAGCTCTTCCGATTCGCCTTCGACGGCATCGCCGCCTTCTCGACGGTCCCGTTGAGGATCTGGACCTATATCGGCTTCCTGATCTCGATCCTGTCGATCGCCACCGCCGTGTTCTTCATGATCCGCACGCTCCTGTTCGGCACAGACCTTCCGGGCTTCCCGAGCCTGATCGTCTCGATCATGTTCTTCTCCGGCATCCAGCTCATGTCGCTGGGCATCGTGGGCGAATATGTCGGTCGCATCTTCGCCGAGGTGAAGCGACGGCCGCTCTACGTGGTGGCGGAGCGGATCGGCGGCGCGGCGGAAGTCTCGAGCAGCATCGTTCCGGAAGCCTATCCCCTGCGCCGGGCCTGACAGCGATGTTCCGCAAGATTCTCTCCGTCGGAGGCTGGACGCTGGTCTCGCGCCTGACCGGCTTCATTCGCGACGTGGTGCTTGCGGCCGTGATGGGCGTCGGCCCCATCGCCGATGCGTTCTTCGTGGCCTTCCGCATCCCCAACCATTTCCGGGCCATCTTCGGCGAGGGCGCGTTCAACAACGCGTTCTTGCCGGCCTATGCGCAGGTTCTCGAAACGGAAGGCGAGCGATCCGCCCATTCCTTCGCAAGCCGCATCACGACCCTGATGCTGGTCGTGCAGCTCGCGCTCCTCGCCGTGGCCTTCTTCGCCATGCCCTGGGTCGTGACTCTCCTCGCACCCGGGTTTTCGGACGAGCCGGCCAAGTTCGACCTCGCGGTGGCCCTGACGCGGATCACCTTTCCCTACCTGCTCTTCATCACCATCGTGACGATCTATTCGGGCATCCTCAATGCCCATGACCGGTTCTGGGCGGCCGCGGCGGCTCCGATCCTGCTCAACGTCGCCATGATCGTGGCCCTTGCGGTCGTCTTCCTGTTCCCCAATGCCGGCTATGCGGCCGCCTGGGGCGTGACGGTTTCCGGCGCGCTGCAGCTCATCATGGTCTGGTGGGATGCCCGGAAGATCGCGTCCTCTCCCGGACTTGAGCGTCCCCGCATGGATGCTCCGATGAAGACCTTCTTCAAGGCCCTCGGGCCTGCCGTCATCGGGTCCGCCGGCGTCCAGCTCGCCATCTTCGCCGACACGATCATCGCGTCCTTCCTGCCGACCGGTGCGGTCTCCTCCCTCTATTATGCGGACCGGCTCTACCAGCTGCCCCTCGGCGTGATCGGCATCGCGGCCGGCACCGTGCTCCTGCCCGAGATGAGCCGCCGCATCGCGGCCGGCGACGAGGCGGGAGCCTATGCGGCGCAGAACCGGACCGCGGCCCTGACACTGGCGCTCGCGGCCCCGTTTCTCGTCGCCTTCATGGTCATGCCGGAGCTCATCATGTCGGCCCTGTTCCAGCGCGGCGCGTTCGATGCCGCAGCGACCGAGCGGGCCGGCGCCGTCCTGGCGGCTTACGGCCTGGGACTTCCCGCCGCGGTGCTGATCCGGTCCGCGGTGTCGAGCTTCTACGCCCGATCCGACACGGCCACGCCGCTGATCGCGTCGCTGACGGCGGTCGGCGTCAACGTCATCGTCAAGATCATGCTCATGCAGACCTACGGCGTGGTCGGCCTGGCCCTCGGCACGGCCATCGGCGTCTGGGTCAATCTGGGCCTGCTCTTCATCCTGGCCTATCGCCGCGGGTGGACGGCACCGAGCGCTGCGCTCGGCAAGACGTGCCTTGCCATCGCCGTGGCCAGCCTCCTCCTCACCGCGTTCGCCTGGTTTGCTCCCGGGCCCATTGCCGGATGGACCGTCCAGCTCCCGGCCTGGCGGAACGAGACCCTTCTTGCCCTGCTCGGCGCGATCGGTGCGCTGATCTATGGCGTCGTTCTGCTCGCCGGGCTCAAGGCGATAGGGGTCAGGCTGTCCAGACGCTGACGGACGCGAAGGTGAAGAGTTCCCGCTCTGCCGCGATGCCCCGCAGGCGGTGACGGCCCAGAGAGCGCACGGGGACGGGGCTCACCGAAGCGACGCTTTCGGACAGGATCACGGAGCAGTCGAGGCTGTTGCAGAGGGCCTCCATGCGGCTGACCTCATTGACGGCGGGCCCGATCACCGTGAAATCCAGACGCCCGGCCGCCCCGATATTGCCGTAGAACACATCGCCGCAATGGAGCGCGATGTCGAGGCTGAGCGGGGTCTCGCCGGCATGGCGCCGGTTGGTCTCGGCATTGCGCTCCAGCGCCACCTGCGCGGCCCGGATGGCCGCCGCGCAGGCCTGCTCGCGGGAGCGTTCCTCGGTGATCGGAAAGGCCGCCAGGACGCCGTCGCCCATGAACTTGAGCACCTCGCCGCCCTCCTCGGCCACGGGATCGGCCATGGCTTCGAGGTGCCTGTCCAACCGGGCGATCAGGTCCATTCCGGCCGTATCGGCCAGGGTGGTGAAGCCGCGCAGGTCAGCGAAGAGGAGCGCCGCCGTGATGGTCGTGCCGAAGCCGCGCCGGATCTCGCCGCTCAGGACACGCCGGCCGGCGGAGAGCCCCACATAGGTGTCGAGCATCGCCACCGTGAGGTCGAAGACCGTCATGCGATAGGCGGCAAGGCTCAGCAGCGGCAGAAGGGCGTCGATCCGCGCGACCTCCTCGGGCCGGAGACCTTCGGGACGGGCCGAGGAGAAGGAGATCCCGATGCCCCTCAGGCCCGGGGCGCCGGCGTTCTCGAAGCTGAAGAGGCGTGCCAGATAATCGGTCCCACCCTCGCGCCTAACATCCTCGAACGCGTCGAATTGCCGAGCCTCCGGATCGTCGACCCGCCAGTGGCAGCTCGTCTGCTCGGTCTGCATCATGTAGTTGAAGGGGCTCCGGTCGAAGGCAAGGTCATTGCGTTCATGGGAAACGCCCTCGACCATCAGTCCGGCCGAGCGGGTCCAGACATGGGTGTAGACCCGGATGGTCGGATTGACGGTCGGCAGTGCGACGTAGGCTCGCGCCAACGGCACCCCCTCGGCCTCCAGGCGCTCGGTGAAGCCCGAGAGCAGTGAACCGACATCCGATCCCCGCAGGCCCTGTTCGATGATCCAGTCTTCGAGATTCGCCATGGCGACGAGTCTAGCACTCCACCCAGGAATGTCTTCAAGCCCTGAATGCCGCCATCACCGGCTCGCGTGACGGGAGGTGCCGCCCGTTCCGGCGATCTCCGTCAGCAGCTTGCGGCGGGCGGCCACGGCAAAGGGCCGCGTCTCGTCGGCGATCTCGACGAAGGAACCGGGGCCGCCAATGACGCTCTGACCGTAATAATCCTCCAGCGCCATCCCGCCGGGCCCGCCCGGGCGGCCGCTGCCGGGGCGGCGGATCGCCAGCGCGTTGATGGTGAAGCCCTTGGCCAGCGCATCCGCCCTCGCCTGCTCCAGTGACCGGCCGTTCATGTTCGGGCCGTCGCCCGACACGTCGATGACCTTGCGCGTGCCCTCATGGACGTTGGTCTCGACGAGACGGACGGAGAAGTCGATGGCATTGGAGATGGAGTTGTAGCCATAGGCGCCTCGCGGCGCGCTCATGAGCCTGTCGGCGAACGCCTTCGCGCTCGCCTCGTCGCGGATCACGTGCCAGTCGACGATGAGCACCTGGGAGCTCGGCCCGCCCCATTCCATGAAGGCCACGGCAACGGCCCCGATGGGTCCATCCTTGATCCCGTTGAGGACATCGGCACTCGTGAGGGCCTCAGCCCAGCCCTGGCGCTGGAGACGCAGTTCCGCATCGTCGATGGAGCCCGACCCGTCGGCGGCGAAGACCAGTTCCAGGTCGACGGTTTCGGCCAAGGCCGGCGCGGTCATGAACGAGATTGCAACAAGGCCTGTCAGAACGGATCGCATCGAGGGCTCCGGCGTTGGGCGCGATGCTGGAGCCATTTAGGGCGTTCCGCAGGAGAGCGGACTTTTGGGCGATCACAAGTTTGTTGGGAGATGACGCCACCCCGTCATGGCCGGGCTCGTGCCGGCCAGCTCAATGAGGAAAAGCGCCGCACGCTTCCGATCGAGATCACCGGCACAAGGCCGGTGATGACGTGGAGTGTAGTGATGACGTGGCTCACTTCGCCTTCAGCAGGTCAGCTACGTCGAGCAGGACGAATTCGTTGTCGTCCTGCTTGGTAGGCTCGCGGCTCGAGGAGAAGGGAAGATTGTTGTCGTTGCCGACGATGATGTGGCGCTCGTCGACCACGTCCACGTTCTCGATCGTGAAGAACGGGAAAGTCAGCACATTGTCGTTGAGAGGCTTGCGGGCCTTCTTGTTCGGATCGGCGATCTGCATCAGGTCGACATAGCCGATCTTGCGGACCGGGTTGCCCACATTGGCGTCCGACAGCTCGATCTTCACGATGCGCTTGAACTTCGCGACGTCCTGGAAGCAGTCGGGACGCTTCTCGCCCTGCGGGCAGGCCTTGTCCGCCGTGCCCTCGCCGTTGTCGCGCTCGATGATGAGACCCGTAGTGCCGTCGATCATGTTGAAATCGCCGATGGCGAGGCCGTTCTGGTCGAGAACGTATTTCCAGTGACGGCCGGTCCACTTCTCGCCCGCCACATCGAATTCGAGGATGCGCAGGTATTCGCGCCCGTCGACGGCCTCCCACTGCTTCTTCTCGGCGTCCCAGACCGGGCCTTCGAGAAGCGCGTAGAGGAACTTGCCGTCCTTGGAGGCGGCCATGCCCTCATAGCCCTTGGAGCGACGGATGTTGAAATTGACGGTTCCATTGGGAGCCGCCGGCGTCGTCACGGCATAATGATCGGGCGAGCGCGCGGGCTTGCCGTCGATGATCGTCTCGAACACGGCTTCGACCTTGCCCGAGCGGTCGGCCTTGATCAGGTAGGGACCGAACTCCTCGGCGATCCAGAGCTTGTCGCCGATGGGCTGGAAGCTCTCGATGTCGAAGTCCGAGCCCGTGAGATAGCGCTTCTCGGTCGCCTCGTTGGCGATGCGGAACGGGACCTTCTTGTCCGGATCGTGCAGGAACACCGTCTCCAAGCGCTCGACCGAACCCTTGTTCCAGTCGATGCGATGGCGGTTGAGGTAGAGCATCGAATCCGGCGACGTGGCCTTGGATCCGAACCCGTTGTCGGTGATCACCCAGAAGGTCCCGTCGCCCATGGACTTGATGCCGGAATGGCCCTGGAGCGGCTGTCCCTTGAAGGGCAGCTTCACGCCGGTCGGACGGTCGCCCGAGGTGCCCTCGACGGTGCCGAGCGCGTCGATGCGCTTGCCGGTCGTGAACTTGCCGGAAACCTTCAGGTCGGCCGGCGCGTCCGCGGGAGCATCGACGAAGCTCAGAGCGGGCAGCACGGCATGTCCTGCGAGGACGGCGGGGAATTGCTGCTGCGCGAGGGCGCTTGTCCCGAGCAGCACGGTCAGCGGCAGCGCCGCGAGAAGTCGGACGGACATGGTGAAAACCTCGTTTGCTTGTTCAAGCGAGGTTGCTCTTGCAGGAGCCCCATGTCCGTCCGTTAACAGATCGGCGACAGGTCTATGACGTTAAGACAGTTTCCCTCGGGTCAGGCCGCCTTGAGGAGGCCCTTGTCATGGGCGAAGGCCCAGTAGAGCTCGCGCGCCCGGCGGTAGAACGGACCCGGCTGGAGGTCGCGGCCGTCGATGCGCAGAACCGGCATCACCTTGGAATAGTTGCCGGAGATGAAGATCTCGTCCGCATTGGCGAAATCCTCGTAGCGCAGCGTTCCCTCGACCACGGTCGTGCCGTCGTCGCGCAGGAGCTGGATCACGCGCTGACGGGTGATGCCGTTCAGGAACGTGCCGTTCGGGTATGGCGTATGGACCACGCCGCCCTTGGCCATGAACACGTTCGACGTGCCGGTCTCGGCCACGTTGCCGAGAGCATCGCAGACAAGCGCGTTGTCGAAGCCCTTCTCCTTCGCCTCGCGGAGCACGCGGGCATTGTTCGGATAGAGCGCGCCCGCCTTCGCATCGGTCGGCATGGATTCGAGCGTCGGCCGGCGGAAGCTCGACTTCATGACGGACAGGCCGCCCGGCACCGGCATCGGTGCCTCGAAGAGCGAGAGGCAGAACTGGGTCGATTCCGGATCCGGCGCGATGGTCGCCAGGCCCTCGGCCTCGCCCCAATACATGGGCTTCACGTAGAGCGCGGTCCCCGGCGCGAACTTCTTCACGCCCTCGCGGACGAGATCCATGATGGCCTGGGCGTCCATGGTGGGCTTCAGCCCGATCGTGGGTGCCGAGCGGTTGACGCGCTCGCAATGCCGGTCGAGATCCGGCGCGACGCCTTCGAACACGCGTGCGCCGTCGAACACGGAGGAGCCGAGCCAGGATACGTGGGAGCGCGGCCCGATCAGGGGCGGATTGCCCTCATGCCATGCGCCGTCGAACCAGTTCCAGGTCTGCGAATACCAAGCCACTTTCTCAATCCTTTGGGTCAGAATGACTGCCGTATCGAATCCCTTGCGGCCCCAACCGTCAATCGTCCCTTCGGCCATTGGCCCATAAAGACTTGTGATCGTTTCCATGAGTATGGCTGATCATTGCCTGTATTGCCATGGCTCGTTGGCGGTGAGACCCTGGCCTCATGTCCGCGACGATCATCCCTGCCCGTGCCGAAGCCGTCATCTTCGATGCCTACGGAACCTTGTTCGACGTTCATTCCGCCGTCGCCCGCCATATGGCCGAGATCGGTCCGGATGCGACGCGCTTCTCGGAGATCTGGCGCGCGAAGCAGCTCGAATATTCCTGGGTGCTTTCCCTCGCCGGGCGCTACGAGACATTCTGGGGCTTGACCGAGAAAGCCCTCGACCATGCCTTCGCCCGCTGTCCGGATGTCGATCCTTCGATCAGGCCGCGCCTGCTCGAGGCCTATCGCAGCCTGGACGCCTATCCGGAGGTGCGAGAGGCGTTGCGCGCATTACACAGGCAGGGCCTGCGGACGGGCATCCTGTCGAACGGCGATCCGGACATGTTGGAAGCCGCCGTCGAATCCGCAGGCCTTGCCGATGACCTCGACGTGGTCCTGTCGGTCGATGCCGCGCAGGTGTTCAAGACGAGCCCACGCGCCTACGAGCTTGTTCTCCGGGCGCTGCCGCTCAAGGCCCACGAAGTCGTCTTCGTCTCCTCGAACCGCTGGGACATCGCGGGAGCCGCCGCCTTCGGCTTCACGCCCGTCTGGGTGAACCGGCTCGGATTGCCGGACGAGTATGCGGACCTGGCCCCGAGCGCGGTGATCGGATCGCTGAGCGAACTCCGTTAGAGTACCGTCATGGTCGGCCTTGTCCCGACCATCCACGTCTTGTCTGCAATCCTTTTAAACGTGGATGCCCGGCACGAGGCCGGGCATGACGTGGTGTATCTTCGAGGATCGAAGCCGATTACTTCGCCAGGGCCGCCAGGATTCGCGCCCAGGAGCGGGTGCCTTTGTGGAAGCTCTTGAGGTCGTACTTCTCGTTCGGCGAATGGATGCGGTCGTCGTCGAGGCCGAAGCCGACGAAGAGGGTGTCGAGGCCGAGCGTGCGCTTGAAGTCGCCGCCGACCGGGATCGAACCGCCCATGCCGATGACGATGGGATCCTTCTTCCACTCGTCGTGCAGGGCCGATTTCGCCGCCGTGATCGCAGGGAAATCGTGCGGGAGCGCCAGGGCGCGGGAGCCCTTGTGCTTGATGAACTCCACGGAGCAATCCGCCGGGATGCGCTCGCGCACGAAGGCCTGGAAGTTCGCCGAGATCTTCTCCGGATCCTGGTCGCCCACGAGCCGGAAGGAAATCTTGCAGCGCGCCTCGGCGGCGATCACGGTCTTGGTGCCCTCGCCCGTATAGCCGCCGATGATGCCGTTCACATCGCAGGTGGGACGCGACTGGATCTGCTCGATGAGCATGCGGCCCTTCTCGCCGGCGGAATGCTTCAGGCCGACCTGGCCGAGGAACTCCTCCTCGGTGAGATTGAGACCCTTCCACTGCTCCAGAAGCTGCGTCGGCGTTTCCGGCACGCCCTCGTAGAAATCCGGAATCGTGATGCGGCCATTGTCGTCGTGGATGGCCGCGATGATCTTCGACAGCACGTGGATCGGATTGCGCGCGGCGCCGCCGAAGGAGCCGGAATGCAGGTCGCGGTCCGCGCAGCGCACGATCACTTCCTCGTAGACCATGCCGCGGAGGGAAGACGTGATGGCGGGGGTGTCCTGATCCCACATGCCGGTATCGCAGACGAGGGCCACGTCGGCCTTCAGCTCGGCCTTGTTGGCCTCGATGAATTCGGGCAGGAACTTGGAGCCGTCCTCTTCCGCGCCCTCGACGAGGAACGTGATGTTGATCGGCAGCGAACCCGTCACGGCCTTCCAGGCACGGCAGGCCTCGACGAAGGTCAGCACCTGCCCCTTGTCGTCGGAGGATCCGCGGGCGCTGATCGCCTTGCGCCCATCCGGCAGCGTGATGATGCGCGGTTCGAAGGGCGGCCGTTCCCACAGCTCCAGCGGATCGACCGGCTGAACGTCGTAATGGCCGTAGAAGAGCACGTGCAGCCTCGCGTCGCCGCCGGCATGTCCGAGCACCACCGGATGCCCGCCGGTTTCGCGCAAGGACGCCTCGACGCCGATGCCCTTCAGCTCGTCCACCAGCCATTGCCCGGCGGTGCGGCAGTGATCCTTGTAGGCCGGGTCGGTGGAGATGGAGGGAACCTTCAACCACTGGAACAGCCGCTCCAGGGAGGCGTCGAGATCGGAATCGATTTTGGAGAGAACTTGGTCGAGCTGGGACATTGGGAACATCTGCCTTGTGAAAGGATCGTCCCAAGACGTACCCTCATCGCACAGGTCATCGCAAGTATGAGGTTTTGCCTCAGGGCGCGGAGCTCAGCAGCTTGGTCATGTAGACGCGCCGGAAACCCTTGTCTTCGGCGCGATGTGTCTCCACGAATCCCAGGCGCTCATAGAGGCGGATGTTCTCGCTCATGGCCTCGTTCGTGTAGAGCCGGATCGCTTTGAACCCACGCTCGCGCGCATACCTTTCCGCAAACGCGATCAGCGCACGCCCGTAGCCGTGTCCGTGCCGGTCCGGATGGACGGCCACATTGTCGAGAAGCATGGCGCCGTCGTCAGGCATGAGAACGAGGATTCCAGCCACCTCGCTCTCGGCGACGAGCACATGGACGCAACCCTTCGTGACGAGTGCGGCATAGTCGTCCAGCATCGGCCCGGGCCTTTGCCCGATGCGCGGGATGTACGGCGCATAGGCGGCCTGGACGATCGCCGCGATGGCGGCAAGATCGTCGAGCCGTGCGAGGCGGATATTCTGCATCGTCGATCCTGGGCGAGGTCGCGGCCGGCGCTACCGCTTCAACAGCCCGCCCAGGGTTCCGCGCACGATGGCGCGACCGATGGAGCTGCCCTGGCGGCCGCCGATGGACTTGCCGATCTCGGCTGCGAGGCTTCCCACCGTCTGGTTGACGACCGTGCGCGTGACCTCGCGGGTCACACGCTGCGTGACGGTCATCGAACCCTTGCGCTGCGGACCGCTGGTACCGAAAAGGCCGCCGAGCATGTCCAGAATACCCCCTCCTCCTTCCGCCGCCTTGGCATCGGCAGCGGCCTTCTCGGCCCGCTTGGCGAGCATCTCGTAGGCGGATTCCGGATCGATCGGCTGATCGTATTTTCCCTTCAGGGGGCTCGAGGCGACGATCTGCTGGCGTTCCGTCAGATCGATCGGCCCGACCTGCGCCATCGGCGGCGCGATCAGTGTGCGCTCCACCATGGACGGAACGCCCTTTCCTTCGAGGGTCGACACCAGAGCCTCGCCGACGCCGAGTTCGGTGATGGCCTTCTCCGTGTCGAAGGCAGGGTTCTGGCGGAAGGTCTGCGCCGCCACGCGCACCGCCTTCTGCTCGCGCGGCGTATAGGCGCGCAGGGCATGCTGCACCCGGTTGCCGAGCTGCGCCAACACGCTCTCCGGCACGTCGACCGGGTTCTGGGTGATGAAATAGACGCCGACCCCTTTCGAGCGGATCAGCCGCACGACCCGTTCCACCGTCTCGACGAGCACCTTCGGGGCATCGCTGAAGAGAAGATGCGCCTCGTCGAAGAAGAAGACGAGCTTGGGCTGGTCGAGATCGCCCACCTCCGGCAGCTCCTCGAACAACTCCGACATCAACCAGAGAAGGAACGTGGCGTAGAGGCGCGGATTGCTCATGAGCTTGTCGGCCGCCAGGATGTTGACGACGCCGCGCCCGTCGCGATCCGTGCGCATCAGGTCCTTGATGTCGAGGGCCGGCTCGCCGAGAAACTCGTCGCCCTGCTGATTCTCCAGCACGAGGAGCTGGCGCAGGATCGTCCCGATGGTGGCCTTCGACACATTGCCGTAGGTGGTGGTGAGCTCGCCCGCATTGTCGGAGATGAGCTGCAGCAGGGCGCGCAGATCCTTCAGGTCGAGCAGCAGCAATCCCTGCTCGTCGGCGATCCGGAACGCGATGTTGAGCACGCCCTCCTGGGTATCGTTGAGATCGAGGAGGCGCGAGAGGAGCAGAGGCCCCATCTCGGAGATCGTGGCCCGCACCCGGTGGCCCTGCTCGCCGAACAGGTCCCAGAACACCACCGGGAACTTGTCCGGCACGTACTCGATCCCGATTTCCTTGGCGCGCTTGACCAGAGGGTCCTTGCCGTTGCCCGGAGCGGCCATGCCGGAGAGATCGCCCTTGATGTCGGCGGCGAAGACAGGGACGCCGGCATTGGAGAATCCCTCCGCCAGCACCTGCAGCGAGACGGTCTTGCCCGTGCCCGTGGCACCGGTCACCAGGCCATGACGGTTGGCAAGCCTCAGATCGAGGTATTCCGGCTTGGTGCTTTTACCGATGAAGATCTTTCCGTCTTCGAGCATCACGTCTCTCCCAACTCGCTGGAAGGATCTTAGATGTCCCGTGGCGAGTTTCCACTGTCGGGTTTCTTGATTTAATAGTTTACCTATGAACTATCCGCTTTATCCAAGCTTCAGGAGAATCAGATGGAAGAGCTCATCGCCCGCATCACGCAGAAGACCGGCCTCGATCAGGCGACCGCCCACAAGGCCATCGGCCTCATTCTGGGCTATCTCCAGAAGGAGGGTCCGCAGGACGAGGTCAACAAGTTGATCGAAGCCCTTCCGGGAGCCCAGGACGCCATCGAGCAGTCGAAGACCGGCGGCAGCGGCGGCCTCATGGGCATGGTGGGATCCATGGGCGGCGGCGTGATGGCGCTGGGCGGCCAGCTCATGGGCATCGGCGTCTCCATGGGCCAGATGCAGCCGCTCGGCAAGGAACTCTTCGCCTATGGCCGCGAAAAGGCCGGCGAGGACGCAATGGGCACCATCATGGGCTCGATCCCCGGCCTGTCGCAGTTCGTCTGAACCGCTTTCCGTCACGCCCTCCCCGGACTTGATCCGGGGATCGGTGCCGGCGCATCCCGATGCGAGGAGGCTCGGCGCCTCCATCCATCGGATCGCCGGCCATGACGTCGAGGATGTCAGCCCCGGCCCTGACAGGCCGATCCGTCGAAGCGGTCGGCGCGCCACTGCCCCAGGATGAGGGCGGAGCGTTGGCAAAGGCCATCCCCGGGCAATCCCGCCCTTTGGGGCATTCCCACCCTCGCCCCATCCCGGTATTGTCCGGCGCAACCGATGAGCCCTCCTTCGGACGAGGACACCCATGGACGATCTCTCTCTCGCGGCCGATTTTCCGCAGGCCACCCGCGAGCAATGGCTGAAGCGGGTCGAGGGCGTGCTGAAGGGCGCGGATTTCCGGAAGAAGCTCGTCGCCCGCAGCCATGACGGCATCGACATCCAGCCGCTCTATCCCAAGGCGGAAGGATCCGCCCCCGTCGCGCGCGAGCAGGCGGGACGCTGGCGCGTGTCTCAGCGCATGGATCATCCCGAACCCGAGAGGGCCAACGAACTCGCCCTCCTCGACCTCGAAGGCGGCGCAGATGCCCTGACGCTGGTGGCCCACAAGGCTCCGGCCGCGCGCGGCTTCGGCGTGCAGATCGGCTCCCTCGACGATCTCGACCGGGCGCTGTCCGGCGTCATGCTGGACCTCATTCACCTGCGCGTCGATGCGGGCGGGCACGGCCGCCAGATGGCGGCCCTGGTCCTCGCCCTGGCCAAGCGGCGCGGGCACAAGCTCTCCGATCTCTCAATCGATCTCGGCCTCGATCCCGTCGGGGCCATGGCCGCTCAAGGGAAGATGTCCGCCTCCTGGGACACCATGGCCGGACGGATGGGGGACACGCTCGGTCACCTGACGGAACAAGGTTTTGCCGGCCGTGTCTTCCTGGCCGACGGACGCGTTTATCACGAAGCCGGGGCCAGCGAGGCACAGGAACTCGCCGCCGTGCTGGCGACGGCAGTCGGGTACCTGCGCGCCCTGGAGACGCAGGGGCATTCACCCGACGCCGCCCGGCGGGCGCTGTCCTTCCTCCTCGTGGCCGATGCGGAGGAGTTCCTCACCGTGGCGAAGCTGCGGGCCCTGAGACGCCTCTGGGCGCGGGTGGAGCAGGCCTGCGGCCTGGACCCGCGACCGATCCGCCTCCATGCGGAAACGGCTTGGCGCATGACCACAAGGCGCGACCCTTGGGTGAACATGCTGCGCATCACGGTGGCGGCCTTCTCGGCCGGGATCGGCGGCGCGGATGCGGTCACGGTGCTGCCCTTCACGGCAGCGCTGGGCCTGCCCGATGCCTTCGCCCGCCGAGTCGCCCGCAACACGCAGCTCATCCTGCTCGACGAATCGAACCTCTCCCGTGTCGCCGATCCGGCCGCGGGCGCGGGCGGGTTCGAGGCGCTCACCGACGCCCTCTGCGACAAGGCCTGGGAGCTGTTCCAGGAGATCGAGCGCGAGGGCGGCATCCTGGAAAGCCTCAAGGCCGATGGGATTCAGTCCCGCATTGCTGCCGTGCGCGCGCAGCGGGAGAAGGCCGTCGCCACCCGACGGGAGCCGATCACCGGGACGAGCGAATTCCCGAACATCCATGAGGCGGATGTGGCCGTGCTGATACCGGCATCGGACGCATCCTCCTCTCCCAGGGCTGAGGAGAAAGCAGGAGGAGACCAAATCGCGCCTGCGGAGACCTCCTTCTCGGCCCTTGTGCGGATGGCCGGACAGGGAGCGACCCTTCCTCAACTGGTCGGCACGGCCTCGGGTGCGGCGCCCGTCGCCATTGCGCCCCTGCCCTCGACCCGGGCCGCCGAGCCCTTCGAGCGCCTGCGCGACCGGGCTGATGCGCATCTCGCGACGACCGGGGAGCGGCCCCGGATCTTCCTCGCCAATCTCGGGCCGATCGCGGCGTTCACGGGGCGCGCCACCTTCGCGAAGAACTTCTTCGAGGCCGCCGGTATCGAAGCGGTCACGAACGATGGATTTTCGGACAATGACGCGCTCCGCCAGGCCTATCTGGACAGCAAAGCCAGACTGGCCTGCATCTGCTCGACCGACGAGATCTATGAACAGCATGCCGAGCAGGCTGCCCGGGCTCTCGGCGCCGCAGGATGCCCTCTCATCGCCCTCGCGGGACGGCCGGGCGAACGGGAGGAGCCGCTGATCCGCGCCGGGATCGGCATGTTCATCTATGCCGGGTGCGACACGCTGACGATCCTGAGCCGGGCTCTCGACGAGGCCTGCGCGTAAGCCCTCGACGCTCACGGAAAGCTGAGGCGCCGCACCGGAACCGGCCTCGGGACCTCACGTTGGTTCAGCCTGTTTGCCGCTATTCCGGAGCGTTCCATGCGCGTGATTTCCTGGCTCGGTGCAGCAGTCGTGACGGCCATCTGCCTGTCTTCCCAGGCCCATGCCCAGACTAACCGTTTCGATGGCCGGTGGAGTGTGGAGGTCGTGACGGAGAAGGGCTCCTGCGACCGGGCCTACCGTTACGCGGTCATCGTCGAGAACGGCCGGGCCCGTTACGGCGGGCCGGAGAATTTCAACATCAATGGCCAAGTCGGCCGCAACGGCGCCGTCTCCGCCAGCATCTCCCGCGGCCAGGACCGGGCGAATGTTTCCGGGGGCCTGTCCGGCAACACCGGTCGCGGCACGTGGTCGACCTCAGGCGGACGGGTCTGCTCGGGCTATTGGAACGCGGAGAAGCGGGGATGACGAGCCCCCTCAGTGTCATTCCCGGAAGGACGCGAAGCGGAGGGGAAGGGAATCCATGGCTCAACACTTGATCGTGGATCCCCTCCCCGCACTGCGTGCGCCAGGGATGACATAGGGAGCTCCTCCTCAGACCATGCGCCGATAGCATCCCGTGGCCGGATGCCCTAAAATGAGGCGGTTCACATTGTTTCATCCGTCAAGGCCATGACCAGCATCCCGGACTTTTCGAGCCTCGCCTTCGCCGATGCGCCCCTGGCATTCTCCTCTCAGGGGAGCGCCGAGCCCTGGCTGACGCCGGAGGGCATTGCCGTCAGGGGAGCCTACGGCCCCGAGGATCGCGCCAGTCTCGATTTCCTCGACACCTGGCCGGGCATCGCGCCGTTCCTGCGCGGCCCCTACCCGACCATGTACGTGAACCAGCCCTGGACCGTGCGCCAATATGCGGGCTTCTCCACGGCCGAGGACTCGAACGCCTTCTACCGCCGCAACCTCGCGGCTGGCCAAAAGGGCCTGTCGGTCGCCTTCGATCTCGCCACCCATCGCGGCTACGATTCCGACCATCCGCGCGTCTCGGGCGACGTGGGCATGGCGGGTGTCGCCATCGATTCCATCTACGACATGCGCACGCTCTTCGCGGGCATCCCGCTCGACCAGATGAGCGTGTCGATGACCATGAACGGCGCGGTGCTGCCGATCCTCGCTCTCTACATCGTGGCGGCCGAGGAACAGGGCGTGCCGCCGGAGAAGCTCTCCGGCACGATCCAGAACGACATCCTGAAAGAGTTCATGGTGCGCAACACCTACATCTACCCGCCGAAAGGGTCGATGCGCATCATCTCGGACATCTTCGGCTATACCTCGCAGCACATGCCGAGGTTCAACTCGATCTCGATCTCCGGCTACCACATGCAGGAGGCCGGTGCGACGCAGGACCTGGAGCTCGCCTATACGCTTGCCGACGGCGTCGAGTACATCCGCGCCGGCATCGCGGCGGGTCTGACCATCGACCAGTTCGCCCCGCGCCTGTCCTTCTTCTGGGCGGTGGGCATGAACTTCTTCATGGAAGTCGCCAAGATGCGCGCGGCGCGCCTCCTCTGGGCGAAGCTCGTGAAGGGCTTCAACCCGCAGAGCGAGAAGTCCTTGGCCCTGCGCACGCACTCGCAGACATCCGGCTGGTCGCTCACCGCGCAGGACGTGTTCAACAACGTCACCCGCACCTGCATCGAAGCCATGGCGGCCACGCAAGGGCACACGCAGTCGCTGCACACCAACGCGCTCGACGAGGCGCTGGCGCTGCCGACCGACTTCTCGGCACGCATCGCGCGCAACACGCAGCTATTCCTGCAGCAGGAGAGCGGCACCACGCGCATCATCGACCCGTGGGGCGGCTCCTACTACGTCGAGCGCCTCACCTACGAGCTGGCGCAGAAGGCCTGGGAGCACATTCAGGAGGTGGAAAGCCTGGGCGGCATGGCGAAGGCCATCGAGGCCGGCATCCCGAAGCTGAAGATCGAGGAAGCGGCGGCCCGCACGCAGGCGCGCATCGATTCCGGCCACCAGAAGATCATCGGCGTGAACGCCTTCCGCACCACGGACGAAGCCGCCATCGACATCCTGAAGGTGGACAACGCCGCCGTGCGCGCAAGCCAGATCGAGAAGCTCGAGCGCCTGAAGGCGGAGCGCAAGCAGGCCGACGTGGATGCGGCGCTCTCCGCCCTGTCGCAGGCGGCGGCCGGCGAAGGCAACCTGCTCGATCTCGCGGTGAAAGCCGCCCGCGCCAAGGCGACGGTCGGCGAGATTTCCGATGCGCTGGAGAAGGTCTGGGGCCGTCACCGGGCCGAGATCAAGGCGATCTCGGGCGTGTACAAACGGGAGGTCGGCATGGCGTCGCCAGCCGTGGAGAAGGTCCGCACCCTGGTCGAGCAGTTCGAGCACGACGACGGCCGCCGTCCGCGCATCCTCGTCGCCAAGATGGGACAGGACGGGCACGACCGCGGCCAGAAGGTGATCGCCTCGGCCTTCGCCGATCTCGGCTTCGACGTGGATATCGGCCCCCTCTTCGCGACGCCGGCGGAAGCGGCCCGCCAGGCCATCGAGAACGACGTACACATCATCGGCGTGTCGTCGCTGGCGGCCGGCCACCTGACCCTGGTGCCGGAGCTGAAGGCCGAACTCGCCAAGTTCGGCCGCGACGACATCATGATCGTGGTCGGCGGCGTGATCCCGCCGCAGGATTTCGACGCGCTCTACGCAGCCGGCGCCTCGGCGATCTTCCCGCCGGGAACCGTGATCGCCGACGCGGCCGTGAACCTGATCGACGATCTCAACCGCAGGCTCGGTTACGGGCCGAAGCAGGCGGCGGAGTAAACCTCCTCAACTCGCCTTCGCTGCCGGACGGGACATCTCCAAGGCCGCCAAGGCTTCGGAAAGCCGCTTCCTGGCCTGGTCGATCTCGCCGTGCTTGAGCGCGTCGAGATCGAGGAACAGGTCGAGCCCCGTCACGTGCTCGACGATGACCTGAGGCCTTTGCGCGAGTTCGCCCAGGAAACCTTCGACCGCATAGGGCACCACCTCGCGCTTGATGCCCTTCATGGCGATGGATTCGAGGGGTCGCGCCCGCACCAGGTCGCGCACGAGGGCGTAGGTTTCATAGCTCAGGCAGATGCCGCCGGGCTCCGCGACGGTCTGCAGGCGGGCCGCGATATTCGCTTCGGCTCCGATGATCGTGTAAGCCATCCGGTCCTCGCTGCCGAAATTGCCCACATTGCAGAAGCCCGTGTTGATGCCCATGCGCACGCGCATCGGCAGATCGATTCCCTGCTTGCGCCAGCGGGCGTTCAGCTGCTCCATGTATTGCTGCATATCGACGGCCATGCGCAGGCAGGCTCGCGCATCCTCCTTGACGCCCTTCGTTTCGGGATCGCCGAAGAAAATCAGGATCGCATCGCCGACGAACTTGTCGATGGTCGCCCCGTGCCGGAGGGCGATGGAGGACATCTCGGTAAAGTACTCGTTCAGGAGCTGTGTCAGATCCTCCGGCTGCAGCCGCTCCGCGATGGTGGTGAAGTCCTTGATGTCCGAAAAGAAGATCGTGAGCTTCTTGCGCTCGGTGGCGATGGCGACATCCTTCTGGCCACTGAAGATGCTCCGGTAGATCTGAGGTGACAGGTATTTTGCGAGCTTCGTCGAGATCCCGGCAAGAAAATCGTTCGCCTCGGTCAGCTCCTGATTCATGCCGCGGATCAGCCTCTCCTGTCGGCGCTGCAGGAAGATGCAGGCGAGCCCGGCCAATGAGGCCGCCGCGAGATAAATCAGCGAATACTTGAACGAGAAAATATTCGCGAAAATCGGCTGACGCACCGAGATTTCCTGGATGCCGCGGACGTCGCCGACCTTCCAATCGGTCTTGGGGCTGTCGGGATGCGCATTGTGGCAGCTCACGCAGACCGGACCCATCACGATCGGCGCGGCGGTTCGGACATTCTTGGCGAAGAGTGAACCGGAGACTTCCACCACGGGCTGTTCAGGATTGGCGCGCAGGCGGGAAAGGGCGTCCTTCTCGAAATCATCCAGCGGGTGGGGTTCCCGGCCCTTGAAGGGCATGTCGGAGACGAAGCGGTATTTCACCGAGCCATCCTGCGCGCTGATGCGCTTTCCGAGTTCGATCGAGAGAGTCGCGGGGATCGGAATGGCCCCGGATATGTCGCGATAATTGTGAGTGACCATCACCGGCTCGGACGCCTCGAGAACACGCCCGACCACGTCGCTGCCGTAAAAGCTTCGCATGTCGTCGATGATGCGGCTGGCTTCGCTTGCCTGCATCCGCAGGACGCGCTCCGACAGGATCTGCAGGTCGAGCCAGACGGCGACGGGCAGGCCCAGAACGCCCAAGATTAACGTTGCGACCAGCAGCGTGACCATCGCGCGCTGCTGATAGGAAGCCCGTTCACCCAGTCCAGCCATAGGAAGCCTCACTGTCGAACTTATGCCGTGAGGACGATCATTTGCCTTTGTCGGCGGGCGTGCAACCCCTAATTCATGAGCGCCGCCGGGCTCTCGCCCGTCGGGGACGATGTCCGCTCGTGCGGATCACCCTGCCCGCTCGATGGCCCGCTTGATCACCTGCTGCACTTCCTTGTTCGTCAGGAAGATGTCGTGGTTGATGATGCCGCTTCCGAACTCCGAAGCGTCCGCGACACGCACGCCGAGCGCTTCCAGCCGGTCGCGATCCGCCGCTCCGGCCCGGACGATGCCGCCGGCGAGACGACTCGAGACGGCGAGCGCCCGGTCGTTGGTGGAGCTGATGACGGTGATCTTCTTGGCGTCGGGGCCGAGAC
Source organism: Microvirga lotononidis (assembly GCF_034627025.1). Taxonomy (NCBI): domain Bacteria; kingdom Pseudomonadati; phylum Pseudomonadota; class Alphaproteobacteria; order Hyphomicrobiales; family Methylobacteriaceae; genus Microvirga; species Microvirga lotononidis. The sequence goes on along the minus strand of NZ_CP141048.1, from coordinate 3,333,866 downwards.
GTTCCAGCCCCCGGGCGAACAGGTCGATGTCGATGTCGGGCGCCGCCAGCACCACGGCGCCGATGCGATCCATGGCGCTCTCGCCGCCGGAGGCCCGCAGCATCCGCAGGGTCTCCAGGGTAAGCAGCGTGCCCATGCTGTGGGCGACGATGTGGATGCGTCCGCCGCTCGGGGTCTTGGCGATGGCGGTGAGCAGGTCCTCCAGGGCATCGCGGGACCACATGGCGCTTTCGCGGTCGGCCACGTAGCTGAAGGTGGACGCGGCCGAGGGCCAGGTGAACAGGCCCGTCACCCCGGCGAACTTGATCCCCTCGGAGAGATCGATGGTCGAGGTCGCGGCCGTCTCGAAGCTCTCGCGATAGCCGTGGATATAGAGCAGCAGATTGTGCCCGAATGCCGCCTGGGCGAAGGTCTGGGCCGCATTGCCGTGATCCAGGTTCTCGACCTTGGCGATGCTCCAGCCGCTCTGACCGATGAGCGAGCCGGACGGCGGCGTCAGGCGCGCCTCCGCGAAGACCAGATCCGGCGACCGCTCGCTGCTGAACCAGGGCTTCTTCGGTGGGTCGCCCACCGGGAGCCGCGTGGTCGCGACCAGGAGCTTCGGATCCCGCGCGAGCCCGACCTGGGACGAGATCGGGCTGGTGAGCGCCGTGTCCTCTCCGAGGCAGCCGGACAGGGCGAGGCTTGCAAGGCATACGAGGGCGAGGCGGGAGACGGGAAAAAGCATGAGGCCGGATTTCAAGAGACAATGAGGGCAGTGCTGTTTTGTCCCCGATCATGGCGCGCACAAGGCGGAGCGTCTGCCAAGTCACATCCGAGAGGAAATATGGTAACCCGATGGTGAACGGGGGTGTCGCAACGTCATCTTGATGCGCCCGGAGGAGCCGCATAGGTTCGCTCGATGCTTGCCTTCGTCTCCCGCATTCTCCTTCTCATCGTCGGCCTGTATCTCATGCCCCTCGGGACTCATGCGCTCTGGTGGGCGCTGCGCGACGATGTCGCGCCGAGCTGGCGCGCCGCCGACTGGTCGAGCGCGAAGCTCCTGCCCGCCGCCTCCGAGGCGCCGCAGGCCATCGTGGCGGTCTACGCGGCCCGGGTCGGCCGCTGGCGCGGCATCTTCGCCCACCACACCTGGATCGTCGTGAAGGAGGCCGGTGCCGGCACCTATACCCGTTACGACAAGGTCGGCTGGGGCAGCCCGGTCCGCACGAACGGATGGGCGCCGGACGGGCGCTGGTTCGGCAATGCGCCGCATCCGGTGGTCGTGATCGAGGGCGAGGCGGCGCAACGGCTGATCCCGCAGGTGCGGCAGGCGGTGGCGAGCTATCCCTACCAGACCTTCGGCGCCTACAACGCCTGGCCGGGCCCGAACTCGAACACCTTCGTGGCCCATGTGGTGCGTTCGGTCCCCGAACTCGACGCCGCGCTGCCGCCCACGGCACTGGGGAAGGATTGGCAGCCTTGGCGGGACATCGTCGGCCTGACCCCGAGCCGGACCGGCATCCAGGTCTCCCTCGGCGGCTATGCGGGCATCGCCCTCGGTTGGGTCGAAGGGGTCGAGGTCGACTTCATGGGCCTCGTCGCCGGCGTCGATATCCGCCGCCCCGCGATCAAGATACCCGCCTGGGGACGAATCGGCATGGATCCGATCACTTGGTGAAAGCACGGGCGAGATGCGCTAAACCTCGACGATGACCGGGGGATCACCGAAAACGGCAGTGACGGCGGAGAGGGTCGCAGGGGGCGACCGGGCCTCCTTGGCGCGCGCCATCACGCTCATGGAATCGCGCCGCCCTGACCATCGCGAGGCGGCGCGCGCGCTCCTTCAGGAGCTGATGCCCCGCACAGGTCACGCGGTGCGCATCGGCATCACCGGGGTTCCAGGCGTCGGCAAGTCCACGACCATCGACACATTGGGCTCCATGCTCACCGGCAAGGGCCACAAGGTCGCCGTGCTCGCGGTCGATCCCTCCTCCACCCGCACGGGCGGCGCGATCCTCGGCGACAAGACCCGGATGGCGCGCCTCGCCGCCGATCCCAATGCCTTCATTCGCCCCTCCCCCTCCTCGGGGACCCTCGGCGGGGTCGCGGCCAAGACACGCGAGACCATGCTGCTCTGCGAGGCCGCCGGCTTCGACGTGATCCTGGTCGAGACAGTCGGCGTCGGGCAGTCGGAAACGGCCGTCGCGGATCTGACGGACTTCTTCCTCGTCCTCATGCTGCCCGGCGCAGGCGACGAATTGCAGGGCATCAAGAAGGGCATCCTCGAACTCGCCGACCTGATCGCCGTCAACAAGGCGGACGATGCGGGCGCGAAGGCAAAGGCGGCCGCCGCCGAGTACAAGGCCGCCCTTCACATCCTGTCGCCCGCCTCCCCTTCCTGGACGCCACCCGTGCTCACGGTCTCGGGACTCACCGGCCAGGGGCTCGACGAGATCTGGGGGAAGGTCCTGGACCATCGCAAGCGCCTGGAAGCGTCGGGAGAGCTCGCGGCCAAGCGCCGGGCGCAGGACACGAAATGGATGTGGGCCCTCGTTCACGAGCGCCTCTACGAACGCCTGCATCACGATCCGGCCCTGCGCCAGCGCGTGCCGGAGATCGAGAACGCCATCGCGGACGGCTCCCTGTCGCCTACGGCCGGAGCGGGCGAGATCGTGAAACTGTTGAAGCTCTAGAGTATCGCACGCAAAAGTGGGAACCGGTTTTGCGGGGAAAGATGCTTCAAACCAAGAACCTGAAGCATCGGATGTGGGTTCGGCTTCACGTCCGATGCTTTAGGCTTGGAGCGCGAATCGATGGCACCCCCAGAATTCGGATGATTGCGGGTCGACCAGGACTCGCACTAGCCTATGACCATGAGCACTCTGAAGCTGACCCAGCACTTCGATGTCCCCGCCTCGGTGGTCTACCGGGCGCTGATCGATCCGGAGGCCGTCTCGGGGTGGATGTTCCCTGATGGAATGAGCATCCATATCCACCATTTCGAACCGGAGGTCGGCGGCCGGTTCCGGATCTCGCTCACCTATGAAGGCGACTTCGGAGTGGGGAAGTCTTCGGCCCGAACCGACACCTATCACGGGTATTTCGTGGATCTGGTTCCGAACGAGCGCGTCGTTCAGGCTCTGGAGTTCGAGACGGCGGATGCGTCGATGCAGGGCGAGATGAGGATCACCTTTGCCCTGACGGAGGCCGAAGGTTCGAGCGTGCTCGGCGCCTGGCACGAGAACGTCCCTCCAGGCATTCCTCCGGACGACAACGAGACGGGGTGGCGCATGTCCTTGGCGAGGCTCAAGCAACTCGTCGAGCAGGGTCAAGCCGACCGATCCGGGGACGCCCCATCTCAATCAAGCCGTCCGTGACAAGCCCCACCTCGCGAACCGGCGCGACATAGGTATCGCGTCGAGCCGGGGTTCCACAGATCCCGCCCATAGTAGGAAGCTCCGTCCGCCTACCCGGAATTCCACCTGATCCTCGTGGGGAAATCCGCTTCACTCGGTGAAGGCCTAAGGGCGTCACCGAGAGCCGACACCGCCGTGATCGACCGATTGCATCAATTGCCCCTTTTCATGGGCGCCGTGATCACCTGCCTCTTCTTCCTGGTGCCGACCCTGGTCGGCCTGGTGCTGCTGCAACCCACATTCGCGCGCCTGATTCGCGGGGAACGCGATCCGAACGCCATCGTCACGCTGCTCCTGAACGTCTTCTCGCTCTATTACGGCGTTCTCCTGGCCCTGCTTTCCGTCGCGGTGTTCGAGAATTACGTCAAGGCGCAGGATGCAGTCGGGCGCGAGTCGTCCAAGGTCATCGCCCTCTACCGCACCTTCAATGCCTATCCCGAACCGGCCCGCACGACCCTGTTGGATACCCTTCGTCAATATGTCGACGAGGAGACGGGGCCGGGCTGGGTCGCCCAGCGAACCGATCAGGTTTCCACGCGCGGGACGCAGCTCGTCGACCAGCTGAGTCGCCAGCTCCTCGGCTTCAGGCCCAATCGCGATGCGGGAGAGGACCTGATCCATGAGGCGGCGCTCCGGACCTTCGAAGACTTCATCGAGCAGCGCCGCCTGCGCATTCAGGCGGCCGGAACCAGCATTCCAAGGGTCATCTGGGCGGTCGTCATGGTGGGAGCCGCTCTGAATGCCATCATTCTGTGGCTCTTCGACCTGCGGCGAACGACGCACCTCATCCTCAGCAGCGTTCTGATGATCTTCATCGGCCTCGTCGTCTACATGGTCGGCGTTCTCGACCGACCGTTCCATGGCCCGCACGGCCTCCAGCCGGACGACCTCATCCACACCCGCCTGCAGATGAACCCGAGACCGTGAGCGCCTTCAGACCGCGCCCCGGATCTCCGGCGAGACGCGGATCTGCCCGACCTCGATGCCGTTCCAGTTCTTGAGCACCGGCCGGGCCAGCGCTTCGACGGCCTTGCGCTCGTCGCCGCCCAAGGGGAGGAAGCGCAGGACGAGCCCGGCCATCATGGCCTCCGCCGCACGGCCATGCCCGTCCTCGACCTTGAGGGCCACGCCATAGCCGAGCTCCGGGAAGGAGGCGCAATAGACGCCCTCGGCTCCGACCTTGACGAAGGCGCGCTCGCCGAGAAGCTCCATGAGCTTCGTATCGAAACGGCCGGTCCCGGCGACCATGAAGGGATGGCGCGCCACGGCCTTGCGGATCCGGGCCGCCGCGGCCTTGCCGTCGCCCGGCAGACCTGTCCCCGCCCCGAACCGGGCGAATCCGAAAGCCAGAGACGGGAGCGGGATCGCGTAGGTCGGGATCGAGCAGCCGTCGATGCCGCTCTTCTCGACCGTATGGCAGGCACCGGTGATCTCCTCCAGGGCCTCGCGCACGCTACGCTGCACCGGATGGTCCGCCAGCACATACCCTTTCGGGCTTTGGCCCTGACCGCAGGCCAGGCAGACGAAGCCGGCGTGCTTGCCTGAGCAATTGTTGTGGAGGGCGCTCGGGCTGGCACCCGAAGCCGCCAAGGCGCGGTTGGCGGCTTCGCCCATGGGCCAGTGCACGCCGCATTCGAGACAGCCGACATCCTGCCCGGCCTTGGCCAGCATGGCCTTGGCGGTCGCCGCATGCTCGGGCTCGCCCGAATGGGACGCACAGGCGAGCGCGATCTCCTCGTCGGTCAGGCCGTACTTGTCTGCGATGCCGCTTTCGACCAGCGGCATGGCCTGCAGCGCCTTCACGGCGGAGCGCGGAAAAACGCGCCTGTCCACATCGCCGATCGACAGTACCATGCCCCCCTCGGCGTCGACCACGGAGACGCTGCCCCGATGGCGCGACTCGACAAGGTTTCCGCGGGTGACCTCGACAAGAAAAGGATTGTCCATCAATGCCCCGTTTGAAAAGCGGCGGTGTTGTGGAGGTACTCACTTCAGAAGTCAAAGGGGGCATTGTTACAATGGCGAGAAAACTGCCTCGAAATCGTCTGATCCCCTGGGTTGCTGCGAGCCCCATGCCACTCTAAACCCAAGATCCGAACAAATTGGGAGTTCTCGATGCGTGTTGCGATGATCGGAGCGGGCTATGTCGGCCTGGTCTCCGGCGCCTGCTTTGCGGATTTCGGCCACGAGGTCTGCTGCGTAGACAAGGATCCGTCCAAGATCGAGGCCCTCAACCGCGGCGAGATCCCCATCTTCGAGCCGGGCCTGGCCGAACTCGTCGCCAAGAACGTGCGCGAGGAGCGCCTGACCTTCACCACCGATCTTCCTCAGGCGGTTCGGAACGCCGAGGCCGTCTTCATCGCGGTCGGTACCCCGTCCCGTCGCGGCGACGGCCACGCCGACCTCTCCTACGTCTACCAGGCCGCCCGCGACATCGCGGCCGCCATGGACGGCTACACCGTCATCGTGACCAAATCGACCGTCCCGGTGGGCACCGGCGACGAGGTCGAGCGCATCATCCGCGACGTCCGCCCCGATGCGGACTTCGCCGTGGTGTCGAATCCGGAATTCCTGCGCGAGGGCGCGGCCATCGCCGATTTCAAGCGGCCGGACCGCATCGTGGTGGGCACCGAGGACGACCGCGCCAGGGGCGTGATGAACGAGCTCTACCGCCCGCTCTATCTCAACCAGTCGCCCCTGCTCGTCATGTCCCGGCGCACGGCGGAGCTGACGAAATACGCCGCCAACGCGTTCCTGGCGACCAAGATCACCTTCATCAACGAAATCGCCGACCTGTGCGAGCATGTGGGCGCCAACGTGCAGGACGTAGCCCGGGGCATCGGGCTCGACAATCGCATCGGGGCGAAGTTCCTGCACGCCGGCCCGGGTTATGGCGGCTCGTGCTTTCCCAAGGACACGCTGGCCCTGATCAAGACGGCGCAGGACTACGAGGCGCCGATCCGCATCGTCGAGACGGTGGCGGCGGTCAACAGCCAGCGTAAGCGCGCCATGGGCCGGAAGGTGATCGCCGCCTGCGGCGGCTCCGTGCGCGGCAAGACGGTTGCGGTGCTCGGCCTGACCTTCAAGCCCAACACCGACGACATGCGCGACGCCCCCTCCATCGACGTGATCACCGCGCTGCAGGATGCGGGCGCCCAGGTGCGGGCCTACGATCCGGAAGGCATGTCGGCGGCCAAGGCGGTCCTCACGGACGTGCATTATGCCCGGGACGCCTATGATTGCGCCCGCGGAGCGGACGCGCTGGTGCTGGTGACCGAGTGGGATACGTTCCGGGCCCTGGACCTGACCCGCCTGAAGGCCACCCTGGCGGCTCCGGTGGTCGTGGACCTGCGCAACGTCTATCGCCCGGAGGAGATGCGCCGCCATGGCTTCACCTATGTGAGCGTCGGACGGGGATGACGGTCCACGGGACCGGGCAGCAGAGGTTCTCACCGGCCCGGTCCCGTGCCATATGTCTCGGATTGAGACATTCCAGACGCGTCCCCGGAGCCTCCCATGCAGACCTTCTTCGTCGAGATCAAATGCAAGCTCGGCAAGACCTATGCCGTCGCGAACGCCCTGGCCGACCGGGAGATCGCCTCCGAGATCTACTCGACGGCCGGCAACTACGACATTCTCGCCAAGTTTCACGTGGATGACGGGGTCGATATCGGCCATTTCATCGCGGAAAACGTGCAGGTCATTCCCGAGATCGCCGACACGCACACGATCATCACGTTCAAGGCTTTCTAGGCTCTTCGGCCGTCTTTGTGGCGTGCACCTCACAATCTCCAACCTCACCGTGGGAGGAGTTGACCGCCCTCTCCCATGTCATGGCCGGCCTTGTGCCGGCCATCCCGATCACTTGAAGCGCAACGCCTTTCGCATCGAGATCACCGGCACGAGCCCGGTGATGACGTGAGAGGGTGGCAGCGCAGGTCCGGCCCGGGCCTGACGAACCCGCTCGTCGGGTGCTTCCAAGCACAGCACGGCCATTCCAGGCCGGATAAGATCCAGTCCTTCAGGGAGGAATGGATGTCATCTCAGCTGGATTGGCGCAGGGTCTACGATTTCTGGTTCCCGATGGACCTGTCGCGGTCCGGCATCGCGGCGCATTGGCAGATGATGACCTGGTGGTTTCACGGCGAAGCGCAGGCGGAACTGCGCCCCTTCGCCCCCCTGGTTCACGCGGCCAGGGCCGGCGGGCTCGATCATTGGCGCGCCACGCCGCAGGGGCGGCTGTCCCTGATCATCGTTCTGGACCGGTTCCCGCGCGGCCTGTTCGCGGGGACGCCGCAAGCCTATTCCTCCGATCCGGATGCCTTGAGGATCGCCGAGGAAGGATTCGGCAACGGGCATTACGGCGCCCTGGCCTCCCCCTACGAGGAATTCTTCTACCTCCTGCCCCTGGTCCATGCCGAGGGACCGGATCATGTGGACAGGATGGGGCGCGTCGTCGCCATTGCGGAGCGGGCCCTCGCCGAAGCCCCGGAGGATCTCAAGCCGGTCTGGCAGTTTACCCTGGGCCAAGCCCGGACCCGTTTCGACATCATCTCCCGGTTCGGCCGCTTCCCGCACCGGAACCCGGTTCTCGGGCGCGCCTCCACGCCGCAGGAGCTGACTTACATGGCCAAGGACGATTTCATCCACACCCGCTCGCTTCCCGTCTCCGCCTCGTCGGCGATCAGCGCGATCGGGTGACCCAAAGGGCCGCCCTACTGCACGAGGGCGCTCGCTTCCGAGGTCCGCTCCTCGCTCTGACGGGAAATCTCGGCGAGATAGGGGCCGATGCCCTCGTAACGGTCTAGGCGGCGGACGATCTTCGAATCGATCTTGTTGTAAAGCTCGGCGACGCTCACCGGGCGGCGCTTGCGTCCCTTGCCTTCCATGAACAGCCCCGCATTGGCCTTCGCGGCCTTCGGGAAGAGCTTGGAGGCCTTCATGTTCGGGTCCCGGTCGAGGACTTCGAGGAACCGGACGGCGCTGGAGGCTCCCAGGAAATGCGCGAGGTAGAGTTCGGCCTCCGCCAGCTCCCGCTCGCCCTGGGCCTGAAGGGCGCGCTCCACGTCCTTGATGAGTTCTCCGGCCATGAGGGCGGAGAAGTACGGGTCGGTGCGCAGATTCATGATCCAGGCACGGTCCCTGTCGCCGACGACCGGATCGCCGTCCACGGTCTTGATCGCCTCGGCGGCCGCAGCAAAGCCGTAATCCGCAGCATGGAGCTGCACGATTTCGAGCCAGGTCCGGTCGATGAACTGGAACAGACCTTGGGCCGACGAGGTCGGGGCCTTGGCTTCGGGCGAGAGGCTCGATTCCACATCAGCCAGGGTCATCATGTAGACCGGGTCGACGCCGGTCACATGGGCGGCCTTGAGGATGGAATGCACGAGCCAGCGGGGAACGTTGCGCCCATTGAAGGGGATCAGCTCATCGGGATCGCCGGCGGCCTCGTCCTGCATCTCGCGCGGCGCCGGTTTCACCGCATGCGGCTTCCTGAAGGAGAATGCACCGTCGAGAATCGCCTTGAAGAGGCTTGGGTCCTTGATCAGCTTCGGGGTGAAGTCCATCGACGCCGTGATGAGGGAACCGGTGGTGACCGGCTGCGGGACCGCAGCCGCGACCGGCCGTGTCATGAGAGCGCTCGGAAGAGTGGCGACCGCCGCCGGTCCGGCGGCGAATCCCTGGAGGCCCACGATCAGGCCTGCGGTCAAGGTCAGGTTAAGAAAACGGCGGCGACGTCCCGGCTTGCACACATCCGCAACAGGCTGCGGAACCGCGCACAGCAGCGTTCTCGCGTTACTCATCATCACTTATCCCGCAACAGCCCGACCTGACGATCGGGCCTTCCCTTGTGTCATTCTGGGACAAGGGTTGACGGGTAGTTGTGACCAGAATCGGTCAGCTTGGCCATTGGAGGTAGGATTTTGCTAACCTTAAGCAGGGTTTTCCCCGAAAAATCCTAAGGCTGACCAGGAAATTTAGGATGAGGACTGTGCGACAAGCTGCGCATTCGTCCGCTCGAGGCGCTTTGCCAGCTCCCGCATGATCGCCAGGGACATCTGGGGAAACTGGGCGAGAAGCTCCAGAAAGACCCTCTTGTCGATTCGCAGAGCCGTCGTCGGCTCGGCCGCCATGATCGTGGCGGAGCGCGGCGTGTCCGAGAGAATGCCCATCTCGCCGACGAGGGCATTGCTTCCCAGTTCGGCGACCTGGATGTCGCCGCCCGGCGTGTTGAGGAGAACGCTCGCCCGGCCGTCGAGGATCACATAGGCGGCGTCGGACGGGTCCCCTTGCGAGAAGAAGCGCTGCCCGTCGGAGAACTGCACCCGCTCGCTCGTGAAGGCGAGAAGCTTCAACCGGGCCGGATCCACATCCCGAAACATCGGCACCTGCCGCAAGGACTGAACCTCTGTTTCAAGGGTCATGCCACCTCTCCTGCTACTCTCTGGGCGGCGTCCGGCTCGGGTCTGGCGGACCTGGGAGCCGGAGCGGCCGTCTTTTCTGTAATGATTTGTCCGTCACGGAAGCGCAACTGAACATCGAAAGAGCCCGCCTGTCGATCATTCGGAAGGACCATGAACAGGCTTTGTTGATCGAGGAGCTCCAGCAGCAGCTCCAGCATCTGCTGGCTGCGTGACTCGTCGAAGGGTGCGAAGGCCCCATCGATCACGAGGATGTCGGGGCGCTTCACGAGGCAGCGCACCAGATTGACGCTCGCCCGCTCCTGCGGCGACAGAAGCCGCCCGGCCGTGCCGACCTGATAATCGAGGCCGATCCGCTCGATGTCTTCCAACAGGTCCAGCTCGCGGACCACGGCGGCCACGGCTTCGGTCACCCGAATGCGGGCATTGGCGACCTGGTAGCTGACGCGTCCGAACAGGAGATTGTCCCGCAAGGGCGCCGCCGCGCAGAACTGCTCCGGATCGTAGAACTCCACGCCCTCGGAATCCGACTTCGCCAGAACTTCGCGGACCCGGCCGCGCGCCTCAACGATTCGGGCCATGAGCTGGCCGTCGAGGAGTCCGAGGCGGTGCCGGGCCTCGATATAGGCGAGTGGCAGGGCCAGGAGCCGGGTGCGGTCCTCCCGCTTCAGATTGCCCTCGCCCCGCGCGTGCCGGCGCAGGATCGAGGCGAATTCCGACAGCTCCTCGGCACCGATGAAGGAGAACTGCTCGAACAGCGAATGGCCGGGGGGCAGCCCTTCGAAGATCTCGGTCATGGTCTCGGCGATCTGCAGGCCCATGCGGACAAGATCGTCGGTCAGCCCGGCCCGGTCGATGGCGCTGCGGAACTGGCCGTTCTCGGCGAGATTGCGCCCCTTGAACTCGTCCGAGATCGGCACTCCGAATAGGAGGTTCTCGGCGATGGTGGCCTGGCTGTTGTAGAGGTCCGGATCGAACGGTTCGACGAGATCGGCCATGCCGTTCGCTTGGAACGTTTCGCGCAGGCGATGACGGGCTTCGACGACCCGTTCGGCGAGCGCCATGTGGCGTTCGGGATCGATACGCCCCGCCAGGCCGAACAGGTAGATCGTATCGCCCATCCCGATCCGGTCGAGCAGATCGAGGAGAATGCGGTCGAGATCGCTCTCGTCCCTCGCGCCGATCCGCTCGTAATCCACCCATTGATCGGCAATGCTCTCGAGGGGATTGCCCGTTCTGATCGCCTCGGCGATGCGGCGGTCCATCTCGCGCTTCTCCTCCTCGATCCGGCCCAACGGCTTCGAGCGGAGACCGTAGACCAGGTTGTCGCGGATGCTGCCGGGGAAGAGGATGGGGTCGACGCCCGCATAGGCGATGCGGCGCCCGACGGTGGAAACGGGAAGCTGCATCAGATCGTGCTCGCCGATGCGGATCTGGCCGCTGAACTCCGAGGTTCGGCGGGCGATGATGCGCGCAAGCATGCCGGCCGCGGCGCCGCCGTTCGAGATCAGGGCGACGCTCGCGGGAAGGTCGATGGCGAAGGCGCCGCCCTCGATGATCATGTCGCCATGGATGCCGGCGACGCGGATCTCCTCGGCCACCAGGGGACCTGTCAGGGGCACGTCCTCGTCCGCAGCGTCGCGGGCCTCGTGCAGGGGCACGAGCCGTTCCTCGGCGAAATGCTGGGTGACCTGGTCGTATTTCACCTGGACGTCGAGACGCTGCTGGTCCCAGTCGATCAGCTCCTTCAAGGGCGGCGGCAGCTCCCGGTAGGCGCCGATGACGGCCACGAGCTGACCGATGTCGAGCGTGCCGCGCAGGGCGAAATAGCCGCCGATGGCGTAGAAGAAGAAGGGCGTCAGCTGCGCCAGGAAGTTGTTGAGCGATTTGACGAAGAACTTCCGGTTATAGATCTTGAGCCGGACCGAGAAGAGATTGAACAGCCGATGCCCGATCTCGGCCCGTTCCCAATTATAGGCATTGTGGACGTGAACGACCTCGATGCCGTCCTGGACCTCGGCGATGCGCCCGGCCAGTTGGCGCGATTCCAGCTGCCGCTGCTTTCCGAGGCGGAGCAGCTCCCGCCGCAGCCGCGGGATGATGGTGAACTGCACCGCGATCACGGCCAGCGCGATCAGGCCGAGCCAGACGTTCTGGATCATGATGAAGACGAGGGCCGTGATGGCCTGCATCCCCAGGAAGATCGGGGTGATGAACGCATCTCCGATGAAGCCGCCGATGGGCTCGACCTCATCCTTGATGATCGTCGCCGTCTCGGAGGATTTCACCGTGCGCAGGGCGTCCGGGGTGAAGCGGAGCACCATGGAGAACAGGTCGAAGCGCATGCGCCGCAGCATCCGCTCGCCCAGGATGCCCTTGGCGACGTTGATCCAGTACTTGAACGCCCCGTTGACGACCACGAAGAACAGGAAAAGCGTCGAGAGGCCGAGGAGCAGACCGAGCCGACCCACTTGGAAGCCTTCGAAGATCTCCAGCGTGCCGCCGCCCAGCCATTTCGGCCAGTCATAGCTGAGATGGAGGAAAGGGGCCGTGGCGTTGCCGTCCCTGAACGCCTCGCCCTGGATCGCCTGGTTCACGATCTGGCGAGGCAGGTCGAGGGACATGAAATAAAATGGCAGGGAGGCGAGCACGACCGCGCAAACGATCAGCTGGTCGCGTCTTGAATGTGTCCAAATGTACCTAAAGAGGCTCTTTTCCATTGCCGTAAGGTCACCACTTCTGTACGCCTGGATGAACCTCTTTCCGATCTTGGGCAACGCCTTATTTGATCGACAGGGACCTTAGAAGGTAGAGAGGGCGGATTGGTCGTCAATCGGCCGGGCCGCCTGACCGAAGGGGCAGCCGCATGGCAGACCTGGCAATGGATTTTGATCAGGACGCAGGTTCTGCCTCTGGGCAGTCCGATGGCGGCCGAGGAACGCGCGTCCTGATCTACAGCCACGATACCTTTGGTCTCGGCCATTTGCGCCGGTCGAGGGCGCTCGCCAATGCCATCGTGCAGGACCGGCCCGACACCTCGATCGTCATCATCTCGGGCTCGCCCGTCATCGGCAATTTCGAGTTCGACAGCGGCGTCGACTATATCCGCATCCCGGGGGTCACGAAGCTCCCGGACGGGGATTACCGCAGCCTCAACCTCAATATCGACCTGGACGAGGCGGTGGGCCTGCGCCAGGCCCTAATTCTTCAGGCCGCCAAGGCTTTCCGGCCCGACGTGTTCATCGTCGACAAGGAGCCCACGGGCTTTCGCGGCGAAGTCGTGCCGGCGCTCGACTATCTCAAGGCCGCAGGCTGCCGCCTCGTGCTCGGCATTCGCGACGTGATGGACGAGCCGGCGCTTCTCGTGCCCGAGTGGGAGCGCAAAGGAGCCAAGGAGGCCCTGACCCGCTACTACGACGAAGTCTGGGTCTATGGCCTCAAGGACATCTACCAGCCTCTCAAGGCGCTGGCCCTGCCCGATTACGTGGAAGAGCGGATTACCTATACCGGCTATCTGCGCCGTGACGTGCCGCCGACCCCGTCCCTGACCCGATATCCCAAGATCACGAAGCAGCCCTTCATCCTGGTGACGACGGGCGGCGGCGGCGACGGCGACGACCTGATCGACTGGGTGATCTCGGCCTACGAGGCGGATGCGGCGCTCGAACAGCCCGCGCTCATCCTTTTCGGCCCCTTCATCGACAGGGACAAGCGCCGCTCCTTCGTGGAGCGCATCGCCAGGCAGCCGAAGCTCGACGTGATGTCCTTCGACAACAAGATCGAGTGGCTCATGAAGAAGGCGGACGCCATCGTGGCGATGGGCGGCTACAACACCTTCTGCGAGGCCCTGTCCTTCGACAAGCGTACCCTGATCGTCCCGCGCACGAAGCCCCGCCTCGAGCAGTACATCCGCGCCGTCGAGGGCGAGCGGCTGGGTCTGGTGCGCATGCTGAGCGACTACGAGCAGCCGCGCACGCCCGAGCGCATGGCGGCCGCCCTGCGCTCCCTTGCGTCGCAGCCGCGCCCCTCCGAGGTCGTCGTTCCCGGTCTTCTCGACGGCCTCGACCGGGTACAGGAGCGGCTGAAGGCGCTCACCGCCTCGAAGGCACCGTTTGCCACCGCATATCATCAGGCGGCCGAGTAACCGTACACATGCTTCCCTCTGAATCAGCCCGACGCATCGCCATCGTGGTGAAAGGCTACCCGCGCCTCTCCGAAACCTTCATCGCCCAGGAAATCCTAGCCCTCGAGCAGCGCGGCCTTGCCCTCGAGATCTGGTCGCTCCGCCACCCGACGGAGCGGGCCGTGCACCCCATGCACAAGACGATCAAGGCGCGGGTCACCTATCTGCCGGAATATCTGTACGAAGAGCCGTTGCGCGTCCTGCGCGGCGCCTTCTGGAGCCTGGGCCAGAAAGGCTTCGGCCCAACGATCCGGGCGTTCTGGCGCGATCTGAAGCGCGATTTCACCCCGAACCGCGTGCGCCGCCTCGGCCAGGCTTTCGTGATGGCGCGCGAGATGCCGGAGGATGTGCGGCACCTGCACGTGCATTATCTCCACACACCCGCCTCCGTCGTTCGCTATGCGGCCCTGCTCACGGGTCGGAGCTGGACCTTCTCGGCCCATGCCAAGGATATCTGGACGACACCCGACTGGGAAAAGCGCGAGAAGATGGGCGAAGCGCTCTGGGGGGTGACCTGCACGGCGCAGGGAGCCGGAAACCTTCAATCCCTGTCTCGGCCCGACAAGGTATCGCTCGTCTATCATGGGCTCGATCTCTCCCGCTTCCCGGCCGCGCCCGAAAGCCGTCCTGCCAGGGACGGCTCGGACCCGCTCGATCCGGTCAGGATCGTGTCCGTCGGCCGGGCCGTGGCGAAGAAGGGTTTCGGCGACCTGATCCAGGCGCTCGCCGCGCTGCCCCAGGACCTCCATTGGCGCTTCGCCCATGTGGGTGGCGGCGAACTGCTCAACACGTTGAAGAAGCAGGCGCAGGAGGCCGGAACCGCCGACAAGGTGGCGTTTCTCGGCTCCAAGGCGCAGCCCGACATCATCGCGCTCCTGCGCGAGGCGGACCTCTTCGTCCTTCCGTCGAAGGAAGCGAAATCGGGCGATCGCGACGGCCTTCCGAACGTGATCATGGAAGCGGCCAGCCAGGGTCTCGCCATCGTGGCGACGGACTTCGCCGGCATTCCGGAATTCATCCGCAACGACGTGGAAGGCCAGCTCGTGCCGCCGGGCGATTGGGCGGCCCTGTCCAACGCCCTCAATCTCCTGGCCCGCGACCCAGCGCGCCGAGACGCGCTCGGCGCCGCAGCCTTTGCGCGCCTGCGGCGGGATTTCTCCATGGAGGGCGGGATCGACGTTCTGGAGGAGCGTCTCCGGTCCGCGACGGACACCGCCAGGAACGAACCGGAGCCGGTGTGACGATCGCGCGGCCTGTGGCGTTCTATGCTCCCTTGAAGAGCCCGAACCATCCCCTTCCCTCGGGCGACCGCACCATGGCACGCCTGCTGATGAAGGCGCTCGAACGGGCCGGCTATTCCCCCCGTCTCGCGAGCGAGGTGCGAACGCTCGACAAGGTCGGCAATCGGCACCGACAGGAAAGCCTCCGAGAGGAATCGCTGGAGGAGGCCGACCGCCTCGTCGCTCACTACAGGAGACTTTCCGAGGACGATCGACCCCGCCTGTGGTTCACCTATCACGTCTATTACAAGGCGCCGGATTGGATCGGCCCGCGTGTCGCCGACGCGCTGGGCATCCCCTATGCCATCGCGGAAGGGTCGCGCGCGTCCAAGCGCGCGCGGGGCCCCTGGGCCCTCGGGCACGACGGCGCACAAGCCGCTCTCGACCGTGCCGACGTGATCTTCAGCATGACGGCCCATGACCGGGAAGCCCTGGAGGCCGAGAGGCCATCGCGCCAGGCCCTGGTGGACCTGCCGCCTTTCCTGGATCTTGCGGAGTGGCCCCTGTCGGGTCTGCGCCCTTCGCGAGCGTCCGAGCCGCGCCTTCTCGCGGTGGCGATGATGCGGGAGGGCGACAAGCTTGCCTCCTATCGCATTCTCGCAGCCGCCATGGAACGTCTCCAGCACCTACCCTGGTCGCTTCAGATCGTGGGGGACGGCGAAGCACGGGACGAGGTCGCGCGGCTGTTCTCGCCTATACAGGACAGGGTTCGATTCCACGGACGGATCGAGAGAAAGGCCGATCTGGCAGCCCTCTATCTGATGGCCGACCTCGTCGTCTGGCCTGCCGTCAACGAGGCTTACGGCATGGTGCTGCTGGAGGCTCAGTCCCTCGGCTGTGCGGTGGTTGCGGGCACCTATGGCGGCGTTGCCAGCGTGGTGCGGGACGGCGAGACCGGGCTGCTGACGCCGCCCGGCGACATCGCCGGTTTCGCCGATGCCGTGAGCGGACTCGTGCGGGACCGGAAACGGCTCGAGACGTTCGGCGACAACGCTTCCCGCTTCGTCAAAGAGGAGCGCGACCTCGGTCACGCCGCTTTGCGCTTAACCAATGCGCTGCAAGCCGTAACGGGATAGAATGTTGATATGAGCTTGCGCGTTCTGATCGCCGTCACGCACCTTCTGGGAGCGGGCCACCTCGCCAGGGCTGCCGCCCTGGCACGGGCGTTCGCGGCAAGGGGACATGCGGCGACACTCGTGTCGGGCGGCACTCCTTCCCGATTGGCCGGTCTGGAGAACGTCGCATTCGTTCAGTTGCCGCCCGTGCAGACCGTCGGCACCGATTTCAAGACGCTGCTCGGCGATAATCTCGCACCCGTCGATGAGGTCTATCTCGACAAGCGACGCGCCCTTCTGCTCGACACCCTGAGAACCGCCCGGCCCGATATTCTGATCACCGAGCTCTTTCCTTTCGGGCGCCGCGTGCTGGCGGACGAATTCGCAACCCTGCTCGATGCCGCGCGCCGCATGAACCCGCGCCCGCGGGTGCTGTGCTCGATCCGGGACATCCTGGTCGCCTCCTCCAAGGCGTCGCGCGTTGCGGAGACCCATGAGCGCGTGCTTCGCGATTACGACGCCGTTCTCGTCCATGGAGACCCGGAACTCGTGCCGCTGGAAGCCTCATGGCCCGTGGACGAGCGGGTAAAGCCGCTCGTTCGCTATACGGGCTATGTGGACGAGAACGATGCCCCGATGCCGCTGGCTCACCGGCACGGGATCGTCGTGTCGGGCGGATCGAGCGCCGCGAGCCTGCCCCTCTACCGTGCGGCCCTCGCGGCCGCGCAGGACATTGCCGATCGGCCTTGGCGCCTCCTCGTCGGCAGGGGTGTGGCGGAAGCCGAGTTCCTCGCGCTTCGAGAAAGCGCTCCGGCTCATGTTACCGTGGAGCGGGCACGACCCGATTTCCGGGCCCTGCTCTCCGGCGCGGAGGTCTCCGTGAGCCAAGCCGGGTACAACACGGTCGTCGATCTCCTCCGCTGCGGCGTCCCATCGATTCTTGTCCCGTTCGAGGCTGGCAAGGAGACGGAGCAGCGCCTGCGCGCCGAGCGGCTGGCGGCACTGGGCCTCGCAGAGATCGTGCCCGAGGCGGAGCTCTCCCCGCAGCATCTGGCAGAAGCCGTCCGGCGCGGGCTGGCTCGTCGACCCTCCCCGGCTCCGACCATTTCCCTGGATGGAGCCGATCGAACCGTGATCGAGGCCGAAAGCCTCGTGTCGTCAGGCCCGGCACTTCACCGGACCATCGACTGGTCGCCTCTCGATCTGGCGCTGGACCGAGCCCGGGATCAGGGCGTCCCGGTCCGGTTCTGGTGGCGGGATGACGACGCTGTGGCCGATACGCCCCGCCTCGACCGCCTTCTCGAACTCGCCCGACGCTACGATGCCGGGATCGGTCTCGCGGTCATTCCGGAAAAGATCCAACCCTCTCTCGCGCGGCGCCTGGCCAGCGAGCCGAAGGCCTTCGCCCTGGTGCATGGCTGGAGCCATGCCGACCATGCGCCGGACGGCGAGAAGAAGGCGGAGTTCGGCCCTCACCGGCCCCTGGACCGCATGGCTACGGAAGCGGAACGGGGGCTGCACCTGGCGCGAGAGCACCTCGGATCGAGGCTGCTGCCGGTCTTCGTGCCGCCCTGGAACCGGATTTCCCCGGATCTTGTCCCCCGCTTGCCGGGAGCGGGGTTCCGGGGCCTGTCCACCTTCACGGATCGGAAGAGCGCCCGGCCCCCGCCCGGCCTCGTTCAGGTCAACACCCATGTGGATCCGATCGACTGGCACGGCACGAGAAGCCTCGCGGATCCCCCTCTGATCATGACCGCCCTCGCCGGAGCGGTCGAGCGACGCGTGACCGGCGATGCGGACTCCGAAGAGCCGATCGGTTTCCTGACCCATCATCTCGTTCATGACGACGTCATCTGGGCGTTATGCGAAAGGCTTATCGCCCGCCTTGCCGCACGCGGCATAGGTTTCCTGTGCCCGGACGCATGGTTTGGATTGGAAATAAGATCACATTTGAAATCTAATGGGGTCTGATGCGTTATGCTCATAAATCCTGGAGGAGCATATGGAAGCGCCACTCCTGTCGGTTCACGGGCTGGCAGTTGACTTCAAGACCGATGCCGGCGATTTCCGGGCCGTCGACGGGCTGACCTTCGACATCCCCAAAGGAAAGACGGTGGCGCTCGTCGGTGAATCCGGATCGGGCAAATCGGTGACGGCGCAGGCCATCCTCCAGATCCTGTCGAAGAAGGCCCGCATCACTGGCGGGTCGATCGTGTTCAACGATCCCACGAACTCCGGCGCCATCGACATCGCCGCACTCCAGCCCGAGAGCGACGCCATGCACGCCCTGCGCGGCGGACGCATCGCGATGATCTTCCAGGAGCCGATGACGTCCCTGTCGCCGCTCCATACCATCGGGGACCAGATCTCCGAGGCGCTGATGATCCATTCGGACGCGGATCAGGCCAAGGCGCGCCAGCGGACCATGGAGGTGCTGGCCCGGGTCGGCTTCCCCGATCCGAAGCGTGCCCTGAAAACCTATCCGTTCGAACTCTCCGGAGGCCTGCGCCAGCGCGCCATGATCGCCATGGCGCTCATCACTCGCCCGGCCCTCCTGATCGCCGACGAGCCCACGACGGCGCTCGACGTGACGACGCAGGCGCAGATTCTGGACCTCATCAGGGAGCTTCAGGGCGAGACCGGCATGTCGGTTCTGCTCATCACGCACGATCTCGGCGTCGTCGCCAATGTGGCCGACGAGGTGGTGGTGATGTATCGCGGGAGGGTCATGGAGGCGGGTTTGCGGGAGAACATCTTCCGCAACCCGCAGCATGCCTATCTTCAGGCGCTCATGCGCGCCGTCCCGCGCTTCGCCATGGCGGAGAACGAGCGCCTCACGCCGATCCGCGAAGTGAAGAGCGCCACGCTCACGTCGGCCGCCGCCCCGGAGCGGATCCAGCCGAAGGGACCGATCCTGAAGGTCGAGCATCTTACGAAGTCCTTCACGCTCCGGTCGGGTTGGTTCTCCGGCAAGACCCAGGAGATCCGCGCTGTCAGCGAAGTCGACCTGGCCCTTCCCGTCGGCAAAACCCTGGGGCTCGTGGGCGAATCCGGATGCGGCAAGACCACCGTGTCCAAGATGATCATGCGCGCGCTCACCCCCAATTCCGGTCATGTGCTGTTCGACGACGGCACGGGGCCGAAGGATGTGCACAAGCTGGAAGGCGATGCGCTGACCACCTATCGCCGCTCCGTGCAGTTCATCTTCCAGGACCCGTTCTCGTCCCTCAATCCGCGCATGACGGTCTATGAGCTTCTGACCGAACCCCTGCGCATCTACAACATCGGCACGTCGGACGAGCGCTATGCGCGGGTGAAGCAGCTCCTCGACATGGTGGGTCTCGATCATCGCGTTTTGAGGCGCTATCCGCATTCCTTCTCCGGCGGCCAGCGCCAGCGCCTCGGCATTGCACGTGCGCTCGCTCTCGAGCCGCGCGTTCTGCTCTGCGACGAGCCGGTTTCTGCGCTGGACGTTTCCGTGCAGGCGCAAGTCCTCAACCTGCTCAAGGACCTGCAATCGGCCCTCGGCCTGTCCTATCTCTTCGTCTCGCACAACCTCGCGGTCGTGGATTACATCGCCGATACCATCGCGGTCATGTGCCGAGGCTATATCGTCGAGGAGGCGCCGAAATCCTCCCTCTTCCGCAACCCGGTTCATCCTTATACGCAGGCATTGCTCGCCGCCGTGCCGGACCCGGACATCGACCGGCCGTTGGACTTCGCCAAACTGCGGAGCGGCCGCTTTTCCCAGCCCTCCGAATGGCCCGAGCCCTTCCGCATCAAGCCCGGCGAATTCGGCGTGATGAAACAGATCGAACCAGGCCACAAGGTTCGTGTGGGGCACCTGACAGCCCGGGAGGCTGCGTGATGCTGCTCAAGGCTCGAACACGAAAACTCGCCCTCGCCGTCGCCCTTGGATTGCTGGCGCTGCCCGCCATGGCGCAGGATTTCAAGGACGCCCCGTTCTTCGCCGAGCAGGTGAAGGCAAAGAAGCTGCCGCCCCTGGCGGAGCGGCTTCCGAAAGATCCCATCGTGGTCAAGGCCGCAGGCCATTACGGCGGCGATATCGTGACCCTGGTGCCGCGTGCGCGCGACATCCGCTATATCTCGACCTTCGCCTATACAAGGCTCGTCGGCTACGATCAGAATCTTCAGCTTCAGCCCGATCTCCTGGAAAAGCTCGACGACGAGGGCGACCGGGTCTTCACGTTCACCCTGCGCGCCGGGCACCGCTGGTCCGACGGCTCTCCCTTCACGGCGGAGGATTTCCGCTATTTCTGGGAGGACGTAGCCCAGAACCAGGACCTCTCACCGGCAGGGCCGCCGGAATTCATGCTCGTGGACGGCAAGCCCCCGCGCTTCGAGGTGCTCGATGAACGGACGGTGCGCTACACCTGGGACAAGCCCAATCCGCGCTTCCTGCCGCAACTGGCCGGGCCGCTCGATCCCGGCATCTACCGGGCTTCCGCGTATCTCAAGCAGTTCCACGCCAAATATGCCGACAAGGTCTCTCTCGAGGAGAAGGCGAAGCAGCAGAAGCTGAAATCCTGGGCGGCCCTGCACAATCGCATGGACGACATGAAGGAGCAGACCAACCCGGCCCTGCCCACCCTCATGCCCTGGCGCGTGATGAACGCCGCTCCGGCCAACCGCTTCATCTTCGAGCGCAATCCCTATTACCACCGGATCGACAGCCAGGGGCAGCAATTGCCTTACGTCGACCGGGTGATCATGGACGTGTCGGCGCCCGGCCTCTTCGCCGCCAAGGCCAATGCGGGAGAGGTCGACCTCCTGTTCCGCGGCCTCTCCATGAGCGACATCCCGGTTCTGAAGGAAGGCGAGAAGGCGAAAGGCTACAGGACCCTGCTCTGGCCCTATGCCCGGGGCACCGAGCTTGCGCTCTATCCCAATCTGAACACCGTGGATCCCGCATGGCGCGACCTGAACCGGGACGTCCACTTCCGCCGCGCCCTGTCGCTCGGGATCGACCGCAAAACGCTGAACAATGCGCTGCTCTTCGGCCTCGGGACCGAGGGCAACAACACCATCGTCTCGGAAAGTCCGCTCTTCAAGGAGGAGCTGCGCACGATGAATGCCGGGTATGACCCGGCTGAAGCCTCGCGCCTCCTCGACGAGATCGGCCTGACGAAACGCAATGGTGCGGGTATCCGCCTGCTTCCCGACGGGCGCGAGCTGGAGATCATCGTCGAAACGGACGGCGAGAGCAGTCTCGTGGTCGACGGCCTGACGCTGATCGGGGAATTCTGGCGGGAAATCGGCGTGAGACTGTTCGTGAAGCCGCAGGACCGCACGGTGCTGCGCAACCGCTCTTATGCCGGCCTGACGATCATGGTGGCCGCTCCCGGCCTCGACAATGCGATCCCCACGGCCATCATGCCGCCGACGGAACTCGCCCCCATGCGCCAGGACAATTACACATGGCCGAAATGGGGCCAGCACGTGGAGACCAAGGGCAAGAACGGGGAAAAGGTGGACATTCCCGAAGCCCGGCGCCTCCTCGACCTCTATACGACCTGGATGAGCACGGGCGATCGGGATCTGCAGAGAAGCGCCTGGAGCGAGATGCTGCAAAACCATGCCGAAAACCAATGGGCCATCGGCACGATCTCCGGCGCGCTCCAGCCCATCGTGGTCCGCAACGGGTTGCAGGGACTGCCGGTCAAGGCGCTCTACAGCTGGGAGCCGACGGCGATGCTTGGCATCTATCGCCTGGATGAAATCCACTGGAACAAAGCCGCCGGCAAAGAGGCCCGTCGATGATCCGTTTCCTGTTGCGTCGCTTCGTTACCATGGCGGTGACTCTGCTGATCATTTCGGCCTTGGTCTTCTTCATCATCAAGCTGCCGCCGGGCGACTTTTTGAGCAACCAGATCGCCGAGCTGAGAGCGCAGGGCGAATCCGCCTCCATCGCGAAGGCCGAGTTCCTCATCAGACAGTACGGGCTCGATAAGCCCGCCTGGCAGCAATACCTGGTCTGGCTCGGCGTCATGCCCGGTCCGAACGGCTTCTCGGGCCTGATGCAGGGCGATTGGGGCTGGTCCTTCGAGTACGACAAGCCCGTCGTGGAGGTGATCGGCGATGCCCTGTGGCTGACGCTTCTCGTCAACCTCGCGGCGGTGATCTTCATTCACGTGGTGTCGATTCCCATCGCGATCTATTCGGCGACCCGGCAGTATTCCTTCGGGGACTATCTCGCGACCTTCATCGGCTACATCGGGCTTGCGACCCCGAGTTTCCTGCTCGCGCTGATCCTGCTCTATTACATGAACCGCTGGTTCGGCGTTTCCATCGGCGGGCTCTACGACGCGCAGTATGCGGGCGAGCCCTGGACATGGGACAAGATCCAATCCCTGCTCTCGCATCTCCTGGTCCCGACCGTCGTGATCGGCCTCGGCGGTACGGCGGCCATGATCCGGCGCATGCGCGCCAACCTCCTCGATGAACTCGGCAAGCAATATTACGTGACGGCGAAGGCCAAGGGGCTCGAGCCCACCAAAGCCCTGCTGAAATATCCCTTCCGCATGTCGCTCAACCCCTTCATCGCCGATATCGGCAACCTGCTGCCGCATCTGGTCTCCGGATCCGTCCTGGTATCCTTGGTCCTGAGCCTGCCGACGGTGGGCCCGATCCTGTTGAGCGCGCTGAAAAGCCAGGACCAGTTCCTCGCCGGCTTCATCCTGATGTTCGTCGCAGTGCTGACGGTGGTCGGCATGCTGGTTTCCGATCTGCTGCTGGCCTGGCTCGATCCGCGGATCCGGATGGGAGGAGGACGATGAACACGGCTCTTCCCTCCAAGCACCACTATGTCGATCCGGCTCCCTTCGATCCGGGCAAGACCGAGCCGGTCGGGGCCGAAAGCGAGAGCTTCTACCGCGCCTCGTCCTGGCAATTGATGTGGTGGAAGTTCCGCCGCCACAAGGTGGCGCTGGCAGCGGCCTTCGTGCTGCTCGCCTTCTACCTTCTCGTGCCCTTCGTCGAGATCGTCGCGCCCTACAACCAGACGAAGCGCCACGGCGACTTCCTCTACGCACCGCCGCAGGCCGTTCACCTGATGCATGAGGGCCGCTTCGTTGGGCCCTTCACCTATCCCTACACGTACAGTTTCGACCTGGAGAGCTTCCGGCGCGTCTACACACCCGATCGAACGAAGCCGCAACCCATCCGTTTCCTGTGCCAGGGCAATACCTATCAGTTCTGGGGCATGTGGGAGATGAGCTTCCACCTGGTCTGCCCTCCCAAGGACGGCACGATGTTCCTGCTCGGAACCGACCGGCTCGGGCGCGACTTGCTCTCGCGCATCATCTACGGGGCGCGGATCTCGCTCACCATCGGCATCGTCGGCATCGCCGTGTCGTTCGCGCTCGGCCTCTTCTTCGGCGGGCTCGCCGGCTATCTCGGCGGCTGGGTCGATCACGTGATCCAGCGCATGATCGAAATCCTGCGCTCGCTGCCGGAGCTGCCCCTGTGGCTCGCGCTCTCCGCCGCCCTGCCGGCGAACTGGAGCCCGATCCTGGTGTTCTTCGGCATCACGATCATCCTCGGCCTGCTCGACTGGCCGGGGCTCGCGCGCGCCGTGCGCTCCAAACTCCTCTCGCTGCGCGAAGAGGATTTCGTGAAGGCGGCGGAGCTGATGGGCGCCTCCAAGCAGCGCATCATCGCGCGCCACCTCATCCCGAATTTCATGAGTCACCTGATCGCCTCGGCGACGCTCTCGATCCCGTCCATGATTCTCGGCGAGACCGCCCTCTCGTTCCTCGGCCTGGGCCTGCGCCCGCCCGTGACGAGCTGGGGCGTGCTGCTCAACGAGGCTCAGAACCTCGCGGCCGTGCAGCTCCATCCCTGGCTGCTCTTCCCGATGGTCCCGGTGGTGATCGTGGTCCTCGCTTTCAACTTCATGGGCGACGGGCTGCGCGACGCGGCGGATCCTTACCATTAGCCGGAAGACGTGTTGTCGTTCACGCATCGGAATGCGAGACATCCTGCATTGAAAGCGATGGCAGAGGTGTTTCGTGGCCGATTACCGGATTGATGCTTCCCCGGAGACCATTCACTGGGGCTATTTCGACGCGGCTCTGAAGCCGCTGCTGACGGTCGATTCCGGCGACACGGTCACGATCTCGACCGTGTCGGGCGGTCCCGAGGCGATGCCGAAGGAGCCCTTCGTGGTTCCGCAGGCGCTGACGGACATTCACGCGGCGCACAAGCCGAAGCTGCCGGGCCACATCTGCACCGGCCCGGTCGCCGTCCGGGGTGCCAAGGCCGGTCAGGTCCTCGAGGTCCGCATCCAGGATATCGCGCTGCATTACGATTGGGGCTTCACCTACTCGGCCCCGCAGAAAGGCGCCCTGCCGGACGATTTCGACGAGGTCCACTCCATGACCATCCCGCTCGACCGGGAGCGGATGACCGGCCGGCTGCCATGGGGCCTGGAACTGCCCCTGCGGCCGTTCTTCGGCGTGATGGCGGTGGCGCCACCTGCCGCCTGGGGGGCACTCAGCACCCTGCCGCCGCGCCGCAACGGCGGCAATCTCGACAACAAGGAACTCGTGGCCGGCACGACCCTCTACCTTCCGATCCATCATGACGGCGCCCTTTTCTCCGTCGGCGACGGGCACGGCGTCCAGGGCGACGGCGAGGTCTGCGTCACGGCCATCGAGACCGGCCTGATCGGCACCTTCGAGCTGCACCTGCGCGAGGACATGAGCCTCACCTGGCCCATGGCCGAGACGCCGACGCACGTGATGACCATGGCGTTCGATCCGGATCTCGACGATTGCGTCGTCATCGCGCTGCGCGACATGATCGACCTGATCGTCGCCCGCACCGGCATCACCAAGGCGGAGGCCTATGCCCTGTGCAGCCTCGCGGCCGACCTGCGCATCACGCAGGTGGTCAACGGCAACAAGGGCGTCCACGTGATGCTGGACAAGAGCCTTCTGCAAAAGGCCCAGCGCTAAACCGTATCGTCCGGCGGCGGCTCCTCTCCGAAGACGGAGCGGCCGCCGTAGGAATGCGATCTGGCGCGTTCCTGCCCGATGTGCTCCTCCACTGTCGGACCCGTGGCGCGGCGTTCGAGCGCGCGGGCCTGATCGTCCAGGCGCTTGAGCGCGAAGAGTTCCTCCTGCTGCCCGAGCTTCGCCTTCTGGACGGCCGATTTCAGCACGCGAATGGTTTCGTCGTAGACCCGCACCGGCACCGGATAGGGATGTCGGTCCTTGCCGCCATGGGCGAAGGAGAAACGGGCCGGGTCGCTGAAGCGGCAGGGCGTGCCGTGGACGACCTCCGCCACCATGGCGAGCGCCTGCACGGTTCGCGGGCCGACCCCGGGGGTCATGAGCAGGTCCGGGAAATCAGCCGGTCCCCGGTCGGCAGCGGCCGCGAGGGTCCCGTGCAGCCGCCGCAGCACCACGTCCTTGGCGCGAACGTCGTGATGCTCCGGCATCACGAGGTGCGGCAGCAGGGGCTGCGGATCGGCCTTAGGAGCAGGATCCGCCTCACGCTCTTCCAGCGCCAGGAACTTGCGGGCGATGTTGTCCGGTCCCAGGGTATCCAGAATCGCGATCTGGGCTTTCCGGGAGGCTTCCGCACGCCGGTCGGTGAGGTTGACGATGGTGCCCTGCCCTTTTCCGTCGATGGCCGTGTGCGGCTCGTCGACGAAGCTCTCCAGATCCTCCGACAGCCAGTGATAGCGGCGGGCCTGCCGGCTCACGTCGTTCATCCCCTGCTGGACCACCGCCCACTTGCCGTCATCCGTGACGATGAAGCCGTGGAGATACAGGTCGAAACCGTCCTGGATCGCCGCGCTGTCGACCTTCGCCACCAGACGGCTGGCATCGGCCAGGGCCGAACCGTTGAAGCCGACCCGTTCGCCGATGGCGATCAGCTCATGGGGCGTCTGCCGCGAGTGCTTTCCCCGCCCGCCGCAGACATGGATCCCGAGCTCCTTCGACAGGGGCGTCAGCCCGCGCTTCAGGGCCCCGATGACGCTGGTGGTGATGCCGGAGGAATGCCAGTCCATCCCCATCACGGCCCCGAACGACTGGAACCAGAACGGATGGGCCAGCCGGCGCAGCAGCTCATCGCGCCCGTAATGATGCACGATGGCCTCGCTCACCACGCCGCCGAGACGCGTCATCCGGTCGGCCAGCCATTTCGGCACATGGCCGCTATGGAGCGGCAGATCGGCGCTTCCGGCGCGTTTGGCCATCGGGCGATGTCTCCTGGGAGGTTGGGAGAAGGAGCAGTTGCTATGCCATAGTATGCTGCTCGGTAGCGAGACTGGCGCGGGAGCTCTCCTCCCCCTTGTGGAGAGGGAATGGGTTGAAGCTCCCAATAAAAAAGGCGCCCGAAGGCGCCTTTTCCGATCGTTGTGCCTTACCGGCGGCGCGGGCTCTTTTCGAGCCAGGCCACCTGGGCCCCGTCCCGGCGTCCGTCCTGACGGGCGGATGCGGGCTTGCCTTGAGCGGCGGGGCGCTGGCCCTGCGGGGCACGCTGTGCCTGCTGCGCGGGACGCTGCCCCTGGGCCGGGCGCGGGGCCGGTGCGGGCCGCTGCTGGTTCCCGGAGGCCGGCTGGCCGCCCTGCGGCTGGGCGTTGCCGCCCGGCTTGCCGCCGCGACCGCGACGGCGCTTGGGTCCGCGCTCGGCGTTCGGATCGGCGCTGCGCGGCTGGCCGTGCCCCTGATGCCCGCGGGCATGGGGAGCCGGACGACCGCGCTGCGGCTCGCGGCGCTCCGAAGTCTCGGAAGCTGCAGGAGCGGCGGGAAGGCCCTCGGGGAGAGGCATGACCGGAACCTTGAGGCGGGTCAGCTTCTCGATATCCTTCAGGTACGCCTTTTCCTCGTCGTTGCAGAACGAGATCGCAAGGCCGGTCGCCCCGGCGCGAGCCGTGCGGCCGATGCGGTGGACGTAGGATTCCGGCACGTTCGGCAGGTCGTAATTGATGACGTGCGTCACGCCCTCGACGTCGATGCCGCGCGCGGCGATATCCGTCGCCACGAGCACGCGGCAGGAGCCGTCACGGAAGCCCGCCAGCGCGCGTTCGCGCTGCGGCTGGGACTTGTTGCCGTGAATGGCCGCACCCGCGATGCCGGCCTTGTCGAGGCCGCGCACCACCTTGTCCGCGCCGTGCTTGGTACGGGTGAAGACGAGGACGCGGTCGATGGACGGATCGCGCAGGAGCGTCTCAAGCAGGACCTGCTTGCGGTTGGTCTGTACGAAGATCACGCTCTGCTCGACGCGCTCGGCGGTCGTCGCCACCGGGGTGACGGCCACATGGGCGGGATCGCGCAGGAACGAATCGGCCAGCGTCGAGATCGTCTTCGGCATGGTGGCCGAGAAGAACAGGCTCTGGCGGTCCTTCGGCAGCAGGGTCACGATGCGCTTCAGCGCATGGATGAAGCCGAGGTCGAGCATCTGGTCGGCCTCGTCGAGGACGAGGATCTCGATGTCACGCAGGGACAGGGCCCGGCGGTCCACGAGGTCGATCAGGCGGCCGGGCGTCGCGACGAGCACGTCGACGCCCTGAGCCAGCGCCTTCTCCTGGCGGGAGATGGTGACGCCGCCGAACACCACCTCGGTGGAAAGGCGCAGGTTGCGGCCATAGGCCTTGAAGCTGTCGGCGATCTGGCCGGACAGCTCGCGGGTCGGGCTGAGAACGAGGACGCGCGGGCTCTTCGGCTTGCGCGGCTTCGGGTTCGCGTTCAGGCGATGCAGGATCGGCAGCGCGAAGGCGGCCGTCTTGCCGGTGCCGGTCTGGGCGATGCCGCAGACGTCGCGGCCTTCCATGGCATAGGGAATGGTCTGGGCCTGGATCGGCGTGGGCTTCTCATAGCCTTCGGCAGACAGGGCCTTCAGGATCGGCTGGGCCAATCCGAAATCGGTGAAGAGTGTCAAAGTCGTAAGATCTTTCGAACGGATGCGGTGAGCCGCAAAGCAGGTTCGGCTTAAAGCAAAGGCGCTTCAGGGCTCTTGAGGCGAGAGCCCGCGTGATGGGGCCGTCGTATGGTTGAGCGATTGAAGAAGGGGACCGGGGTTTTCGCCGTTTCGCGAATATCCGTCACGCAGTCCCGCTCAAGCGTTCCGATTGCCGGACGCCGTCGCCTGACGTGCATATGGAGGTTTACACCCAATCCGTCAACCCTGACGCAACGGAAGCGCCCAACGATGCGCCGGCTAAGAGAAAAGACATCGTACTGATCCAAAAGTCCTGCTCCGCTTTTGGATCCGACGCTTTAAGGCTGACATATCCACCTCGACAGGCATAAGAATAGACCCATGTCCGCCCCCGCCCGCATGCCCTGGGCCTTCGTTTCCGCTCTCTCGCTGAACGTGCTGATCTCCTACGGCACGATCTTCTATGCCTTCGCGCTGTTCGTCGATCCGATGGGCCGGGAGCTCGGCTGGGGCAAGTCGGAAATGATGGCCGCCTATTCCCTCGCGTTAGGAACCTCGGCCTTCTGCGCCGTGCCGGTGGGCCGGCTCATCGACCTCGGCTATGGCCGCGCAGTGATGACGGGCGGCTCCCTTCTGGCCGGGCTCCTCCTGGTGTTCTGGTCCTATGTCGGGAGCTACGCCGCCTTCGTGCTGATCTGGCTCGCCATGGGGATCACCATGAGCACGGTGTTCTACGAACCCGGCTTCGCCGTCCTGACCCGCAGGCTCGGCTTCATGGCCCGGCGGGGGATCACCTTCATGACCCTGGTGGGCGGTTTCGCCAGCACGGTCTTCATCCCGCTCACCCACGTGCTGATCGAGCATCTGGGCTGGCGGAGCGCCCTCCTGGTCCTTGCCGGCTTCAACATCTTCGTCTGTGCGGCCCTGCACGCGATCACGATCCCGAGCGCGCCACCAAGAACGCCGCGCCATTCCGATGCCGGACCCGGCCACCCTCCTCCTGCCAATGCCCGGTGGGTTCTCCGGCGGGCCTCCTTCTGGTGCTTCGTCGCCTCCTCCGTTCTGCAGGGGGTGATTGCCGCGGGCCTCCCGATCCACCTGATCCCGCTTCTCGTCGAAAAGGGCTTCACCCTGGAGGTGGCCGTCGTCGCCTTCTCGCTCATCGGGCCGGCCCAGGTGGTGGGCCGGTTCGCCATGGCGTTCGGAGAGCGCGCCTTCGGGATGAAGGGCCTCGGCATCATCGTGCTGACCCTGGGAGCGCTCGCCTTCGCCATCCTGCCCTTCACGCCGTCAGGGTTCTGGCTGGTCGTGACCTTCGCCGTGCTCTTCGGAGCCTCCAACGGAATGATGACCATCGTCCGCGCCCTGCTCCCGTCCGAGCTGTTCGGCCGCGAGAGTTATGGTACGGTCCAGGGAATGATCGCCATGCCGGTCCGCCTCACAACGGCAGCGGCCCCGTTCATTTTCGGAACGCTGTGGGCTTGGTGGGGCGGTTATACGGCCGTCATCGCTCTGTGCTTAGGCATGTCGCTTCTCGCGCTCGGTTTCTTCGTCCTTGTGCTGGTGTTTCAAAAGGCTCATGAACGGCCCGAAAATTCACTTGCCTTAGACGGCTAAAGAACTCATTTGCTGAGCTGCAGAATGGCTTGGTTTTGAAGAAAGACGAGTTTCGTGACGACAGTGACTGATCTTCTGATTGTAGGCGGCGGCATCAACGGCGCGGGCATCGCGCGCGATGCGGTGGGCCGGGGCCTCTCGGTCGTGCTCTGCGAACAGGGCGATCTGGCCGGCTACACCTCCTCGGCCTCGACGAAGCTGATCCATGGCGGCCTGCGTTACCTGGAATATTACGAGTTCCGGCTGGTGCGCGAGGCGCTCTTCGAACGCGAGCGCCTGCTCAACTCCGCTCCCCACATCATCTGGCCCCTGCGCTTCATCCTTCCCCACGAGAAGGGCATCCGCCCGGCATGGTTCGTGCGTCTGGGCCTGTTCCTCTACGATCACCTCGCGCCGCGCAAGAAACTGCCGGGGACGGAGGGGATCAAGCTCACGCGCCACCCCGCCGGCCAGGCCCTGAAGCCCGGCTTCGACACGGCCTTCGTCTATTCCGACTGCTGGGTCGAGGACAGCCGCATGGTGGCCCTCAATGCCATCGATGCCTTCGAGAAGGGCGCCGACATCCGCGTCCGCACCAAGCTCGTCTCCGCCCGCCGGGATGGCGGCACCTGGGTGGCAACCCTCCAGAACGTGACGACGGGCGAGACCCAGGAGGTTCGGGCGAAGGTCATCGTCAACGCGGGCGGTCCGTTCGTCGCCGACGTGCTCAACGCCAAGCTCGGACTCAACACCACCAAGAACGTGCGCCTGGTGAAGGGCAGCCACATCGTGGTGCCGAAGCTCTTCGACACCAAGGAAGCCTTCATTCTCCAGAACACGGACAAGCGCATCGTCTTCGCGATCCCCTATCAGGAGAAGTTCACCCTGATCGGCACCACGGACATTCCGGTCGAGTCGGTGCCCGACAAGAAGGTCGAGATCAGCTCGGACGAGATCCAGTATCTCTGCAACGTCGTGAACCACTTCTTCAAGAAGCAGGTTACCCCCGCCGACGTGGTCTGGACCTATTCGGGCGTGCGCCCGCTCTTCGACGACGGTTCGAGCAACGCCTCCGCCGTCACGCGCGACTACGTGTTCGATCTCGACGCACCGCAGGGCGGTGCGCCGGTCCTGTCGATCTTCGGCGGCAAGATCACCACCTTCCGCAAGCTCGCCGAACATGCCCTCGAGGAGCTGAAGCCCTTCTTCCCCGCCATGAAGCCCGCCTGGACGGAAGACGCCAAGATGCCGGGCGGCGACATGCCGGACGCGGATTTCGATCGCTTCTTCGCCACCGTTCGTCAGCGCTGGCCCTTCCTGCCCGAGCACCTCGCCCATCGCCTGGCCCGCGCCTACGGCACGCGGATGGAAGAGCTCCTCGGCTCGGCGAAGTCCATGGCCGATCTCGGCGAGGATTTCGGCGCCGGCCTGACGGGCGCGGAAGTCGACTATCTCGTGCGCCGCGAATGGGCGCGCACGGCCGAGGACATCCTCTGGCGGCGCTCGAAGCTCGGACTGCATGTGCCGGTTGACGCTCCGGCCAAGATCGATGCCTACTTGGCCAAGAAGGACGCCGCGCCCGTCGCAGCGCAATGACATTGGGGAAGGACATGGCTCAGTACGTCGGCGCCATCGACCAGGGCACGACCAGTTCGCGGTTCATCGTGTTCGACAAGGCCGGAGCGATCGTCTCGCTCAGTCAGAAGGAGCACGAGCAGATCTATCCCGCAGCCGGCCACGTGGAGCACGATCCGCTGGAGATCTGGCGGAACACCCAGGAGGTGATCCGCGAGGCGCTGGAGAAGAAGGGCCTGAAGCCCCAGGACCTCGCGGCCATTGGCATCACCAACCAGCGGGAGACGACGCTGATCTGGGATCGCCGCACCGGCAAGCCCCTCCACAACGCCCTCGTCTGGCAGGACACCCGCGTCGATTCCATCGTCGAGGAATTCGCCCAGGACGGCGGCCACGACCGTCTGCGCGACAAGACCGGCCTCCCGCTGGCGAGCTATTTCTCCGGCCTCAAGCTGCGCTGGCTCCTCGACAACGTGCCGGGCGCGCGGGAGAAGGCCGCCGCCGGCGACGTGCAGTTCGGCAATATTGACACCTGGCTGGTCTGGAACCTGACGGGCGGCGTCAATGGCGGCTGCCACATCACCGATGTGACCAATGCCAGCCGGACCCAGCTCATGAATCTCAAGAGCCTCGAATGGGACGAGGAGATCCTGAGCCTCTTCGACATTCCGAAGGCCTGCCTGCCTCAGATCCGCTCCTCGAGCGAGGTCTACGGCAAGGCGACCGACAGCCTCGCGGGCGTTCCCATCGCGGGCATTCTCGGCGATCAGCAGGCGGCCCTCGTGGGGCAGGCCTGCTTCCAGCAGGGCGAGGCCAAGAACACTTACGGCACCGGCTGCTTCATGCTCATGAACACCGGCGAGACCCCCTACCCTTCGAAATGCGGCCTGCTTACCACCGTCGGCTACCGCTTCGGCCAGGGCAAGACCGTCTACGCCCTGGAAGGCTCCATCGCGATCGCCGGTGCCCTCGTGCAATGGCTGCGCGACAATCTGGGATTGATCCGGACCAGCACGGAAATCGAAACGCTGGCCCGCGGGGTCGAAGACAATGGCGGCGTCACCATCGTGCCCGCTTTCTCGGGCCTGTACGCGCCGCATTGGAACTCGCATGCCCGCGGCCTGATCGGCGGCCTGACGCGCTTCGCCAACAAGGGCCACATCGCCCGTGCGGCATTGGAAGCTACAGCCTTCCAGACCCGCGAGGTCCTTGACGCCATGACCAAGGATACCGGCATCGCCGTCAAGGAGCTGCGCACCGACGGCGGCATGGTCGTGAACGAGCTCCTGATGCAGTTCCAGGCCGATATCCTGAACGTGCCCGTTGTGCGCCCGAAGGTCATCGAGACGACCGCTCTCGGCGCCGCCTATGCGGCCGGGCTGGCCACGGGCTTCTGGAGCGGGACGGACGAGCTGGTGCAGAACTGGGCCGTCGACAAGCGCTGGAAGCCGGACATGGCTCCGTCCCGCCGCGAGCAGCTGAACGCCGTCTGGGACAAGGCCATCGCCCGCTCTCTCGACTGGGCGGAGTGACGCCTGGGCTGGCCCCGCCCCACGTCCCCTTTACGTCCTGGCCGTCCCCGGACTTGATCCGGGGATCAGTCCCGGCCCTCTCGATTTGTGAAGCGCCGCGCCTTTCGAAGCGGGATCACCGGCGCGAGGCCGGTGACAACGCGGGGCGGCAAGTTCGCGATCCCTGCCCTCTCATGCGGCCGGCAGCGCCGCCCGGATCTTCGCGGCGAAATCCGCCAGGATCTCGGGCTTTTCCATCTGACCCGAATGGGGCTTCAGGGCCACGCCTTCGAAGCGGGGAAGCACGTGGAAGTGGATGTGGAAGACCACCTGCCCGCCGGCGCCCTCGTTGAATTGCTGGATCGTCAATCCATCGGCCGACAACGCCGTCTTGGCGGCCTTTCCGACGATCTGGACTGCCTTGGCGAGTTCCGCCAGATCGTCCGGGTTCACGTCGAGGATGTTGCGCGCCTTGGCCTTCGGGATCACCAGGACATGCCCGTCCCCGCGCGGCATCACATCCATGAAGGCCAGGACGCGGTCCGTCTCATAGACCTTGTGGCACGGGAGTTCCCCGCGCAGGATCTTCGCGAACACGTTGTTGTCGTCGTAGGTCATCCCGCCCTCTCTTTCTGAGCATCGATCTTACAAGGCACCCATCGCGGAGCGCCTGGGACAAGCCTTTTATCGCGGCCGGCAAGGATAATCATCTCTCGCGAAACCGGGTCCGCTTTTCCGCGCGATACGCCGGACGAAGTCATCGACGGTTTGGACCGAGGATCAACTACATACCTCCGCGGGCGAGATATTCGTAAATAGAACACACGCCTACGGCGGGTATCGAGGCAAGTACCTCCCGGGTTCTTATTCCCACGGACAAGTTGTTGCCACGTTTAGTTCGCGAAAATTGCCAAGTCTAAGCCTAACAATTCATGACAGCTGAATATTTTCTGAAAATTTTTGCAAAGGTTGGCCCGGACGAACCGGAACCATCGAATCCCCTTGCGGTTGAAGAAGCACGGACACCATTGATAAGGAGGCATAAATGGCAGGTGGTTCGACCTCGAAGCGTGGCTTCGCGTCGATGGATTCTGACCGGCAGCGTGAAATCGCAAGCAAAGGCGGCAAGAGCGTTCCAGCCGAGAAGCGTTCCTTTTCCCAGGATCGGGAACTCGCCTCGGAAGCCGGCCGCAAGGGCGGTCAGGCCTCGGGCAACACCCGCGGCAATCAGGAATAATTTATTTCTGACAAACATCGGTTTAGGGGCCGCTTGCCGGCCCCTTTACTTTTGAACTCTTCCTCGGAGGTCTTTCGACCCTACCCGGACGGGGTTTGTATTCATAGGTTTGCGTTCCGACAGGGACAATGCGGTCGCGGCTAGCATGATCCCCATGCCGGCAGCCTCAGCCCAGCCGAAGGGCTCGCGTGCATAGGCGACGCCGACCGCAACGGCGATGATGGGGCTGACGAAGGCATAAAGTCCCGCCCTGAACGCACCCCAGTCGCGCACGAGGCCGAGATAGATCCAGAAGGCGATGAGTGATCCTCCCAGCACCAGGGCGACCAGGCCGAAGATCGCTCTCCCATCCGTAAGCCCCGCGAAATGGGCCGGATCATATCCTTCGATGATCAGGGAAACAGGCACGAGAGCGAGCCCTCCGATCAGGCTCTGCCAGAAGGCGAGCACAAGGGGCGGCATGGACAGGGTCAGCGGTCGGCTGATCACCGAGCCCCAGGCATAGGAAACGGTCCCGATGGCGACCGCGACCAGTCCCAGAACGGACCCCGCGCCATCCTGAGCGGCGCCCGTGCGGCCGGAGAACAGGAGAACCAGGCCCAGGACCCCGAGGCCGATCGCGGCGACGCGGCGCTTCGTGATCGGCTCCTGACCATAGAGCCGGCCGATGATCACCAGGAAAATCGGCATCAACGACAGGTTGACGATGGCCGATAGCCCGCTCGGCGCTCTCGCGACGCCCCAGAACAGAAAGCTGTAGCAACCCGTGGTGATGAGCAGAGACGCGGCGGCGATGCGACCGAACTGGTTGGACCTTAACGACAGGCCTTGCGCCAAGGCGACCGCAAGGAAGCACGGCCCGGCCAGCAGGAAGCGCATCGCGGCAAGAAAGATCGGGGGTACAACCTCGGAGGCCACCTTCATGGGCAGCCACGTCAGCCCCCAAATGAGAGCCATCAGGGCAAAAGCTGCGATGCGGCTCACGCTGAACGCCCGGCGGCAATCATTCCGAGTTCCTAGAACGAGGCTAACGACGCTGCGTATCGTGACAGCAGGAGGAAGGGCTGAACAGCCGGCCGCACCAGGATTTCACAGGCAATGGATGGGATTAGGTCGGACCGGACACTAGTTTCGGACGTTGAACTCCGCTTTGTCCATCGTTGCTTCCACGATCACTTCCTCGGACGGGCCGTAGCCCATCATCGCCCTGAACTCGGGCAGGCTCGGACGCTCGAAGACGAGGGCCCCGAGATCCATCTGGCGGACGATTTCCCCGGCGAGCGATACCATGAAATCGAGCGACACGACCTCCAGCAAGGCAGCCGCTTCCTGGACAACGTCCGACGCGCCGCTGCGCGACGAGCCGATCAACGTCAGCAGGCAGTACTCGTCCATGCTCCCATGCCGGGAGCCGACAGGACGATGCTGAAACGGCCGCCCCCGTTGCCGGGTCATCGAGAAGGCGAGCAGCAGGGCATCGGAGACGATGGCCTTGGCCGTCTCGGGCCGCGTGAAGGCCACGAGCCTCTGCTCCGGCCCATCGAGAAGAGCCAGATCGTATTGATCCTCGAGACTGCTCAGCGACCGGAACACGTCGATCACTGGCACCATGCTCGGGTGGAGCAGGAAGGCGACCGGTCCGGGAGTTGCAGAAGAGGAGATTGCTTCAACCATCAAGACGAACCTCAGAGACGCTGTGCATGTGCCGTCGGCACCACATGAGGCAAAGCGGGAACCAGCAGATGCCGCCGCAGCAACAGGGGACAGGTCACCTCGTCCTGCGAATACATCGGTATGATCCCGCTGAGCATGGAGGCCACCGAGGGGCGATCCCTCGGCGGGGAGCTCGATGCAAGGCGGGAAAACT
Organism: Microvirga lotononidis; assembly: GCF_034627025.1. Classification (NCBI taxonomy): domain Bacteria; kingdom Pseudomonadati; phylum Pseudomonadota; class Alphaproteobacteria; order Hyphomicrobiales; family Methylobacteriaceae; genus Microvirga; species Microvirga lotononidis. Next base: position 3,297,829 of record NZ_CP141048.1, on the reverse strand, counting down.
CGTCCGGCAGCTCTTCCTGACAGAGCACCGCATCCAGTTCATTCGTGGCGGTCATGATCGTTTCCTCCGCTTGGCACACCGGTCGGCTGCACGAGCCATGTCGGTGTGAAGTGTGAACCCGGCGTTGTGGGTCAGCGATGCGCCGAACAAAAACAGAGCGTTGATTAGCCCCGAGGATGCAGATCCGCTTCGGGTCCGATGCTCATGCGCTCCAAACGGCAACGTATGCGCCTATTCCCAGTTCCTTATGCGGCAAGAAGTCCGGCCGATTCTGGCGGCCTCGGGAGCGAAAAATTTCCGGAACCCGAACCCGCCGGCGATGCTCGGGCTCCGGCGTGCCCCATGCCTCTCTGAAGGGCCTCTTCGAGGTGCCGCTCGTTCAACTGCGCCTTTGTCATGCGCGGCCCGGCTCACAGCAAAACGGCGCCTGGGTTTCCCAGACGCCGTTTTCGGCAGGAACCGACGTTCCGCTTACTGCTGCGGAGCCGTGGTGTTGCCCGTCGTGCCGTTCGTCCCGCTCGCGCCGGTGCTGCCGGTGGTCGAGCGGTTGGCGCTGTTGTTGCCCTTCTTGTCAAAGGTCGGAGCGGCCTGAAGCTCGGCCTTCGTCATCCGGAGGACGACACGCTCGGGCTCGTTCTGGTCATTCGACGACGTGGTTGCGGCCGTGTTGGTCGAACCGGCGGAATCCATGCCGGTCGCGGACGTGTTGCCGGTCGCCGTCGAGCCGGTGGTGTTCACGCTGTTGCCGCCGTTCTTGCTGCTGTCGAGAGCCTGAGCCTGCTGGGCGCTCATGAACTCGAGCGAGTCGAACGGAACGGCGACATTCTTCTCGCCGATGCCGAGAAAGCCGCCGACGCCGACGACCGCGGCCATGACCCGACCGTTGCGATCCAGGATCACGTCGTTGACGTCGCCGATGGATTCATTGTTGGCGCTGACCACGCGGGTTCCGATCAGATCTGAGGCCATGATCTGGCTGGATTGCATCTGAGTCATGAACTGGCCGGCGGCGGCGCTGTTCTGGCCCATGGTGGTCGAAGACTGTCCAGAAGCCTGACCCATGGTGGACGAGCCGGACGAACCCGGCTGCATGGCCGGTGAACCCGTGCCGGTCGTACCGGAACCCGTCGCAGCCGGACGATCCGTCGGAGCGGACGGAGAGGTCGAGGTCTGAGCAAGGGCGGGTGCAGCCGCGAAAGCCGTCACGACGAGACAAGCTGCCATATGCTTCTTCAGCATTGCATTATTCTCCTGATGTTGCATTGAAAATCGCGTTGTGAACCGAGGTGCTCGGGGGTTTAACGCACGATAGGTGTGGCCGTTCCCAATATTGCGGCCGATCAAACTAATGTTATCGGAACATCTACATTCGACAGATCGATGTTAATACTTGTCCATCCCTTGCAGTCGGCACCTTAAACGCTGATCACCTCAAACGAGCTCCGCTCATGATGTCGATCAAGCCAACTTGTTTTGGGGGATGATTGTTCCGGCTGAAATGAAGCCCAGCCGAGAATGCTAGAGCGGGGCGTCAGCCCCACCCTGCCCGGAGAGCAGATCCCGGATCGAGAGTCGGGATTGCCGAGCGGTCTCGGAGCCACTCACGGAGGCTCTCGCACCTCGGAGAGGATGCTCTTGTTCTAGGACAGCGATTGTTCGAGGAGCGCCAGGCAGAGGCTGGGCATGCGGTTGGCGCTCGCCTTGGCCAGCGGGCTGACATCGCCCAGGCAGCCGACCGGATTGCGGCTCTTGGGCTTCTGCTCCTGCGGCGTGTCGCTGCCTTCCTGCCGACGGGCCGGGTGCTGCGCGACGGATCTCCCCGTTTCGTCCTTCACCGTCACAACCGGAAGCTCCGTGCCACGGGCGAAGGTCGTGATCCCAGTCCGGGGATCGGACTTGTAGAGCACCTTCCCGTTCTGGTCGCGCAGGATTACGGCCGCGTTGGACACGCCGACCAACTCCACGATCGAGACGGCGGCCGGCCGGTTGGCCGGAACCGGCGCGGCGATGCGGTCGCCCTTCGCCAGAACACCCCCGGAGAGCGCCAGGGCCTCCGATTGAACCAGAGGAGACATGTTGAAGGAAGCGGGGACAAAGCTTCCGGCCACGAAGAAAGCCCCAGCCAATCCGACCAAAGCCACAGGTGTGCGGAACATCCCTCTCTCCCCTGCTATCCCAGCTCAACAATTCGAAAAAATAACGCGACCATATCTTTGATGTTCCTGCCGCCAACCGAGGGATTGAAGAATAAAAAGGAGGGAAAAAAGCTGGGAACCTTTGTTTTCGATAGGGCGTTCTTTAAGCACCGGCCTCCTGGTCCTCCCCGCATTCCCCTTGTGCATTGGCCGGCACCTTAGACGGGCTTTTGAGCCCGTCTTTTTTTGTGCCCAATACGATCATCATAAAAGAAAAGCCCGACCAGAGGCCGGGCTAATACTTGGTAATCCAGTGAACCTTGGGATTAAGCCGTTGCGGCACGGGGCTCGCGACGCCGGGCGCTCTGCTGGAAGAACAGCGCCTGACTGATGACCGCGGACACGTTCGCGGGCTGGAACGGCTTGGCGATCAGGAACGCCGGTTCGGGTCGCTCGCCGGTCAGGAAGCGCTCGGGATAGGCGGTGATGAAGATCACCGGCACCTCGAAGGCCTTGAGGAGATCATTGACCGCATCGAGGCCGGAGCTGCCGTCCGCCAGCTGGATATCCGCCAGGATCAGGCCGGGCTGCTTGGCCGAGGCGAGCTTGACGGCTTCCGTCCGCGTGCGGGCGACGCCCGTCACGTTGTGGCCGAGGCCTTCGACCAGCGCTTCGAGATCCATGGCGATAAGCGGCTCGTCCTCGATGATGAGGATATCCGTGGCCATATCGGCCGCCAGCTCCCGGCCCGCCTCGTCGACGAGGTCACGAACGGTTTTCGTGTCCACATCGAGGATCTGGCCGACCTCTTCCTCCCCGAAGCCTTCTAGGCAGGACAGGAGGAAGGCCTGACGGGGAAGCGGGGTGATCTGCCCGAGGCGGACTTCCGCCGGCAGATCGCGCTGGATCTGCTCGCTGCGTCCGTTCACCGAGAGAGAATTCCAGATGCGCGTGAAGACCTGGAAAAGCTCGACCTTCACGTTCCCGGAAGGACCGATGGTCTCCGGCTCGCTGACGAGGGTTTCCAAGGTGGCGGCCACATAGGCGTCTCCAGCCATCTGGCTGCCAGTGAGAGCGCGTGCGTAGCGGCGAAGATATGGTAAGTGCTGGACGACAAGCTGCGCTGTCGACATTCGCTTCCCCTTAACTGTGCTTTTGACTCGTTGTACCGACGGTCCATTCAACGTGGCAAAGCTGCGAAAGTTCCATGGATGGAACCGGGCGCAGTAACCAGCGTTATTGCTCGAAAACTAATATATGGATATTGCCAAGGTTGGCCATCCCTCTGAAAGATATGGGCTGGCAAGGGGACGAAGATGACGGTTGATAAGGGGAACAAGCTGGCTCGGACCACCCTGGAGGCGTCCGTGAACGATAAGCTTGCAACCGATCCCAAGCTCGACAGCGGTAGTCAGAAACGCATCGGCGATCAGCTCCGCGCCATGTACGACGAACTCATGCAGCAGCCTGTTCCGGACCGTTTCAAGGACCTGCTCGAGCAACTGGACAAGAAGAACGGAGCAAAGGAAGGGTCTCAATGACCCCAGAACCCGATCCGGAGCTTCGGGAGGCACTTCTCGCGGCGGTCCCCAGCCTTCGCGCCTTCGCCATCTCGCTCTCGGGTCAGGTCGACAGGGCGGACGATCTCGTCCAGGACACGCTCCTGAGAGCCCTCGCCAATCTGCATCGGTTCGAGCCAGGAACGAACCTGAACGCCTGGCTCTTCACGATCCTGCGCAACCTCTTCCATTCCGAATACCGCAAGCGCCGCCGCGAGGTCGAAGATCCCGACGGCTCCTATGCCGGTCGCCTGAAGGTGCAGCCGGATCAGGGCTCACATCTGGATTTCGAGGACTTCCGCAGCGCGCTCGCCAAGCTCCCCCCGGATCAACGGGAAGCCCTGCTTCTGGTCGGCGCGTCCGGCTTTTCCTATGAGGAAGCGGCGCATATCTGCGGCTGCGCGGTCGGCACCATCAAGAGCCGCGTGAACCGCGCCCGTTTTCGGCTCGCCTCCCTGCTCAACGTCGAGGACATCGAGGATCTGGGTCCCGACAGCATGACCCGCGCTGCCCTTCAGGGCTGACCATCCGCCTCGCCCATCCTCAGCATCGCACGCCGCAAAAAGAAAACGCCGCCCTTGTGAGGCGGCGTTCACGTTATGAATGCCTTACTGGCATCACATGGGGCTGCGTCCGCGCAGCAGGCCGATGACGGCCGAGATGGCGAAGAGGACGATCGCAACGAAGAAGATCAGCTTCGCGATCTCGACGGCCGTGCCGGCGATGCCGCCGAAGCCGAACAGGGCTGCGACAAGAGCGATAATCAGAAAAGTGACTGCCCAACCGAGCATGGTGTTACCTCGCTAAATGATGATCGACATCAAGCCGATAATGTTCAAACAACGCCAAGCGCGACTGTAGGGTTCCACGTCCGGAGAACGATCCACTGCGTTCATGGGACGTTCAAAAGTAATTTTGCAGGCTTTTATTCGCATGGAACTCGCCTTACGCCCGTACGTTTTCCAGATCACTTGGGAGAGATGGTCAATGACTCGTTCAGTTGCCCTTCGCGCATTTTGTATCTTTGCTGTTGTTACTGCCCTTGCAGCGATTACTGGAATGGCCTCTCAGGTCGTAATCGCAGAAGTCCTTTTCCTGATCGCCGGTTCGCTTTCGGCCCTCATGCTTTTTGTCGCATGGACCACGCCTGCGCCCAGCCTCGTGCCGGTCCGCGTGCGCCGCAGGCGCTGATCGAAACCGATCGCAGTGACGAAAAAGGGCGGCTCGCCGAGCCGCCCTTTTCGTTTACGCTTCCGTCGGATCGCCGCCGTTCGGATGCAGGACCGTGCCGGTTATGTAGGAGGAATCCTCGCACGCCAGGAAGAGATAGGACGGCGCCACCTCGTTCGGCTGGCCGGGGCGCTTCATCGGAGTGTTGGCTCCGAACTGCTTCACCTTCTCGACCGGGAAAGTCGAGGGAATGAGCGGCGTCCAGATCGGCCCCGGCGCCACGCCGTTGACGCGGATGCCTTCGCTCGCGAGCTTCTGCGCCAGGGAGCGCGTGAAGGCGACGATGGCTCCTTTGGTGGCGCTGTAATCGAGCAGCTCGGAACTGCCGCGATAGGCCGTCACAGAGGTGGTGTTGATGATGGCGGAGCCTTTCTTGAGGTGCGGCATGGCCGCTTGGACCATGTAGAAATAACCGAAGATGTTGGTGCGGAAGGTGCGGTCTATCTGATCGGGCGTGATCTCTGCGATGTCCTTCTTCGGGTGCTGCTCGGCGGCGTTGTTGACGAGCACGTCGAGCTTGCCGAAGCGCTGGACGACCTGATCCACGGCGGAACGGCAGACATTCGGATCGCCGACATCGCCGGCAATGGTCAGGCAGGTGCGCCCCTCCCGCTCGATCAGGCGCTTCGTCTCCTGCGCATCTTTGCCCTCGTTCAGATACAGGATGGCAATGTCCGCACCTTCGCGGGCGAAGAGAACGGCGGCGGCCCGGCCTATGCCGCTGTCGCCGCCGGTGATGAGAGCGACCTTCCCATTCAGACGACCGCTGCCCGGATAACGGGGCTCGTAATCGGGCCGGGGATTCATTTCGGTCTCATGGCCCGGCTGCTTGTCCTGGACCTGAGGAGGCATCGTCTGCTGCTGTTCGGAGCTCATGACGTCATTCCGTTCGCGATGAGAGAGAAAGGAATGCGGAACTCCGTACGGCCGGGATAGGACAGGCCATGCAAAACGAAGCCCGCGTTGAGGCTCAACGCGGGCTCCGGGAGCGTGTTCCTGATAAGGACCGTCCTATTCGGCCGCTTGCGGACGCTCGACGGGCCCGGGTGCCATCCGCAGGATGTGGTAGAGGATGATGGCGCCGAAGGTTGCCGTACCGATACCGTCGAGGGTGAAGCCGCCGACGTTCAGCTTGAAGTTGCCCGCGCCCAGGACCAGGGCGACCGCCACGGTGATGAGGTTGCGCGGGTTCGAGAAGTCCACCCGGTTCTCGACCCAGATCCGGCCGGCGGTGGCCGCGATGAGACCGAACACCACGATGGACAAGCCGCCGAGCACGGGTCCCGGAATGGTGCTGATGAAGGCTCCGAACTTGGGCGACAGGCCGAGGAGAAGCGCGAACCCGGCCGCGATGATGAAGACCAGCGTCGAGTAGATGCGGGTCACGGCCATCACGCCCATGTTCTCGGCATAGGTGGTCATGCCCGTGCCGCCGGCGGCGCCGGACAGCATGGTGGACAGGCCGTCGCCCATGAAGGCGCGTCCGAGATAGGGATCGAGGTTGCGGCCCGTCATGGCCCCGATGGCTTTGATGTGTCCGAGGTTCTCCGCCACGAGGATGATCGCCACGGGCGCGATGAGGCTGACGGCGCGGATGTCGAAGACGGGGCTCTGGAAGGTCGGCAGTCCGAACCAGGCAGCCTGGCCGATCCTGGTGAAGTCGATCGGCTGGCCGAGGCCCAGGATGTTCGCGCAGATGTAATAGAGCAGGTAGCCCGCTGCACCGCCGATCAGCACGGGAAGGCGACGCAGCGTGCCCGGCGCGTACACCGCGACGAACCCGACCGCGACGACGGTCGCGAGCGCGATCCAGCGGGCGAAGTCGCTGCCGGCGGCATTATCCGGCGTCACGCCCGAAGCGCTGTTGATCGCGATGGGGGCGAGCACGAGGCCGATGGCGGCCACGATGGCGCCCGTGACCACCGGCGGCATCAGCCGCTCGATCCAACGGTGGCCGGCCATCTGCACCACGATGCCGATCAGGAAGTAGAGCGCGCCGGCCGCGATGATGCCCCCGAGCGCCAGGGGAATGTTGGGGTTGGGGCTTCCCACGCTCGCGCCGGTGGCGACGAGAACCGGGCCGATGAAGGCGAAGCTCGATCCGAGATAGCTCGGCACCCGGCCGCCCACGATGAAGAAGAATATGAGCGTCGCCAGACCCGAGAACAGGATCGACACGTTGGGGTCGAACCCCATCAGGATCGGCGCGAGCACCGTCGAGCCGAACATGGCGACCACGTGCTGCAGGCCCACGACGACCATCTGGCCGGTCGGCAGCCGCTCATCCGGCATGATGATGCCCTCGGTCTTCAGTCGCCACCGTGGCAGGAAACTGTCGGTCATGGATAATCCCCCAAGCTATGACTTATCGGGGCACCGTAGACCTGCAATCATGGGAATGGCTAGGTGAGATAAGGACTTATTAACTGCCGCGAGGGCCCAGATTCTGGACAAGTGCCCTTTTGGCCGCCACATCATTCCCTTTGGCGATGGATGAGGACGACGATGCGGAAGAACCATGAAGTGCCGTCAGGCACGGTGCACAGCCTCTGGCTCGACAGCCGAAGCCTCAAGGACAATCTCCTCGGTGATCCGGCCCGCCGCCGGATCGACGTCTACGTGCCGGCGGGCCATGACGGCCGGGATCTCCCCCTCCTCGTCGATCTGGTCGGCTACACGGCGGGCGGCCCCGCTCATACCAACTGGAAGAACTACGGCGAGAACGTCCCCGAGCGCCTCGACCGCCTGATCGGCACGGGCGCCATGCCGCCGGTCGTCGTGGCCTTTCCCGACTGCTTCACCCGCCTGGGCGGCAATCAATACGTGGACAGCGCGGCCATGGGCCCGTGGGAGACGTTCCTCATCGAGGAGATGCTGCCTCTCGTCGAGGAGCGCTTCGGGTGTGGAGGAGCCGGACGCCGGGGCGTGTTCGGCAAGAGCTCGGGCGGGTACGGCGCCATGGTCCACGCGCTCCGGCATGGCGGCTCGGTCTGGTCGGCGGCCGCCTCCCATTCGGGCGATGTGGGCTTCGAATACCTTTACCATCTCGGCGAGTTCGCCGGGGCGCTGCGCCACCTCGCCGGCCATGACATGTCCATCGAGACGTTCCTGCGCAAGTTCGAGGCAGGCCCCAAGGCGAAGGACAAGGACTGGCATACCCTGATGGTGCTCGCCCAGGCGGCGAGCTTCGATCCGGACCCGAGCCAGTTCTACGGCGTACGCCTGCCGGTGGACCTTCGGACCTGCGAGATCATCGAGGAGCGCTGGGCCAACTGGCTGCGCTGGGATCCCTTGCGCATGGTCGATCGGCCCGAATACCAGGAGAACCTGCGCAAGCTGAAGACCTTCTACATCGATTGCGGCGACATCGACCAATACAACATGGTCTACGGCTCGCGGATCATGCGCCGGAAACTCGAAGCCGCCGGCATTGCCCACGTTTACGAGGAATTCCACGACGACCATTCCTCGGTCGATTACCGCATGGATATCAGCCTGCCGCTTCTCGCGAAGGCGCTGGCCTGAGGGACAGCATCACGCTCCGCCCGGCTCGTCCTCGGTCGGCAGCTCGCAATGGTTGTGGATATGGGTCGCGGCGAGCGCAGCGTGGCCCATGCCGACCACGATCTGGTCGAGACCGCGGACGATGTCGCCGGCGGCGTAGAGGCCTTTGACGGTCGTCTGGCAATGGCTGTCGACGATGAGGGCGCCCGATTTGTCGTGCTCGGCGCCGAGCGAGATCGCGAGGTCCGAGCGGTATTTCAGACCGAGCGCCGAATACAGCACGTCGAAGCGGTGCTCCTTGCCGCCCATGTGCACGGCCGAGATCCGGTCATCCTCCATGTCGAGGGATTCGACGGGCATTTCCACGATCTTGACCTGATGCTCCTCAAGTCTCGTCCGCTGCTCCGGGTTCAGCTCCAGGGGCTGCCCCAAGGTGAGAAGGGTTACGTCGCGGGAATAGGTCCGGGCGATGAAGACCGCCTCCCCGATCCCATGGGTGCCATAGGCGATGACGGCGATCTTCCGATCCCGGGACTCGTAGCCGTCGCAGATCGGGCAATAGCGCACGAGCCCGCGCTGGATGGCGTTCGGCACGTCCGGCAGGTCCGGCTCGATATCGACCGAGCCCGTGGCCAGCACCACGCGCCGGGCCGAGATCTGGCTCATGCCTCCATCGTTGTCTTCGACGACCCCGATGAAGCGATCCGGCTGCTTGCGCAGCCCCGTCACGCGTCCCGCCTGGATCGCCGTCCCATATTGCTCGAGATTGGTGCGCGCCCGGGCCAGAATGTCCTTGCCGGAAATGCCTTCCGCGAAGACCGGGATGTTATGGCTGGTCGGGATCCAGGCCGCCCGGGGCGTGCCGCTGTCCACCACCAGGAACCGGCGCTTGAACCGCGCCAGATAGAGGGCCGTCGTCAGCCCCGCAGGCCCCCCGCCCACGATCAGGCAATCCAGAATATCGCCGTTCGACCCCATCCCCGCGCTTTCCTTCCGCTGGCTTCACAGGAGGCACAACACATGAGGGCGGGAAAAGATCGGGTGACCTTGTAATGCAAGTGGGCTGGCGATGAACGCCGATGCCACTTCAGGAGCGGATCGCACCGTATGAAGTGGTTGGGTTCGTTCTGCCAAAATCTCTTTCAGGCTTGGCCCTACATAATCGCTCCTCAAAGAAACGGCTGGAGAACATTTAGTTAGCCAGCAACATAATGGCTTATAGTGATTGCCGGCGCAAGTAAGAGCTTGGCCTGTGACATAGATCCTTGGTGTTTGTAAGGGGTTGTGGTGTTCTTCGACAGTGCGTGGCCAACAACAACGGAAAAGCCCCGCACCATCATGCTCGGCAATATCCTAAGCTCGATCCAATCTTGCCGCGCGAAGATTTCAACCTGATTGGGAATGGAACGAAGCTTTTCCGGCAACCTTTCCAAATCAGCAATTGCTGAACGAAATTATCCGAGTGGGAGATCACGTCACCCCCGCATCACGCACTTACAGTCAGACGCATATAGGAAATGCGTGCAGACCGTTGGCTCAAGCCAACGGTCTGCACGCTGAAGCGGAGCTTACTGCTGTGAACCATCTCGTGCTGCGGCTTGCGCTTCACCAAAGGCCCGGATCGCCGAGTTGCGCTGCGACACGGCGCGACGCTCATAGCGCTCAAGCCGTGTCAGCTGCTCCCACCTCCGAGCGCGCTGTTGCGCCTCCTGCTTCGCGTTAGCCCAGTCCAACTTAATCTGTTCAATTTTGCTCTCATATATGATGTGCTCGGCGACTTGGGCGAGCACCGACTCCCGCTGTTGCACAAACGTCCCATTACGATAGGCTTCCAGCCACATCGCTGTCGAGGATTTGATGCGAGCGGGCCGATCGGGCATTGGCTCTCTCGCCAACAGCGGGTCATGGAACTGAGGATCCGACGCAATCTGTTGCAGCAGGTCACGGCGCGCGGAGCGGACGCGGTCGACATCGATCGCGGCCGCGACTAGGTGTAGCGCTGCTTGGAACACGGAAGGATGTTCGGCTAACGGGCCAGCCATTTGCTTGGCGAACTCGGTGATGTCGTGGGCCAGTTCCGGCAATGCTACCGCCGGAATGGCCAGACCATGCTTGAACGCATTCAGACGCGATTGCGCCTTACCCGCGACAGACCGCGGACCTGTGCTGCGCTGAGCATTAGCGCGATTGGCGGACGTTCGTCTGGACGAAGACATACCTGCCCCAAGCCTCACACCATCGCCGTGCTGTCTGATCGCGTTTCCTCGATCATTGGCGGAAGTGGCTGCACGCCGCGCTCGCGGCGGCGCTCGAGTTTGTGCAGAGACTTGTCGCGACGCGCGTCAGTGCCTGCGATCAAACCATCCAGCTGTTCGAGTTTGTCGAGCCGGTCCAACAACACCTTGTTCTGGACCCTCTCCCAATCAAGGCTGTCTTCCTTCAGCGCCTTCTCGATGACGGCACTTGCTGCCTTGTCCCCTGCGGCCCACCGAGCGATGACGTGATCATCGAGCTGAAGAAAGCGATGAACAGCGTCTCTCAGAGCCCCAGTCAGGTAGCTGTGGCGCACCCGGCGGTAGAACTGCCCATCGAAGATGCAATCGACGAACTCGAGAACCCAGATCCCCTCGATATAGTCGCGTGGAGCGAGCGCGGCCCAGACCTTTGACAGCAGCGCGTCATAGACTGCCTGATCCTCAGCGAATAGGTGTGCTTTCCTGGCGAAGAGCAGGCCGAGGTCGCGCGGGTCCAACCTGCGAACTGAATTGAGGAAGGGCTGTTCCTCCTGCGCAGAACGCTCGATCCGATCGTCGGCGGGAGGGCGCTTGATGCGTTCATTAGCATAAGGGTCGATGGGTTTGGTCGGCGAAAAGTCTTTCGACATGGCGAGCACCTGTCAACACAATGACATCCAGGCCGGGGTGACCTGGTTCGAGGAGCAGATATGAAACCACCGTCCATCTGCCTTCTTGTGCTCTCATCGACACTCCGTCTTTAACTGCCATGCTGCCTTAACCAATGTTGTTCGAGGGTAGCCGGTTCCCAAACTCACGGGGTCTCACTGTAAGAAACTGTGGAAAAGGCGGCTAACCCTTTGAGATGACGTGGATAGGCACCAAACACAATAGTTAAATTATGACGAAGAGCGCGAGAGGAGAAGGTCTGCGGGGGCAGAGGCTGCACGAAGTGAGCCGGTCCAAAGGCGCCCTTGGCATGAATCTATTTGCGCTAAGAACTCGGGTTGCAGCTCTGTCAGCCCAATAACCCGACTTCCGACCGACCTACTCACGGATTGGGCAGATTCGGCGGGATGAGGTAGAGCCTCGTTTCTCACCTGACTGAGCTGAGGAGCTTTCCACGACAGCAACCGATCACGTTGACCGCCTTGGCTTGGAACCCTGCCTCTCCTGCCCGCCAGCTTTATGGCAGGGGGCTGCATCATTTCATTCAGAACGTTCGGGTCTAAGGCTCCGCCCCCGGCATCGGACTTTGATGGTATATCGTCTGGATCCTGTGGAGATTCTCTGAACTATCCGCTCGCCCAGTTCTCGATGGTGAGTCCCTCCACACGCTGAAACTCACGTTCATTGTTGGTGACAAGGATCAACCCGAGGCTCTTGGCGTGAGCGGCGATCCAAAGATCGTTGTTGCCAATCAGTGCGCCCCGTGCGGCCAGTTCCGATCGGATGGCGCCATAGGTCGTGGCCACACCAACCGCCATCGGGAGGATCGGGATCAAGGTGGTGAGCTCCTCCAAAATCACCATGGCCTTGCGGGAGGCAGGGCTCTTCTGAACCCCATACACCAACTCACCGTAGGTGATGACAGAAATAGCCGTCGAGCCGGCAGGCAATCCGTTGAAGCGCTCGAGAACGGCTGGTGGGCGCTCGCGGCGGATGTAGATGCAGATATTGGTGTCGAGAAGATATTGAGGTTGGACCATCAGAGCCCCTCGCGCTCCTGTGGTGGGGTATCCTCGCGCTCGACATCCGGAAGATCGCACAGCAGTTCAAAGGCCCGCGCCAGTGTCGCGGGCTTTTCCCGTAGCACGATCTCGTCGCCGCGCCGGAAGATCTCGACCTCGTCGCTGGCAAGGCGGAATTGCTTGGGCAATCGGACGGCCTGGCTGTTGCCGGACCGGAACACCTTGGCGATCGCCATCTTCTCCTCCGTATATACACTTAAGTATATACGGAAATTGCAAATGACTTCAAGGTCCTTGCTGCCGTTGATAGAGCTATCTGGGTGTAGTTCATGCGTATTCCGTAGGGTTATGCCTCTGAGGAGACCGGATGCACGATAGGGCGTCTGTTGGCGGTTCTGGACACCATGTTCCGACCATCCCTGTGAGACTTGAAACCATGTCGGCCCGAACCACTTCAGGCCTCGTCCTCCGCAGCGCCTGCGGCCATGCGTACCTTTTCAGAACCGGAGATCCTTCATGCAGCAGCGTCAGCTTGGTCCATTACAGGTGTCAGCTCTCGGGCTCGGCTGCATGGGCATGTCCGAGTTCTATGGCAGCGGCGACGAGGCCGAGTCGATTGCCACGATCCATCGCGCCATCGAACTGGGCGTCACCTTCCTCGACACCGCCGACATGTACGGCGTCGGCCGCAATGAGGAACTCGTCGGCCGCGCCATTGCGGACCGGCGCGACAAGGTCGTGCTCGCCACCAAGTTCGGCAATGTGCGGGGCCCCAATGGGGAGCGCCTGGGGATCAGCGGCAGGCCCGATTATGTGCGCCAGGCCTGCGAGTCCAGTTTGAGGCGGCTTAACGTCGAGGCCATCGATCTCTATTATCAGCACCGCGTCGATCCCGAGACCCCGATCGAGGACACGGTCGGCGCCATGGCTGACCTCGTGCGCGTGGGCAAGGTCCGCTACCTCGGCCTGTCCGAGGCTGGCCCCCAGACCATTCGGCGCGCCCATGCGGTTCATCCCATTGCTGCTCTGCAGACCGAGTACTCGCTCTGGAGCCGCGATCCGGAGGATGCACTCCTGCCAACCGTGCGCGAGCTCGGGATCGGCTTCGTGCCCTACTCGCCCCTAGGCCGCGGCTTTCTCACCGGCCAGATCAGGAGCGTGGACGATCTCGCAGCGGATGATTTCCGCCGCAGCTCGCCCCGCTTCCAGGGCGAGAACTTCCAGAAGAACCTCGACCTCGTGCGCGAAATCGAGGCCATGGCACGTGAGAAGGGCTGCACTCCGGCGCAGCTGGCGCTCGCGTGGGTGCTGGCCCAGGGCGACGACATCGCGCCGATCCCCGGCACCAAGCGCCGCCGCTATCTGGAGGAGAATGTGGGCGCGCTGAGCGTGACGCTCACGAACGATGATCTGGCGCGCATCGACCGTCTCCTGCCGCCGGGCGCTGCCGCCGGCACGCGCTATCCTGAGGCGGGCATGAAGATGGTGGGGCTATAGGCCCTGCCTGTCCCTAAGCTCGAGCAGGGTCGTGATCGGTCGCGCCCCTCTAAGCACGGCCCTTGGGCAGCAAATCCTCAAGTTCTACGTCCTCCAGTGGCTCCAACAGTGACCGAAGAAACTCGATTGCGTCGGCGGCCTCGATGAGAAGGGATTGGACCTCCTCGACAGGCATAACGCCCTCATATTCAGACGCTGACTTCAACCGCTCTACTATATCGTGACTAGCCATACGTTCCTCGTTTTGGTCGGTGGCCCGAAAAACAACGATGAGCCTAACGTTTGCATCTGACTTTGGTCATTGAGCTGAGACGAACGCGAACCGGGCTCCCGACAAGCACTCGATATATGGAATTGTGCTCAACTACCCTCGCTAGAGCCGGTATTACTCGATCTTGCCCCAATGCTGGGGGCATTGCGAAGAGGGTAGCTCAAGCGAACACCGGGTCCGCCGCCCTTCTCACCTTCGGGAAGGAACTGAATACCCGCTTCCTCTAACGCCCTCTCAAGGGCATCAAGTGTCGGGCTATGGGCAGTTAACAAGCCGGGCTTTGTTTCAAGTCTTTTTATGGTTGGAAGAGAGACACCAGATGCCAAGGCGAGGTCCTTCTGCTCCCATCGGATCAGGGCACGAGCGGCCCGGATCTGCTCACTGATCACCAAACATTTTGATACCATGGGGATAATTTAATACTTAAGGTATTGACATGGGCGCGAAAAATGATACCCTAAGTATCGCGAACAAGTAGGGCACACCATGTCGGCCGCTATCACATCACCCAGTCTGCTACTGAGCAAGCGTCTCAACATACAGGAGCTTGTATGGAGCCGCGACCAATCTTAGGGCCCACTTCTTTGACATCCCCAAGATCGTCGAGGAGTTCCACACATCCCTGAGTTTGCATCTTCACTCGGTGCGTACCCATCGAAGGCGTGATTGACACGTTTTCCTCCGCTCCAATGCAACGCCAGAGTCAGATTACAAACCAGATCATCGCGAGCACTTACAATGCCCCAAAACTCATTCCGCCGCTCCAGCCGTACGCCAAGCGCATCGGGAGATCCATCGTACAACGGACTTAGGCCAACTGTTGCTACATTAGGCATAAAAGCTCGACTGATTCCTGCTGAGCCAGATCTGCAGCATGAGTTCAGTAGGCTTATTGCCTCATGTGAAACCCTCGTTGAGGAATGCGAACGCCTATTCCACTGCACAAGGCGTCTGATTGAAGATGGAGCACAGAATGGAGGCTCCTCACCTCATAGCTCCTCCGAGTGAGGCATTATGGCCTTCGTCCATGCTGAAGACGTGGGAACGACCGCTCGCCGTAAGCTTACGCCATACGGACGTCTGAAGGTGTGGGAAGCAACGGGCGGTAGGTGCGTAATCTGCGAGCAAGAAATAGACGGTGTACGGGAGCGTTGGATTGCGGAGCACATCCGGGCTCTTGAGCTTGGAGGCACAGATCATGTGAGTAACATGGGACCAGCTCATGAGGCGTGTGCCTTGGCCAAAACTAAGGACGATCACCATCGAGCTGGAAAGGCGAAGCGGCAGAAGATCCGCCATATTGGGGCAGAAGCCTCAAAACGATCGCTGCCGTGTGGGAAGGCCAGTCCTTGGAAACGCAAGATATCGGGCAAAATCGTTTCTCGCTAGAGCAGCCTGCTAGATGCAGTCAACGAGACGGCACTGGTCTAGCAAGATCCTTTAGCAAACTGTTAGAAACTGTCTTTGAGGCGCGATACCAGTAGCAACTTATTCCCCATTTCTTCAGCAAGTGTCCGTGCAAATGTCGCCGTCATGTGATGCCGATCGCGGTATACGAAGCCCCCCCAATCACGGTTGGACAATCCGTGGGCCGACAAAAGTGGTCCGAAAAATCGAGTGTCGGCACCTGCACTCTTTCCGCTGCCGCACGCGTCAGATCAAGCTTGAATGCGACCGATCGGTCAGCGACGCAGTCCTTCGCCCAGTTTGTGCTGGCCATGAAGCATTTGCTGGGCTCAAACGGCATCCAAGGGGTCGAGATCACAGCCTGAACATTCAGTTTCATCGCTAAGAGCCGCGCCCAAGCCGCAGACATGCCCTCAAGCGTGTCGAGGGGATATCCAGGCGATTGTGAGATGAGCACGACATCCGGCTTCTCACGGGCCAGCCATTCGATTACGTTCTGCGACCACGTCGCGCATTCGGTGTAGGAGCGCTTGAGCGCTTCGTTATAGATCGGTTCCAACGAAAACAGGCAGGCCGATTTAGCAACGCCGCGGAAGTAGATCGGATGCCTTCGGGCGATCTCTTCGAAGGTTGGAAACCAATGTGTGGCATGGGAATCCCCCAGCATGACGATTTTGAGCCTGCTGTTCGGATCGCCGTAATCGCAGCTCAAGACCTCGCTTCGGCCTTGGTTCTGATGGCATTTCCTCGCATAAGCCGATGGCACATCCTGCCTCGCCATTGCAGGTTGAGGCACGACACGCGTGAGATCTTCACGGCTCCAGTCGTAACTGGGGTCCCGCATGGCGATTGCTCCACGCGGCAACGCTCTGGCCACGATCGTATCCGGATTGCCGCTCGTCCATGCCATGTAACCGAGCCCGACCATGACCAGGAGGGCGATTGCGCCCACCCCGGCCATGAGCGTGCGAGGGGCTGACGATCGTGTGCTTCGGAATGGGTCCTCGACAAAGCGCTTGCTCAGGTGAGCCAGCGCCACAGCGGCCAGGACAAGGGCAATCCCTGAGCGCAGGCCGATGGCCCGGGCGGTCACTGCCCCGTAGAGCACGATCAGCGGCCAGTGCCAGAGGTAGAGCGAATAGGAAAGGTCGCCGATATACTGGAAGGGGCGCGAGTTCAGCACCCACCCGGCCGACCAGGATGAGCGCGCGCCACAAGACAGTATCACGGCCGCCGCGCCCAGGGTGGGCAGAAGCGCGGCATAGCCGGGAAAGCTCGTCTGATCGCTGTAGGCTAGGCACGCGGCGACGATTGCCCCCAGCCCCGCCAGCCCCAGCACCACCCGCGTGCGCTGGGACAGAGCCTGCCCCACCGGAAGGACGGCCAGCGCCCCGCCCAGGGCCAGTTCCCAGGCCCGAGTTGTCGTCGCGAAATAAGCCTCGCCCGGGTCCAGCGGCGTTAGCCAGGCCGAGTAGGCCAGCGAGCCGAGCCCGATCAGGCCCACGAACCAGCCAAAGGCCGCCTTGCGGCTGAGGCGGGTGCGCCGCGTAAGGTGGAGGATCGGCAGGAGGATCAAGGGCCAGACGATGTAGTACTGCTCCTCGACCGAAAGCGACCAGAAGTGATTCATCGGCCCCTTGGCGTCGTCGGCCAGGTAGTCGACGGCTTGGGCGGCCAGGAACCAGTTCTGACCATAGAGCGCGCTTGCCAGGAGGGAGTTGGCGATGTCGGTCCACTGAGCCCGCGGGAACAGCGGAATGGATGCCGCGACGGCAAGGGAGACAAGGGTGGCGGCAGGCAGGAGGCGGCGGGCCCGGCGGGCATAGAAGCCGGCGATGCCGATCCTCCCGGTGCCATCGAACTCCTTGAACAGCGAGCCGGTGATCAGGTAGCCCGAGATGACGAAGAACACATCGACGCCCACATACCCGCCGGGCAAAATCTTCGGCCAGATATGATAGATGAGGACAGCCAGCACCGCCACGGCGCGGAGGCCCTGGATCTCGGGAACAAGCCGGTGCCGGGAGGGGAGCATATCTCAACTATGCAAATTCATCACTCTCAGCCCATACCCAATCTGCTGCATGTGACGCAAGCTTGAGCATAAGGGGACAAGATCCTGCTTTCGAGCCAGGAGGAAAGGTCCTAAGGCGCAGTATTCTGGATTTTACAATGCCTGCAGCGCTGGCCTCCAACGGGATGGAAACGTGATCTTTCTTCAGCAGAAACGGCCTGATCACGATTTCAACTCAAAATTGTTGAGCTTGTTGCGCTGTGAGGCCCACCGATTCTCTGCGACACATCGCGACGGAGCGAGATTGATTCATTTTTGCCTAATAGAGTCAGAGATTTATGGGTGCTATCAAATGCTGAAAAGAACTTGAAATAGTTTCAAAATCCCCATCCAAGGATCTTGAACATCTCCGTCGCGAGAGTCTTGATCCGTATCCAGCAACTTATGAGGCTAGCAATGATCTCAGGACGCGCATGGCATGATTTGCCTATTGTCATCACCTTAGGGTTTCTGATCGGACTTGCGATGGGCCAAGTCGTGAAACTAACCCTTCCGGAGCCGACGACTGGCATCAGCCAGACAAATCTCTAAGCGCCCACCTGCGAAGGTCGCATAGGGTCGGCTTGAGGAGTGTTAGGTCCACACGATATGAATTGTGGGCGAATGAGCAACGGAAGCGCAAAGGTCCATTGAGCGGCGGCGCCGAGTCCATCCTATTCAGCCACGTGTCGGAATGCGGCTCGATGCCGTGCTTCTGAGAGCCTCTCGACCAGACGTTTGCCATACTCTTCAGCCGGACGTTCGATTACGCGATAGCTAATATGGGCAACGACGGTGGCCAAGCCGAGCACGATGGCGGAGACCGCGGCAAATCGGAACCATTGAGGAGCTTCGACCGCATATATGGTGTGCAGGAATGGCCCAATCAGGACAATCACGGGAATATGCCAGAGATATATGGAATAACTGATCCGCCCGTAATAAGATAAGATCCGGGATGCCAGAACGCGAGGCCGGCACAGAGCAGCTCCGAGCAGGATCAAGGCGTAGGCGATCGTGTCAACGTGGACCTGATGAAGGATGCCCCACCCCTGTCCGACTGAAACCTGCCACGCGAACAGGAGCATGCCCGCGATCAGAGCTCCGGAGCCGAAAAGTTTCGCCTGGGAGCTCCCTTTGAGTGCGGCATAGGCATCGAACACCAGCAGTCCCATCATGAATGAGGGGAAAAAGCGGACTATCGAGCGGGCCTCAAACCGTTCCCACAGGCGCACGTTTGAGATCAGCCACGAGAAGTGGTTCGCAAAGATGACGTATACAATGAGCGCCGCGAAGAAGATGATGAGACGTGTCTTTACTCCCTTGGCGAAGAAGTACAAAAGCGGGAACGTCGCGTAAAACATCGCCTCCGCACCGATGGCCCACCCTCCTGAAACGGCGCTCCGGCTCCAGGTCGGAACGAGGTTAAAGAGGAATGAAATAGATCCTACGATCAGCTCCCACTCAGGTGGCTTCCCTGTCGTCAGGCAATAATGGAGAGTGGAGTAGATGATTAATACATAAAAGAGGGGTGCGATCCGGAAGAAGCGACTGGCTGCGAAGCTCATCAAGGGTATGCCCGTTGCGATGTGACGCGGCATCGTCAGGCTCAGAGAAAATGCGCTAATGGCGAAGAACAACCACACCCCTGAATAGCCGAACCCAATCAAGGGAGCGATGGCCGGTGGAGGCGCCAAATTCGGCGTGAGCACACGATAAACGTGGAAGAGGAGCACGTACAAAGCCGCGACCCCACGAAGGTTATCGAGAAAATCAAGCCGCTCTCTTTGCATGTGTTGACCTCGAGGTGTCGTGTTCGATTACACGACGGCTCATATCCCGGCAACATCATCTCAAGGCTCAATACCATGGATAATGGCCAAGCCTACTGGCAATTGCCGAGGTTATCTCTGATACAAATATCGAGATTTTCTTGATAGAGATACATCTTGTGCTTCCGAGCACCGGCATTGGCTAAAAGTGTTTCGATCTATATCCGCTCGGCCCTTTTCGGTTATGGACGCGGCCAGTCCAACATCGGCACTCATCCCACCTGCAAGCAACATTGGCGCGCCTGTCGCATCCTGCCGCGGCTCTCGACGCGAGCCTGGGTGCGGGACGCGGGCCTTGTTCAGGCCGTGCCCCGCATAGAAGCTCTGACCTCGCGCGCCCGTCCGGCTGCTGCCCTTGACGATGTCCGGGACTGGGAAGGACGCCCATTCCTTCGCAAGATTGCGCATGAAGGCTCCATCCGACAGGGCTCCCTTGATCCACTTGTCGTAGCCGCGGCATCGGAGCAGATGAAAGCCAAGCCGGTCCTGATAGTCGGGCGTAAACCTGTCCTCTGCCTTCAGGTCGAGCTCCTCGGCCAAGTCGCGGAGGGTGGCATCCATGAACTGGTACCGTCCGCAGGCAGAGGAGCCGAACGTCTTGGTCCGCCATTTCCCCTGATCGAGAATCTCCTTCAGCATCAAGAAGGGCAGCGGCTTCGGCATTCGGTCCATGCGGTTGGCATAGACAGTGTCATAGCCTTTCGGGGCTTCCTTGCTGCCAATGAAGTCGAGCAGCATCGCCGCCGGTTTCGGGACGGTCTTATCCATGATGATCGTCTTGGGTGGTGGACATGAAAAAGCCGCCCGAAGGAGCGGCGTGGGCTAGGCTGTGGGAAATTGGGCCTAGACTAGAGGTGAGATTGTCGCCTTCGCGGTTCCCAACTAGAAGTCGAAACCTTAACTGCTGCTAGGGGGGTATTGATGGCTACGTTTACTTGGTCTGGGCCGTATGGATTCCAGCCGGAATATTTCAACTTCAGTAACTTGGTGTTGGCTGATCGCTACGAGCATTCTTCGACAACCTTCAAGGCCGTTTACGGTGCCTTGGGCCGGTCCTGGGACAAGTTCGACGGATACGGCTTCACCTATACGGCGGACGGTATTCCGACCGGTGGAATCGTCACGAGCTACAGCGGGGTCGATGCCGGGCGGAAGGTCGCGACTTTGACCGGAGCTAAGATCTCCGTCGTGAGCCTCGTCGATGCGGCTTCAACCTACTCCACCGAGGACGATTTGAGGGTCTTGAAGTCCGTCCTGTCGGGCAAGGACGTGATCACCGGGGGCCGGCATAACGACACCTTGAACGGGTTCAATGGCAACGATACGATCACGGGCGGCGGTGGTGCGGACACCCTCACAGGTGGAAAAGGGGCAGACCGCTTCATGTATAAGTCGCTCTCGGACTCGCGAGGGTTCAACTTCGACACCATTACTGACTTTTCGCGATCCCAGGGTGACAAGATCGACCTCTCGAAGATCGACGCCAAGGCAGGAATTGGGGGCAACCAAGCTTTCAAATTCATTGGAACCGCCGAGTTCTCCGGTCACAAGGGCGAGCTTCGCTACTTCGTGGGAGAGTTCGAGGACGACTACGGCAATGTCCATACCCAGGCCCATGTCCAAGCCGATGTGAACGGCGACGGCCGCGCTGACTTTGAACTCGCGCTCAACAACATCAGCACGATCACGAAAAGTTACTTCATTCTCTGACATCAACGGGCAGGTGCCTCTCGGACAGCCCGCCCGAATATCTCGGGGATCATGATGTTCCCGTGATGTGGTGATGCAAGAAAGTCGCAGTTCGGAGCGGAATCAGGATCCAGACAGAATCAATCTTGATCCACCCCGAACCGCCAGTGTGTATGCGTCAGTCGAATTTTTAAGTTTGCGTCCGATGCTGTCTCTAGCTGTCGCTCTTGGTATCGCTTCACTCACTGCTGGCCTCGCAGTGATCTTTGCCATTGTAGTGGACCGACGCTCGCCCCCCTTCCAAATCCCTGGCAAGTAGTCCTCACCGTCAGACCAGCGCCATGACGGTGCATTTCATCGAGGCTTTAGGACAGCGCCTGCCCGAGTATCCCGGTGTCCATGGGAACATTCCGTTTTGGTGTGACAAGAAAGCTACTGACAGGTCACCGCAGTAGCGTCTATTCCCCCGCCCGGGGGCTGAATTATGTCTTATTTTGAGCGCTGGCGTTTGCCGCGCAGAGCTATTCTATTGTCTGCAGGCTTGGTTGCTGTGGCCGGAGGTCTAGGGTGGGCGATTGGTGTTTCGTCGGCACAAGATGAGCACAATGCAAGGGCTTATGCCCGCCACCGCATCCCGGTGATTAATGCCAAACTGCGTGACGTTGAGTCGGGTTTCATCATCTTCTCGGGCGACAGCCACGCAGATCTATATCGGCAACCAAGCTCGCTGTGTGGACGGGATACGGTCAATGCGGGAGTAAGCGGAGCAAACGCCGATGTTTATAGCGAGACCTTGGCTCAACTTTCTTTCCCTCGCAGAGCGGCTCTTGCTGTCTTAACGATCGGCACGAACGACTTGCTTCGAAAGAGAGCACCCGATCCAGATGCCTTCTTAGTTCGAGTGAGCCGGGTCCTGGACGGTCTTCAGAAGAAGGCGGATCTCATCGTCGTGACGGCCGTTCCTCCCGTTGGGGAGAAGGAAGCCAAGAACTTCAACGTTGAAGCCATCGAGTCATACTCGCAGGTAATAGCGCAAGCCTGCTCCGGCGTAGATGGCTGCAGCTTTCATGATCCATATGCGAGCCTTCGTTCCTCAAATTTCGGAGTGTCAAGGCCTGGAGCTATGGCTGACGGAATCCATGTGGCGTCCTACCGCAAGGTGTACGCGACGCTACCCCTCTGTGCCCTCATAGCGCAGGCGCAATAGACAATGCAGCCCCCACCCGAATGTCTCGGTGGTCATGCGGAAGTAACTCTGCTCGGAGATGGCCGCGTCGTTGCAGGCGAGCGCGACGCTCTGGCCTTGAGCGAGTTGGACCTCGATCTGGCGCAGCTTCGCAATGATCGGCTCTGAGCTGAACCTCTTCTTCGGCATGGGGGTCTCCTTGGTTCCAGGTCAATTCTCTCAATCAACCTGGTCCAGTTCCACTCGGTCAGGTCACGAGTGTCTGAGAAGTCCCGCCACGCGATCACAGCCTTCTTAGCCAGGGTTCTCAGCCTTTGATGATGCCGTGCTTCGAGCGGCGCGGCTGTTTCGCGATACGTTGTGGATACTCGGAGTGGTGAATGCACACAACCTAGAACACCTAAGGCCACCCGCACGACTAAGCACTTCACTCATATACTCTCGCATCATTTTCCAATTGTAGCAATATTTCATACGTCCCCCTCCCTCCCGGCGTCGATGCCGCTAATCTGCCGCTGCGGTTGATCAAAAGCGTTCAGCCGCGCCCGCACTGCGAGCTTGACCACGAGACTCCGGTTTGGCTTCCCACCCGATGAACTTGATCATAGCTCTTACTTGATGGCGGAAGATCAGGAGCGACGCTGTCCACCGCGGCTCGTGCTCAACGTCGGCTCTCGACAGAGATCTTCCACGGTACTTAGGAATATACTTTACTGATGAGTGTACTGCGTGGACGTATTGCGATCTTGGCCTCCTGAACTTATTGGTCCTGCAGCTCTAGTGGGTCCAACACTCGGACTCACAACCACCGGTGGCAATCATGACCCAATCTAGCGCGAGTGGATCATTCCCTTTCGGAACTGAATCTCGTCTCGCCGTTGTTTCGGATCGATGGATCCAGTGCTTATCACCAGCGTCGTTTTGGTCAGTCTCACACCTCTTCGAGTCTGCCTCGCTGGAACACGCCCCGTTCGCGCTATGGCTGATTGACCGCCTCCGGCCAAGCATATTGGTTGAACTGAACTCCCAGGATGGGTTTTCTTATCTCACCTTTTGCCAAGCCGTGCGCGACCTCGGTTACGCCGCAACCTGTTATGCTGTCGGGACCTGGGAGGGCGACGAAGGTTCAAGCCTGACCGACGAAAACTCTTTCGCTCGTTTGGCTCAACTCAATCAGGAGAACTATGCGAGCTTCTCGCATTTGTTGAATTTCGGGTCCGACGCCGCCCTCCCGCGTTTTACCGACGGCAGCATCGATCTACTTCATGTCGACGGCCGTCACAGCTACGAAGACATAAATGCCAAGCTTCAGAAATGGCGACCCAAACTTTCCGCGCGCGGAGTGGTCTTACTCCACAATATCAATTCCCATGACGACGTTTCCGGTGGCCCACGGCTCTGGTCCGAACTGCGGACGCAGTTTCCATCATTTGAATTCACTCACGGTCGTGGATTGGGTGTGCTGGCGGCCGGATCGGACGTACCGGCTCCATTGCAAGCCTTATTTACTGCGCGTGACGGCGACATCGACATCATTCGTGCGAGCTATGCCCAATTGGGCGGCGCTGTAAGGAAACAGTTCGAACTCGAGGAGTCAAAGAGCCGTCTCGTTGGCGCTGTCGCGGAACAACGCCGGTTACGCGTCGACCTGGCTGAACAAAGGCGTCGATACAGGGCAGAGATCGCAGCACAGGGAAAGGCGCTCCAGCAGCTTAACAGCCTCATTGCACGCGTTCCTCAATCTCTTCGCATGATCGTTCGACGCAGTGCGAAAGCCGCCTGGTGGCTCCTGACCCCGCATCGGATACCGGCGCGCATCGCGCTTATGCGGGTCCGCGTGAAAGCTGAAACCTCCACACAGCGGACGGAGGTCCGCCCGAGCAGGCCCACCCTGGTGCGGTTAGGTCTCCTGACGGCGGAGGTGCGTGATTTCACGCTCTCGATTTCAGGATGGGTGATCCATGAGCAATATCCAGGCCTGCCCATGGAGCTTGCTATTGAGACCAAAGATGCTCTCGTCCCTCTCGAAACCTTCTTCGCCTCCATGCCATCTGGAGACATCGCATGGGGACTTCCTGACTCCGCTCTGTATTTCAGCATCTCGCATGACATCCCCGAAAGCCTGTTCGGCAAGGATTTCCAGATCCGGGCGGTGAAAGATGGCGTCATCTTTGAGGATCTGCTCATAAACTGGGGTAGCGAACGATCCACACGGCGTGATGAAACGCCCCCCTCGAGCATAGATGAGGAGGTCCGCACGACTGATTTGATCGCTGGTCAGGTCCAGACGGCGAAACCGAGCAGGATCAGCGGCTGGGCATTGAACAGAAGTAATCCCCGGAGCGCGCCGGTGGAACTCATTCTAACCGTCGACGACGAGCCTTACGCTCGCACGAAAGCCGTAAGCTTGCGTGAAGACGTTCAAAAGGCTGAAGGCGGAAACGGCTCCGACGGCTTCGAATTTCCCCTCGCGCCAAATGTCCTTGCCGGCGGCAGCATCAAGGCAAAAGTGGAACCTTCGATGGGGCGACCATCGATTACTCAGAACATTCGCGAGATCCATCTTCCGGGCCATCATGTTGGATCAAGGCGCGCCCCTGAAGCCCATCTCTTCGAGGTGTGTTCCAGGATACCACGCGGTCAGAAGATCTCGGTCATCATCTTGAACCGCAATGGGGCGGACGTTCTGGAGGGACTCCTGGAATCGGCCCGGAGGACAGGCGATCTCGGGCGGTTCGAGTGGATCGTGGTTGACCACCAGTCGACAGACACCTCGGCCGACGTTTGCGCCAAAGCTAAGAACAGTGGAGCAATCATTCATTTCTTCGATCGACAGGGGAATTTCAGTTTTAGCGCGTCCAACAATTTCGGCGCCCGGAAGGCAACCGGTGATGTGCTGATATTCGCCAATAACGATCTGATTCTTCGAGACTCGATTTACGAGCGCATACTCGACACCCTCGAGGATGATCGCGTCGGCATCGTCGGCGCCAAGCTCCTCGATCATGTCGACGCGCCAGGCTGGGACGCTCGCGCTCCAGTGCAACACCTCGGCGTTTTCATGAAGCCTGGTATCGAGAATGGATTTCTGCGGCCCTACGAGTCGCGGCTGACGAGAGAAACACCCGTTCTTCCTAACGCCCGGCAATCACGCCCGGCGGTAACGGCCGCATTCATTGCAATGCGCCGGAGCGACTTCGACACTGTCGGCGGCTTCGATGAAGCCTACTCCTACGGGCTCGAGGACGTGGACCTCAGCTTTAAGGTCAAAAGCCTTTTGAAGAAGGAAGTGCTCTGCGATCAAGGACTGGAGATCGTTCATCGGCACGGCCACAGTCGAAGCAAAGACGACAGCGCCGCCTTACGGCGCCGCAACAACAATCATCACTTCAACCGGCAATGGGCGCACTGGCTTCGCCACAACATCCGTCAAGATGGATTGACCCGGCCGGGCTATTGGCTCGGCGCCCGCCCAACCATAGGTTTCATCGTCGGCGATACGTCGAATAGCGAGGACTTTCAGGCGGCGCTCGAACTCGGACGTGCACTCCAAACGATGGCGCCGGTTCACCTCCGTTTCCTCGGGAAGCGTGATTGGTACAACGTGGGAGGCATCGATATCCTGATTGTCATGGCAAGCGGATTCGATCTTGCCAAAGTCAATGTCATCAGTCCCTATGTGACGACTGTAAGCTGGGTCCAGCCTTGGGACCAACGTTGGGACGACGCTCCGCCCATCGAGATGTACGACCATGTTTGGACGGGGTCCGGGCGCGCCGCGAATTACCTTCGGAAGAAGACCGGGCGCGAAGTCGTCATTCTCCCGATGGCCGGCGACACGACGCTGTCTTCGAACGGCCGAGTGGACGCGGAATTGGCTTGTGACTACTGCTTCATCGGCAGCCATTCCGGAGCTCCGCGGACCATCCAGTTCGACCTTGATCCGTCATCGATCCATGGGCGCGGGCTTGTCTTTGGCGGGAATTGGGAGCGTACACCCCTTGCCCCGATCAGCAGGGCGCCCTTGGACTACAGGAAGTATCCGGATCTGTACGCATCGACAAAAATCGTCATCGACGATGCGCGAGGGCTCGAGAACGGATTGGATTCCTGCGGGAAAGGGCTGTTCGATGCGCTGGGTGCAGGCTGCCTCGTCATTACGAATCGCGCCGAGAGCGTCCGTGAGCTGTTCGGCGATCGAGTGCCGATCTATCGAGATCGCCAATCATTGACCGAAGCACTCAACTATTGGCTCAGCCACGACGAGGAACGGAACCAGCGCGTCGCAGAACTGCGCCAGGCGGTGGAAGAACGGCACACCTATCAACACCGCGCGCAGAAGGTCATAGAGCTTCTCACGCCCTCTTCTGTCTCCCCACGCGTGGCGATCAAATGTCCGGCTCCGTTGATCGGCGGGGCAGATTGGGGCGATTACCACTTCGCGCATAGCCTCGCAGGTGCTCTCCGGCGCATCGGATGCGTGGTTCGGGTGGACATGCGCGAGGACTGGGAATGCGCCTTGTCCGAGATCGACGACGTCGTGATCATGCTGCGGGGCCTGAAGGGCCTGAAACCAAAGCCACACCAGAAGAATATCCTGTGGCTGATCAGCCACCCTGAAGCTGTGTCGACGCAGGAACTGAACCGGTTCGATCAAATCTATGTTGCATCATCCGTACATTCAGAGACCCTGCGAAAGCAATGTAAGGTGCCGGTGGAGCATATGCCTCAATGCACCGACATAACCCGCTTCAAGTTCGATCCGGCCTTTGTGAACAATCCCAAGGATAGGGTCGTTTTCGTCGGAAACGCGCGCGGCACCTTCCGGGACTCGGTGCGTTGGGCCGTTGAGCACAGTTTGAACATCCATATTTATGGGAGCGACTGGGAGCCGTTCATCACCGACAAGCGCCTCAAAGGCCGAAAGGTGCCGAACTCTGTCCTGGGCGAATTCTACGCATCGAGCCGGCTGGTATTGTGCGACCACTGGGAGGACATGCGCCGTTTGGGGTACATCTCAAACCGGGTCTTCGACGTCCTCGCGTCGGGCGGAGCTTTGGCCGTCGATCCTGTCGAAGGTCTGTCCGACCTGCTTCCAAAGGGGTCGTACCAAGTGTTCAGGAACGGCGAGGAACTGGCCTCTCTCACGAGGAACCCTGAAAAGGTAGACTTAGAGCGTCGTTCAGAAATCGCAGCCTACGTAGCAGCGCATCACTCCTTCGACGCCCGTGCTGCAACGATCATGCGCAAGATTCAGGAGTGGAACCGTCACATGACCTGATGCCCCAGGTTCGCCAGAGCCGTTTCGGCAAAGTGCGTCCGGACGCCGTCGGAAGATTGCAAAGAAGCGGGATGATGCCACGTCGGCAAGAGCGGCTCTCGGCGGACGGTGCTGCGCTGTCGATGGCGTCCTGCGCTCAAGGCAACGGATGAAGAAAGAGTCTCTGCGGATGCCTAATTCCAAAAACATCGAACGTGACCTCGAACTCACGTTCGATGTTCTGGACCGAATGATATCGCGCTTTGTCTCAAACTTCGACGCCGCCCCCGCGGCTATTGCAGGGCCGATGTCATCCTCTTCCTGATCCAGCGCAGCGGTTCAGCCACGCGGAGCAAGACGAGTACCCGAACGGCTTTTCCTCTTAGCCTGAATACTCTTCTGCGAGCGTAGGATCTGATCGCCGGAAGAGGGAAAGCGCCATGCGTCTCGAGTGCATCCCAAACATGCAGGCTGTCGACGATTGGGAGAGAATTCTCGCCGGGAAAGTCCCTGGCCACGTCGGAGGCGATCGTTTCGATCGAGGTGAGATACTGCTCGACTGAGAATTCCTTGTGACGGGCAAAGCAATTTGTCGAAAGCGCCGCATAGTCTGCTAACGGTATGAGCTCGAGGCGTAAGGCGACGTCTTGCGGGGAGAACTCATCGAGTATGAACCCGTCCTCTCGATCACGAATGATCTCGGCCGCCCCTGGGAGATAGCCGGGGGTGATGACGGGAACGCCGAAGGAGAAGGATTCCAAGATCGAATCCCCGGCATTGTCGCCCCACGGCGGCAGGATGACGATCCGAGCTTGATCGTAGATTGCGCTCCTGCTCGTAACCCCACGTTCAACAACCGCGACCTCAAGCGCCCCAACATGCGCTAGCCTCGCAGACAACTCTTCCAGAACGGGCGCTTGGTCGGGGTTCACAGCAAAGATATGCAGCGGCGCAAGCTCCCGGTCCTTCAGCACCCTGGCAAGTTCCACAAGGAAGTTGACCTCTTCCGGGTGGCCATCCGACGACATTACGTACGAAAATCGCTTGTTCTCCTGAACATCATAGGTGTTGGAAGAGCGCACCTGCACCGGGCGCTTGATCGTTTCCAATTCATTGATGCCGCACTGTTTATAGAGCGCACCATCCTGGCCGTTGGCGCATACGATTCGAGAGGCCGAGCACAACTCCATCGTCGCCCATGCGGGGGCATCTTGACTGGGGGCTTTGGCGCGGGCGGACATCAACGGCGACCATCTCATCTGAACGAGGGGCAGCCGCGACAGCTGACTCTGGATCGATATGGGAAACTGTTTGATGCTGTCATCGTGGATGATCACGACCGCTTCTGCAAAGTGACATTGGTCCAGGAACGAGCAGCTGGCCTGCCTGTCGGACGGACGCTGCGCGTTTTTGACGGCAGGATGGGTCTCGCTTCCCTGCAAAGCCATCCAGGTATGCCGGATCGCCCGCTGGCCCGAAGCTTGAATTATTGCCGGCGTTGCGCGCATCCTGGTGCTGAGGCTGGAGAGATCCCGCATCACGTGAACAACATCCCTCAACTGGAAGGTCATTGCAGCGTTGATGGTCCTGCGCTGGATCTTCCGCTCGGACTCCGTCAGAGTGGGATCTCTCTGGACTACCTCAAGAAGATTCCTGTGCAACGTCCTAAGGTAGATGTCGTCAAGTCCATACCTATCCTTGAGCGTTCTATAGTTTGAGACGCGCGCTGATAACTCCTCCGGCAAGATATTCTTCGAGTATGTTGACTTTCTTGAGGTTTCGATAAAATAGAAAGGCTTGACCTTTTCTATACGGACACGATCAAATCCCGCCAGCACTATCCGCATGTTGAGTCGAACGTCTTCGCTTCTCCCCTTGATATCATCCTTCGCATGCAGGAATACCGCTTCGCGATTGTAAATCTTGCCGGCAATGCCCGAGAGAAGACGACTGATCGTGCTGTTAGAGATCGGGCGGTCGTTATCGAACTCCTTGACGAAGTTTATTTCGTTTCTGAGGACGAATGGGGTCATCACAATATCAAAGCCGGGCCTCAAACGCTCGGCGGCGGCGGCGAGCGCATCCGGATCAATCAAGTCGTCGCCATCGACGAAGGTGAGATACGGAGTTGTCGCATGCTCGGCGATGTATCTTCGCCCAACGGAGGGTGAACCGAAATTCACATCGGCGAGGTGAGCTTGGAAATTCTCTTGGCGGAACAGCGGATGCTTCGCGATCAGCGCTGCCGTACCGTCGGCACTCCCGTCGTCATAGAGAATGATACGAATTCGCCCCTTTGGAAGCCTGAGGAGTCGGTCAAGCAGAACAGTTATGTTATCACGCTCATTATGGGTGGTAACGCCAACCGTCAAGCAAGGATTCATGGGCAATCTCGACCACTGTTTGATTTCATGGCCCGCTGCAATGCTCAGCGGGGCGATGGCGTTGACTTTGACCGCTACGCCAGGGATCCACCTTGAGGCTGCCAAGGTCTTAGACACTCTCACGCATTGATGGAACTGTGCTTCGCCAGCCTGCGCATGAAGCGGTACTTCAACCCTGTCCGCGAGACAAGCGGAGGGCGGGAACCAAGAGAGGCGCCGCCCGCCTCCCGCGAAAGCGAGGCGGGAACCCGGCGATGTGCCGCCGCAATTTCGCATCCGGCGGTTCAGTGCCGGATACCCTCGGAAATGCCCCCGCAGGCGCCTGGCCGCAAAGCCAAGCTTCACGGCTCTCCCTTGATTGCTCTTCTCCGCCGCTTACGGTATCTGGCCCGATGATGCTCGATCTCTTAGAACCTGACAATCTTTGGGGACTGGCTTGCAAGGAATATATCCTCATAAGACGTTGCAAGCGCCCTTCAGCGGAGGCGGCCCATAAAGCTTCGCACTCTGGTGGACGCTTCCGGTCGCCAAGACAAACCAATAAGTGCCCATTCTATGACGGATAACAGACGGTTGGAAGGCGAACGAGATGCGGCCCAAGTCCAAGAGTTGATGCAGAAAGTTGCTCAGCTTGAGAAAGCGCTTCTCGCACAGAGCACTCGTCTCGATAGAGCCGAGACGGCGATCAAGGATGCAAAGCAACGCGAGGACAGCCTTCTCTCCGGACCGGTCTTTCGAACGTTGAACGGGCTCCAAACCGCTGCACGCTTGCTCAATCGTCGCCTCCGGAGCGGGTACCGGACTCTTGCTCAGCGATGGCACGAGCTCGGGCTTCGCGGACCGGCAAAGCCCGTCGAGGCCGCTCAACCGCTACAGCCTTCCTATGCGGAAGCCTCCCTGCCCCCGGCAGAGGATCTCCCCTGGCCCGTGAGGGTCGACCGCAGGCTCCGTATGGAGCGCCCGCGAACCTTGGCAGTCGGGCAATCGCAAATCCCGTCGGAGCCTCTGATCACGGTTATCCTGACGGCCCGTGATTCAGCCTCACATATACGAGATACGCTACAATCGATTCTGCGGCAGACGTATTCACGGTTTGAACTGCTGGTCGCCGATGATGCGAGCCGCGACGGCACGTGCGCCCTCATCAATGAGTTGGTGGCCGCTGATCCCCGAGTACGGTTGATCCGGCTGAACCGCAGCCGAGGCGTTTATTGGGGCTGGAATGCGGCCATTTCAGAGGCTCGCGGAGAGGTCGTAATGCTTCTTTCCGACGGGCTACGATGCCTCCCGACTTTCCTTGAGGTGCATTTGAAGGCCCTTTGCAAACGGGGCGTTGTCGCCACGGTCTCCTATGGCGAACCTGCGCTGGAGGGACCCCGCTCCGCGGCATCCGAGTCTGACTTGGTGCGTGATCCTGCTCCGTCGGCGCTGATGCTCAAGAGGCACGTGTTTGATGAGATCGGCTATTTCGACACCGTCACCGCGCTAGCAGGAGCAGAGATGCGCGACCGGATCCAGCTCGCTTACGGAGTGGGATCGCTTCAGGCCGTGACTGGCCCCGTATGCAGCGCCATTCCAGGCACAGGGGATTCGGCCTTGAAGATCTCAGCCGAAAAGGCGGCACACTATGTCAGGTCCTATCAAGCCTGGCACACGGCTGTTTCCGACGCCCGTTCGCAGCCCTATGTGCCGTTTCCGGTGACCAACCGGTCATTCTCCTCGCACGAGGACATCCTGGTTGAGGGGAAGAGGTTCCTGGCGGAGCCTGTCGTCGCCTTTATGGCCACGTTCCCGAAACGCCAGAAACATCTGGCGCGGGCTGTCCAGTCCTTGCTCCCGCAGGTCGATCATCTGTTCATCTATATGAACGATTACGAAAAAGTTCCTGATTTTCTGCTGAATGAGCGCATTACGGCGCTACCCGCCTCGCGTCTGGAAGACCTTCGTGACATCGGTAAATTCTATCATATGTCGGGTGTACCAACGGGCTACTTCTTCACTGTCGACGACGACATCGAATATCCCGACGACTACTGCGACACTCTTGTGCGCAAGATCGAGGACTACGACAGAAAAGCGATTGTCGGCGTTCATGGGGTCATTTTCGAGCACCCGCTCCAACGGTTCTTCAGCCCGAACCGGACGACCTTCCGGTTCCAACGCGCGCTCGATGTCGACGCGAAAGTGAACCTCATCGGGACTGGGACGATGGCCTTCCACTCGTCAACGATCGCTTTCGAGCCAGGCTCCCTTCCTAAAGGCATGGCCGATATTGGCGTGGCGATCGCCGCAAAGGCCAACAATGTGGACATGATTGCCGTCACGCGTCCGGAAAAATGGCTGACCCCGATTCTCGTGAAAGGACAGGATGATCAAAGCCTCTGGGAGGAGTTCCGGGAAAACGACGATGAGCATACCGAGATCCTGAAAAAACATGGCGACTGGCGTCTTTAACAGGGTCAAAGCCGATGCTCGCTCGGCACACGAGCGGATCGGCCCTAGGCAGTTGCGCGTTAGCCAGGATCCCCGGCGGCCCCGGGAGAACGCTCAATCGCCACGTCCGGTCGAGGAGCCTGCTATAGGATGGGACCACAGGCCCTGAAGGCAAAAATCGGTGTGTAGAGAATGAACAGCAGTAGAAACTCAGACCGCGGGCGCATCCCGCAACAGTCCTGACGCTTCCAACCGCCTCCAGAGGACACGAATATGCGCCCTTCTCTTCTTCGTCGCGGATACCACAGGTTCAAATCGTTTGCCCAAGCCTTCTCAGACCAGAAAGCCCGCGGCCGTATGGATGCAACCTCGACGCCGGACGGCAACCGAGCTTCCGAGCGGTCAGGAAGGCCCCGGGTGCACGTCATTGTCCCGACCTACAACCGGCCGAATGAACTGCGGCGCCTGCTCTCGCAAATCGACAGCGAAGCCCCCGGCTTCGAGGTCAGTGTTCATATCTACGATGACGGGAGTTCCGAGCCGGCCCATGTCGAGTGGACCTCCTACGCGCACATCGCGAGCCTTTCGGTTTCGCGATCCGCAAATCACGGAAAGAAGCGATACTGGGAACTCGTTCGTCGAGCTTTATCGGCGCTGCGGTCGACAAACGCCGACTACTTCTATTACCTTGCTGATGATGTGCAGCTTGTTCCGAAATTCTTCGAACGCTCCATCAATCTATGGGACAGGATCCAGGATGGTCGCAAAGTTTCGCTTCATCTTCTCTTGGATCAACGCGAGGGGAAGCCGTGTTGGACCAATTATCAACCCCGCTTGATCGACACGCCTCAGGGCAAGGTCTACAAGTCCCAATGGGTCGATATGCTGATGATGTTCAATCGCCGGTTCCTTGAGGAGCTGGATTACCGAATTGACCCGGTCGATCCACGCCGGTGGGACAAGGATCCCCACCTCTCGAGCGGCGTTGGTATGCAGATTTCGCGGCGCCTCCATCAGCGCAGGGCCTCGATGTATCTCGTGACGGATTCACTCCTCATCCATGAGGATGAACCGAGCGTCATGAACCCCGAGGAGCGTAAACGAACTCCCATCGTCAGCAGGTTCAAAGATTCTGATCAATCGCTGCGCTGACAAGCCGACGAAAGACCGGTCGGAAAGCGGCCTAGTCTTTGGGTCGGAGCCATGAGTGACCTCAAGATGACGTGACAACCGGCTGTAAGCCGGAGCGTCTCTACCACGTACGACCAGAGGCAGATTGATCCTCCCTCGCGTTGGTGGACACCTTTGCTAAGCTCCTGCGGGAATTGGAAGGTGTTTAATGACGAAGACGAGACGCGATTTTACCCCAGAGTTCAAACGAGAGGCTGTCGCACTTTTGGAGAGCAGCGGTCGCCCCCTCATGCAGATCGCAACAGAGCTGGGGATTTCTCCCTCCATGCTGCGCAACTGGCGGGCGGTTGTGAATGGTGGTCCACCTCGATCCAGGGCTGGTAGCAGAACCCCAACGTCCAGCGCCTCTCCCATAGCCTCTCCAGCCGATCAGGCGGCGGAGATCGCGCGGCTCCGGCGTGAGCTCGATCGCACGCGCATGGAGCGCGATGTGTTAAAAAACCGTCGCGGACTGGGTCCGCCTGTGGGGTCAGAAACAGCTTGCTGGTAGTCTGTTGCCGGAGGGGAGCGGCCGGTAGCTTATTGGTGGCTCATGACCCCGTTAAAAAACATGGTCCATGGACTGTTGCGCGCTTGAGAGTGGTGACGCCCCAGGGCGATCCCGGTTAGGAAGTTGACCTTTGGCGCAGTCCAGCCCCTCCCACCCCAAGGAGGAGCCGATGAGACGCAAACGAGAAGCCGGCAAAGGTCGGCAGAGCCTGCCGGTGGTTCACCCCCATGCTGCAGCCATCGATGTCGGGGCCACGATGCACATGGCGGCCGTGGGGCCCGACTGCGCCGGCGAGCCCGTGCGCAGCTTCGGCACCTTTACCGCCGACCTGCACCGGTTGGCCGACTGGTTCGAAGTTTGTGGCGTCACCTCCGTCGTCATGGAATCGACCGGCGTTTACTGGATCCCGGTCTTCGAGATCCTGCAGGACCGCGGCCTCGAGGTGTTTCTGGTCAATGCGCGCGACGCCAAGCAGGTGCCCGGACGCAAGACGGACGTGAAGGACGCCCAGTGGCTCCAGCGCCTCCATGCCTATGGCCTGCTGCGCGCCAGCTTCCAACCCAAGGCTGAGATCGCGGAACTGCGCGCGTATTTGCGTCAGCGTGAGCGCCTGCTCGAGTATGCCGCCTCGCACATCCAGCATATGCAGAAGGCGCTGACCGAGATGAACCTGCAGCTGCATCACGTGATCAGCGACATCACTGGCGCTACAGGCATGCGCATCATCCGCGCCATTCTGGCCGGAGAACGTGATCCGGCGGTCCTGGCGGGTCTACGGGACATCCGTTGTCACTCCAGCTCCGAGACGATCGAGAAGGGATTGACGGGTCATTATCGCGCCGAGCATCTGTTCGCGCTCGAACAGGCGCTGGCGCTCTACGACACCTATCAGCACAAGGTGGTGGCGTGCGACCAGAGGATCGAGGCCGTCCTCAAGGCGCTGAGCGCCCATCGGCCCGATCCCGCTTCCTTGCCGGCGCCGCGCCGGCGCATGAGCCGCCAAGCCAATGAGCCGAGCTTCGATCTTCGCGGTGCTCTCTATGCGGTTCTGGGCCAGGACCTGACCCGGATCCATGGTCTGGGACCGTCGTTGGCGCTCAAACTGATCGCGGAGTGCGGGACGGATCTGACGGCTTGGCCCAGCAGCAAACACTTCACCTCCTGGCTCTGCCTGGCGCCCGGCAACAAGATCTCCGGTGGCAAGGTCCTATCCTCCCGAACGCGCCGTTCAGGGAGCCGGGCAGCAGCGCTCCTGCGGTTGGCGGCCGCGACGATTGGCAAAACGGAGA
The DNA here is from genome assembly GCF_034627025.1 of Microvirga lotononidis. Taxonomy (NCBI): domain Bacteria; kingdom Pseudomonadati; phylum Pseudomonadota; class Alphaproteobacteria; order Hyphomicrobiales; family Methylobacteriaceae; genus Microvirga; species Microvirga lotononidis. The sequence continues at coordinate 3,262,494 of NZ_CP141048.1, read as the reverse complement.
CGGCACTGGGTGCGTTTTACCGGCGGCTGTCGACCCGGATCGGCAAGTCCAAAGCTGTGACTGCAACCGCCCGCAAGATTGCAGTGCTGTTCTACAACGCCTTGCGCCACGGCCTGGATTACGCGGATCCGGGAGCGTCCTACTACGAGGAGCGGTATCGCAAGCGGGTGATCGATAACTTACACCGCCGCGCCAAGGCCTTCGGCTTCGTGCTCCAGGAGGTCGGTGTCGTCGCACCCGCGGGAGCTGTTTCTTAGGAAAGCCATCGGCATCTTCGCGGAGATGCCCAAATGAGGTTTCGTTTCATCGAGCAGCATGCCCGCGCCTATCCGGTGCGGCTCATGTGCCGCGTGCTCCAGGTCTCGTCCAGCGGCTATTACGCATGGCGATCCCGACCGGAGAGCCAAAGAGCCCTCGCCAACCGCAGCCTGCTGCGAGAGGTGCATCGGCTCCATGGTCAGCACCAGGGCCGCTATGGCAGTCCGAGGATACATGCCGCCTTGCGGGCAGAAGGCTACCGGGTCAGCCGCGGCCGGGTCGAACGCTTGATGCGCCGGCATGGCATTCGTGCCCTGGCCCGTCGCCGCTTCAGGCCGACCACGACCGACAGTCGGCACGCGTTGCCGATTGCGCCGAACCTGTTGCAGCAGAAGTTCACGGTCTTAGAGCCGAACCGCGTCTGGCTGGCCGACATGACATACATTCCCACGGGCGAGGGCTGGCTGTATCTCGCCGCGGTGCTGGACCTGGCAACCCGGAAGGTGGTGGGCTGGGCCATGCGCGATCACATGCGCACGGAGCTGACCCTTGGCGCTCTGATCATGGCGGCCCAGCGGCAGCGGCCAGGCCCTGGGCTTATTCACCATTCGGATCGTGGAAGCCAATACGCGGCTGAGGCGTATGCCCAGCAATTGGCCCTCATGGGCGCCAAGCCATCGATGAGCCGGACGGGCTGCTGCTATGACAATGCCCCGATGGAATCCTTCTTCCATTCCTTGAAGGTCGAGTTGGTCTATCAACATCGTTGGGCGTCCCGCGAGGAGGCACGACGGGACCTGTTCGTTTATATCGAGAGCTACTACAATCGGCAGCGCATCCACTCGGCTCTTGGGTATCTCACCCCCGAACAGGCCGAGCGGAAAATGAACTAACCCGGTGTCCGCGCAATCGGGGGAAGATCAGTTTCCGGCCCTGAGTTGATGTGGGCCGACCCGGCTTATCGAGGGCTGAAGGATTGGCTCCAGAAGGCCCTGGACTGGAGATTATCCATCCCGCAGCATTGGTGGAGCGGAGGCACCTGGATGCGGGCAGACGCGGAGCCGCCGACGCGCCCGAGCGGCTTTCAAGTCCTCGCACGCAGGTGGGTGGTGGAGCGGACCATCGGTTGGCTTACCACCAACAGACGGCTCGCCAAGGACTATGAGCGCTTCGTCGAAACCGGCGAGATGCTGCTCTATCACGCCATGAGCCGCATCCTGCTGCGCCGCCTCACCCGCAAACAGGAAAGATAATTGCTTACCAGCCTCTTACAATCTAAGTGCGGTTCAATCTGGCACCATCCAGAAAGTTCCGAGTTGAAAGCAGCTAGGGGCAGGTGTATCGAGCCTTAGGAGTCCAAACTAGATTGATCGCGAGAGCTGCGAAGAAGCCCATGAAGATTGCCGCTATCATTCCCTGTTATAAAGTTCAGTCTCACATTGTCGATGTAGTAAGTGAGCTTATTGGAAGAGTAGACAAGATCTTTGTTATTGACGATAAGTGTCCAGAGTCAAGCGGTAGCGTTGTTCAAGAACGTTTTGTTGACAACCCATCCGTCAAAGTGCTTTTCCATGAACATAATCAAGGCGTTGGAGGCGCAGTTGCGACCGGTTATAAAGCAGCTTTAGCCGAGAAATTCGACATTTGCATCAAACTTGACGGAGACGGACAAATGGATCCTGGGTATATCAGCGTCCTCATTGCCCCAATCCTTCACAACGAAGCTGACTACACAAAGGGCAATCGGTTCTACGAGATAGAATACTTGAAAACTATGCCCCCCATGCGTGTATTCGGAAACGCAGTGCTATCGCTGGTTAACAAGTGTTCGACTGGCTATTGGAATATAATGGACCCAACAAATGGTTTTACTGCGATACATTCAACTGCTTTGCGGATGATCAACCTTGACAAAGTAGCAAAACGGTATTTTTTTGAATCAGATATGTTATTTCGATTGAGTAGTATAAGAGCAGTAGTGAAAGATACGCCTATGCCATCTGTATACGGAGAGGAGAAGAGTAACCTAAGAATATCTCGGGTTATTATCGATTTTCCTAGCCGGTACTTGGTTAACTTCTTCAAGCGATTTTTCTACAACTATATTCTTAGAGATATCAGCCCCGCCACTTTAGAATCCATACTGGGGACCATATTAACTATGACGGGCGCAATCTATGGCGCCTATAATTGGATCAATGCGGGCATTACCGGCAGCCCAACTGCTACCGGAACAATCATGCTAGTCGCCCTTATGGTAATTTTGGGAGTTCAACTCCTGCTTGCTGCGCTGGCATATGATATCAACAATGTGCCTAAAGACCCTCTGCAGACCATGCCCGCATTGCAAATCATTCCCGAACCACTGCGAGGCCAAGCCTTTAATAAAGTTGATACATTCGCCACTTCTAGCGATTCCTACGCGAGATCGGCCGTCGGCATGGACGATTAGCACAATACAACAAGCACTCAGCATCCCTGTCCGGCCGTTTCGCTCGGTTTCTGCAATGAAGCAATATTGCATTGCCTTCAAAGAAGGCTAGTAAATTCGGGCTTGGTCGACCAAATATCGGCCTGCCAATTCACTCAGGTAAATTGCCTAGATTTCGAAGCATGAGGCTCCCCTTGAAACTAGATCTGAGCAACATATTGCTCCTTTTAGGCTATGTCTTGTTCATGGTCCTGGGGCAGATTGCATTCAAATACGTCGCAAAGGAGCTGGCCAGCTCTGCCTCTCTTATCGATACGGCAATGAGACTCCCGTTCAGCATGAGCTTTTGGGCGACCGGAGCGCTTTATGGACTTTCGATGATATATTGGATTTGGCTCTTGTCGAGAATACCGTTAACAGTCGCCTATCCTTTCGCATCTTTGTCAATCATCATCTTGCCTATATTGAGTTGGGCAATTTACTCAGAGCCACTTAGCATCAAGTATTTTCTTGGAGTATCTTTGGTGCTGTCCGGTATTGCGCTGGTGATAACGTGAAGTTAATGCGATGCAAAACACCTGTGAAGACGAGTTCGATTTGTTCCTTCTCCCGCACCAGGATGATGAGTTTGGGGCCTTCTTCCTTATTGATAGCTCGCTATCCTTGGGAAGAACACCTATCATCATCTTTCTAACGAATGGGGAGTATGGCCGAGCTACGACGGACCAACGCAATGCCGAAAGCTCAAAAGTTCTGAGGCAACTTGGAGTCGATTCCGAACGAATCTGGTATCTCGGCACTTCATCAGCAATCAAAGACCAAGGCTTGGCAGAAAGTTTAGAGACAATTTTCGACGCTGTTCTCGCGGCCCTGAATCAGTACGGCAAACCGCTCACCATAAAGTCAGTTTATGCGCCAAGCTGGGAGGGAGGACATCCCGATCATGATGCCGCCGCACTTTTAGCCATTGCAATCGGTCGAGCATTATGCCGGGAGAGTCACGTTTATCAATTTCCACTTTATAATAGCAATAAGAAAATATTCTTTCCTTACACAGTTCTTAAACCTATCCTCGAGGCGGGTCCAGTCAAAGAACTCAGAATTCCCGCAAAGCGGCGCCTCAAATATCTGAAACTGTGTGCCGATTACAAAAGCCAGTGGAGGACTTTCATTGGATTAGTACCGTTCATTTTTACTCAATATGTTACGCGTGGAACACAACAAATTCAAGCTTTAACGGCTCTGACTACTTCAGGTCGCCCCCATCGAGGCCCATTGCTTTACGAGCGCCGAGGCTGGCAAACCTGGGGCAAGTTTGAGCAAAAGGTCGCAGCCTTTCGACAGAAGCACGAGCTTCCGTTGCTTAGTCGTCCCGACGCTCCTTAGCATTACACTGACCACCTGTTAAGATCGGCGCGGCTTGCTGCTCGACGAGCTTGCGTCCTGAGCCTTGATCAGGCAAAAGGGCCTCGAAGCAAAGCTAAGTAGGATGTAGATGCTGGACGTTCGTGTCGAGCCAATTAATAGAGAGACGATACCCGATCATGTTGCTCTAGCTCAAACGACCTACAGCGACCCTACTACGACCGAGCCTAACCATTTTTGGTGGAAGCATGGGCTCGGCCCGGACGGTCCGTCGATCTCCGTCAATCTCTATAATGAGGACAAAATCGTCGGCCGGTCTGTCATTATGCCACGAGGTTTTCGCCTAACGCCTGCAACGACTTGTCGTGCAGGGCTTGTTGCGGACCTCCTTCTCGAACCCGGCCATCGATCCGCCCTCAACTTTATCTCACTTGTCCGAGGGCAACCCAAAGCTCCGCAGATCGACCTTCTTGTTCATACGTCCAATGAAACGAGCGATCTCCTTTACCGCAAGTTTCTACGCTACCCTGTAGCATTCAATCTCAAAGCCTACGGAATCCCAATACGATTCCACAACCTTGCGAACAAAGTTGCGGGGCGAAAAATCCCTAGGGCTCTTGAAGCACTTGCGGCGCCATGGCGCGTTACGCTTCGCGCCGCCGCGGCCGTAGGAGAGAAGATCGATAGAATTCGATTTGATGCCGGTCTGCCTTCCGAAGATGAATTCAACAGTATCCTTGACGGTTTTCGTGTTGTTGCCGGACCTCACTTTGAGCGTTCAACGGCGTTCCTTAGGTGGCGCTTCCAAGAAGGACCAATTTTTAACGGACATATCGTTACTGTTCGCTCGCGCGATCAAGCAATAGGCTATTTTGTTTGGAGAAAGCTTACTTTATCCGGACTAGAATTTATTATACTTATGGATATCGCCTTTTCTAGCCAGATCACTACAAGCCTGCGAAGGGCCCTCTGGCTTTATTTGTGCCGGCTCGGCATCCATGAAGGGGCTGATGTGGTGTTCACAATGGTGAACCCTACTAATCCAGCGCTCGCACGCTTGGTGGCCCGACCTCTCATTCCTATTTCAGACAGTCACCTCCCCCACCCCACACCGATCTTCCTGTTGCCACAGAACCGGGATCTAGCGTGGCTGCAAGGGTATGGGTCGACATACATGACGCTCGCTGATATCGACTACTTTTAAACCCAACTTTGAGCACTGCTGGAGATGATACACATGCGTTCCCTTGAGCTTATTTATAAGGCGATTGATGAGATCAACGCCCAGAATCCCGATGCACCACCTGTCTCGAAAAGCCCAGAAACCATGCTCCTTGACTCCAAGGGCGGCGTTGATTCCCTTACCTTGGTCAACCTCGTCGTCGCCATCGAGCAGGTCGTTTTCGACGAAACCGGCAAGTCGATCGCTCTGGCAGACGAATCGATATTCTCGTCAGCCGAGAACCCTTTTCAGAGTGTTGGAAGCCTAGCCTTATATTTGGACAATCTATCTGCAGCCGCCTAAATTATGTCTGTGACCCTCAATTCCCACGAAATCCCTAGAAATCCTAGGATTGTGTTGGTGACCGGCTCAAGCCGCGGAGTCGGCCGGGGTCTCGTAGAAGCTCTATTGGGCGAAGGCGATTATGTTTACGGCTGTTCGCGCAGTGGTCAGCAGTTGATTGAGCATGAGCGATATCGCCATGTTTTACTTGACGTCGCGAACGAAGCGGCCGTGCGGACAATGCTCAATGGCATCGTCACGACACACGGCCGTCTCGACGTTGTCGTCAACAACGCGGGCGTGAGTTCATCACGACTCGGCCTGCTTACCCCGGCGTCCGACTTTATGAATGTACTAGAGGCTAACCTAGTAGGCGCATTTATTGTTATGCGCGAGTCCATCAGGCTGATGAAGCGCACGAAGTTCGGGCGAATAATCAATTTTTCGTCTATTAATGTACCGCTAGCTAGTATAGGTGGTGCATCCTATAATGCCAGCAAAGCGGCACTGGAGAATCTCTGCATTACGCTTTCGCGTGAATGCGCCAGCGATGACATCACAATAAACTGTGTTGGGCTGTCACTCGTCGGCGAATCCGGTATGGTCGATGCTCTTCCTCAGGAAGCTTTGGCTGCCAAACAACAGCAGCTTATTAAACCGGCACTGCTGAGTGTCCGGGATGTTCTCCACGCAGTGAATTTCTTTGCTTCGCCAAACGCCCGCAACATTACAGGCCAAACTATCTATTTTGGGGGCGTATCGTGAGCGTGATTTCGGACATACACAAAGTCACAACCGGAACTTGGCGGCAGAATGGCTATATCGTAGAGAGCATCAGCCGCCATGCCCTCGTGATTGATCCTGGAGCGGAAGCCGAGCGCTTTCTTGATATCATTAGCACTCGAAGGTTAGTGCCACTGGCCATCCTCAATACACATGCTCACTATGATCACATTGGAGCCGTGTGTGGACTGATGGAACATTTTGCCGGCCTCCCATTCTATCTTCATGGAGCGGATAGAAGCTTGCTTCGTCAGGCGAACCTTTACCGCAGCCTCTTTGGCGAAGGACAATCAGTACCGCTTCCGTCCAACTTCACTGATCTCGCGGATATCATTGAAACCGGTTTGGCATTGAGAGAGTTCCAAGTCGAGTGCATCGCGACGCCTGGCCACACGAAAGGCAGCGTCTGCTTTAGGCTGGGCGATCACCTATTCACGGGCGACACCCTACTCCCTAATGGAGCCGGGCGTACGGATTTGCCGGGAGGGTCGGTTGCACAGATTCAGGGGAGCATCAAACTCTTAGCGAGCCTGCCAAGTCACCTCACGATGTATCCAGGGCATGGTGCTGTTGGTCCATTGCGCGAAGCTCAAGCTTGTGTAATTTCAACAACTGCGCTCACAAACTAGTTGTTCGTAAGCATGCACAGGTCGACAGATTCTCTCGAGCGCGCCCTCGCTACCAAAGTAGGCATTGAGGCCATCGCCTATGCTCTGCCTGAGCGGGTTATTACAAATGACGATCTCGCACGCGAAAACCCAGCTTGGGACATGGTCCGGCTTCTTGATAGGACAGGAGTTGAAGAGCGCCGTATCGCTGCGGCCGACGAGACAGCTTTAGACCTGGGCTACCGTGCGTGTCTTGCACTCGAACAGCGAGGCAAACTGGTCCGAAGCGAAATTGACACCATAATTTTTTGCACGGAAACGCCCGACCACCCAATACCGCCGAACTCGTGCATTTTACACCAGAGGCTAGGTCTCTCACCACACGTCATGGCCTTCGACATCACCCTTGCATGTTCAGGCTTCGTATACAGCCTAGGTATCGCACGTGGTCTCGTACAGAGTGGAACATCGCGACGGGTTCTCATTGTTACCGCGGATACTTACTCGCGCCTCATTCACCCAGCGGATCGCTCCAGTCGCTGCCTTTTTGGAGATGGCGCGGCCGCGACAATCGTGTCTGGATTCACGGACGATCAGCTGAAGACAGCTGACGATAGGCTCAATGTGGCTGACATCTCCTTCGGCACATCAGGAGCCCAGTACGATCGCTTTATCGTTCGAGCCGGCGGCACCCGTTTGCCGCGCTCCACCGAAACCGCAAAAGAGGTTTCCGATCGGAGCGGAAATATCCGGACCGCCGAGCATATTGAAATGGACGGGCTCGGCGTATTGTCCTTTTTCAACACCACGATCCCGAAGGCTGTCCGCGAACTACTCAATCGAAACAATCTTCGCGTTGAGGACGTCGGATCTTTCGTATTTCACCAGGCAAGCAAGGTGGCCATTGACGGTATTGCTCGTTCGCTAGGTCTCAATGCAGATCAACTCATATTCGATATGAGGACTCTTGGGAACACGGTATCTGCGTCAGTCCCAATAGCTCTTCAAAGAGCGCAAGAGGCTGAAAAGATCCGCAAAGATCGGCCGGTCGTTCTGTGTGGATTTGGGGTCGGCCTTTCGTGGGCGTCAGCTCTGATAAATCCATAGTTTCAACGAACGCTAGTTCCAGCAACTTCTCTACGAGCAAAATACGGCAACGATGATGGCAACGGACTTCGGTGATATCAGCTTTCTGATAGACAAGTTTCGCGAGCGTGGGGGAGACCGAGCTTTCGCATGGCACGGACAGTACCTTACGTATGTAGAGCTTGCTGACCAAATCCAGCACGATGTCGAGTGGCTTGTTAATGAACTCGATGTCGGCGTAGGTTCACGCGTAGTTCTACTCGGAGACTTCTCGTTCCGCTCGATCCCGCTTCTGCTTGCACTCATTGCTCGCGGCGCAATCACGATCCCTCTCACGGAAACCACCTACACAAACGTACGGGATCTACTGACCGAGATTGAGCCTCACCTTGTTCTTGACGTACGACATGCAACTGGAATTTCCTCCGCTCCTTTGGTCGAAAGAGGATATCCTCAGGCCGAAATCCATAGACTGTTTGAGATTTTGTCGCAGCGAGCAGTTCCGGGGCTCGTGCTCTTCACCTCCGGCTCAAGCGGAAAGCCAAAAGGTGTCGTTCATGATTTCTCGCGACTTCTCACAAAATTTCACAACCCACGCCCAGGACTCATAACGCTAAATTTCCTTCTCTTCGATCATTGGGGAGGGCTGAATACTCTGCTTGGCTGCCTTGCGAGCGGCACGCTTGTCGTGTTTCCCGAGACTAGAACCCCGCACGAGATTAGCCAGCTTATTGAACAGCATCGGATTGAATTGCTCCCAGCGACACCGACTTTTCTTAATATGCTGCTGATAAGCCGCGCCTACGAGCAGTATGACCTATCAAGCCTGAAGCTGATCACCTATGGCGCTGAGCCGATGCCGGAGACCACACTTGTCAGCTTGAAGTCGATCTTCCCAGATCTCGAACTGCGTCAAACCTACGGCATGATTGAACTTGGCGTCATGCGCGCCAAATCAAGATCGAGTGATTCGCTCTGGGTAAAGCTAGGTGGTGAAGGATACCAAACCCGCGTGGTTGACGGTATTTTACAGATCAAAGCAGAGTCGGCAATGTTGGGTTACTTGAACGCGCCCAGTCCCTTCACAGACGACGGATATCTGATCACAGGCGACTCAGTCGAGCAGGATGGCGAATACTTCCGTATTCTCGGTCGGAAATCCGACTTAATTAACGTCGGAGGACAGAAGGTTTACCCCTCTGAAGTTGAGACAGTTATTCTTGAGATCCCCGAAGTTATCGACGCCGTAGTTTACGGCGAAAGTCATGTGCTCACAGGAAAGATCGTCTGTGCAGACATCATAATCTCTGGTGAATTTGATGAGGCTGCCATTCGACAGAAAGTAAAGCGGCATTGCAACTCCAAGCTTCAGCCGTTTATGGTGCCGGTCCGGATCTCATTCCCAAAAGACGGGTTTTACACGAGTCGATTGAAGAAAAGGCGCGATCGGTAGGATAGCGCTCATCATCAGCCGATGCTCGAAAATGGCTCGTACAAAGCACTGGGAGTGCGACCCCTCGTTTAATACGGCCAATTCTCTTATTTTCGACTGGTAGACCCAATTATAATCGTAGGTTAGTCATGAATTGCAACATATGCTCATCCAAAATGAGGAATAAAGTAACTAGTTGGACTTTCTATTGCGCAAACTGCGATCATTGGCAATCGAATCTTGAGCCTCGAATAGAGAGCTCCAAGATTCATGACCGCGAAACTATAGAGGAGAAAGAAGACGATATTGATTTTCTTCGCCCAGTACGTGAAAAGAATTATTGCACCATCATTGCGACAATCAGGAAGTTCAATCCGAGACTTCGGAGCGTCCTTGATATAGGATGCGCAACTGGGCAGTTCCTCAAGCAGGCTATGGCCGCAGGCTTCGATGTAACTGGTGTCGAGCCCAACCCTAGACTAGCGCGGACGGCTCAGAGACAGGGGTTACCTGTGGTACAGGGCTACTTTCCTGATGCCATAGAACCGGGAACGAAGTTTGACATCATAATATTCAATGATGTACTTGAGCATATCCCAAATGCAACAGGAATATTGGAAAACTGCTTACAGCATATTACTGAACGCGGGATAATTATTATCAATAGCCCTTTTTCAGAGGGTATTTTTTTCACAATCGGGAAACTCCATTTTGCTCCGCAACTCTGGGACCGCCTATGGCAGAAACACTTCTTTACACCGCATGTGCACTACTTTTCTGAAAGGAGCATCGCTCTTCTTGCAGAAAGGCTTGGCTGCAACTCTAGCAATCCACTACCGCTCGATACATTAGCTAAGGAAGGCACCTGGGATCGTATTAATCTCGACCCGACATTAAACCGATTTAAAAAGCTCACAATCTGGTCTTTGGTTACCGCTGGGCTCCCAATAATCTCACGCCTACCGGCAGACACACGCTTTACAATTCTTTCGAAGCGCTAAGAGGCTGGTGAGCAATTTTATTGCTCGATCCAAGTGTCTGATTCACCATAGGTTTGTGCTGGCTGCTGCTGCGGATGTGGGCTGTTTGACAATCCGGGAGCCCTGCCATGGATGTCAGTTCCTACGCCAGTGATCTCAACGATGCCGAGTGGGCACTGCTTGAGTCCCTCGTCCCCCGCAGCCATTGTAAGCACTCGGTGTGTCAACCGAACCGAAGAATTGTAAGCGGTGTCTCAGGCCACGGCCTTGAGGTCTGGCGCGGTGGCATAGGCCCACGGCAGCAGATCATCGATGCGGGTGTTGAGATGACCCGTGACGATGCGGCTCAGCACGTCCGCGAGATAGGCCTGCGGATCCACCCCGCACAGTTTGCAGGTCTCGACCAATGAGGCGATGATCGCCCAGTGTTCGCCCCCGCGATCCGAGCCGGCAAACAACGCGTTCTTGCGCGTCAATGCCAAAGGCCGGATCGCCCGCTCGACCACGTTGGAGTCGATCTCAATCCGCCCGTCGTTGACAAACCGCGTCAGCCCATCCCAGCGCGAGAGCGCATAGCGGATCGCCTCCGCCAGCTTGCTCTTCTGGCTGATCAGACCGAGCTTGCCGCGCAACCACGGCTCGAGAGCTTCCAGCACCGGACGGCTCTTCGTCTGACGAATCCGGGCCCGCTCCGCAGCACTCATGCCACGGATGTCGCTCTCAATCCGATACAGCTCCGCGATGCGCGTGAGGGCTTCGCTGGCAATCGGCGCCGCGCCGGCCGCGGCCAGTTCGTAAAAGCGCCGCCGCACATGTGCCCAACAGAACGCGAGCGTGACCTGGTTGCCGCCCGCCAGGGCTCGGTAGCCGCTGTAGCCATCGACCTGCAGCACGCCGGCAAAACCGGACAGATGCGCGATCGGCCGGGCCGCCGTGCGATCCGGCGCATACACGTACGCCACTCCAGGCGGATCCGTGCCGCCCCACGGCCGGTCATCGCGGGCATAGGCAAACAGCTGCCCCGTCTTGGTCTGGCCGCGGCCAGGATCGAGCACGGGTGCGGTGGTCTCATCGGCAAACAGTCTCGACGAGGCTTTCAGTTGCGCCAGCAGGCGTTCATGCACCGGCCGCAGGTGCCAGGCAGCCCGTCCAACCCAGTCGGCCAGGGTCGAACGATCCAAACTGATGCCCTGACGCGCGTAGATCTGAGACTGCCGGTAGAGCGGCAGATGGTCGGCGTATTTCGCCACCAGCACCTGCGCGACCAGGGCATCGGTGGGCAGGCCGCCCTCGATCACGCGCGCCGGAGCCGGGTGCCGCGCGGCGATCAGGGTGGCAGTTGATCGGCAATCAGGATGAGATGCGAGGCCGCTGTCGCTTCTTAAGGGGGGCGAGAGCGGCGACGGTGTGATCCGTCAGGACCACACCGTCTGGCAGTCGCGGCCGACCGGCTAAGGATTGGATGTCTTCACGCCAATGAGGAATCCACCCTTTGCCCGGCCGCCATATCACCGACTGCCAGATGAGGCTGTACATGAAGTTTCGCCAAACCAACACCGCCCCGATCGCCGCTGCCAAGGCCGGCTTCAGTCCCTCCACCGCCTCCCGCATCGACAAGGACCCGCGGCTGCCCTCCCACAGGAAAGCCCCGCGCGGGCGCCGACGCCCCGATCCGCTCGCGGGTGTCTGGGACAGCGAGATCGTCCCGCTGCTCCAAGCCGCCCCGAGCCTGCGCCCCGTGGCCCTCTTCGAGGAGATCGTGCGCCGCCATCCCGACCTCGGCCCCGGCATCCGCCGCACCCTCGAGCGCCGCGTCCGATCCTGGCGTGCCCTGCATGGTCCCGAGCAGGAGGTCATCTTCCGCCAGGTGCACGAGCCCGGGCGCATGGGCCTGTCCGACTTCACCGACATGGCCGATCTGGCCATCACCCTTGCCGGCCAGCCCCTCGAGCACCGGCTCTATCACTTCCGGCTCGCCTATTCCGGCTTCGAGCATGCCCACGTGGTGCTCGGCGGCGAAAGCTATGTCGCACTCGCCGAGGGGCTGCAGAATGCCCTCTGGGCCTTGGGTGGCGCCCCACGCGAGCACCGCAGCGACAGTCTCTCGGCGGCCTTCCGCAATCTGGATCGCGACGCCCGCGAGGATCTGACCCGGCGCTATGATGCCCTGTGCACCCATTACGGCATGGAGCCGAGCCGCAACAATGCCGGAATTGCCCACGAGAACGGCGCCATCGAGAGCGTGCACGGCCACCTCAAGAAGGTGATCGAGGATGCTCTGCTGCTGCGCGGCTCACGCGACTTCGCCGATCTTTATGCCTACCGCCGCTTCGTCGACGAGGTGGTCGGGCGCCGCAATGCCCGCAATGCCCCACGGATTGAGGTCGAGCGCGCTGCCCTTCAGGAACTGCCGGACCGACGCACCGCCGCTTACGAGGATGCCATCGTCACGGTGACCTCGACCAGCGGCTTCGTGCTGCGCAAGGTGTTCTACAGCGTGCCCTCGCGCCTGATCGGCCATCGGCTGCGGGTGCGCCTGTTTGATGATCGGCTCGAGGTCTATCTCGGCGGCACGCACCAGATGACGCTGCCGCGCGGGCGGGCCCATCCCAACGGCCGGCACGGGCATGTGGTTGATTACCGGCACGTGATCCACTCGCTGCGGCGCAAGCCCATGGCCCTGATGGGGCTGGTCTACCGCGATCAGCTCTTCCCCCGGCAAGCCTATGCCCGGGCGTTCGAGGCGATGTGCGCCAAGCTTCCCACCCGGACCGCCTGCCGCACCATGGTCGATCTGCTGGCCTTGGCGCATGAGCGCGCCTGCGAGGCCGACCTCGCCGCGCGCCTCGATGCGGATCTGACGGCCGGCCGGCTGCCGGATCTCAAGAGCTTGCGCGCGCTGTTCAGTCCGGATGCCGGTGCCGTGCCCGACATCGTGGTCTCCTATGCGCCGCTCAGTGCCTACGAGGAACTCGCCCGCGGGCATCAGGGAGAGGTCGCATGACGAGCCCTAATGCGATTGATGCCGGTCGCCTGACCCTGGCGCTCAACGATCTGCGGCTTCCGGCGATCAAGACGATCTGGCCGGATTTCGCCGCCCGCGCCGACAAGGAGGGCTGGCCGGCGGCCCGCTTCCTGGCGGCTCTGGCCGAGCACGAGATGGCCGAGCGCGCCAGCCGGCGCATCCAGCGCCATCTCGATGAGGCCCGGCTGCCGCCCGGCAAGACCCTCGACAGCTTCGACTTCTCCGCGGTGCCGATGATCAGCAAGGCCCAGGTGATGGCGCTGGCGGCCGGCGACAGTTGGCTCGAGAAAGGCGCCAATCTGTTGATGTTCGGCCCGCCGGGCGGGGGCAAATCGCATCTGGCGGCAGCCCTGGGCCTGGCCCTGGTGGAGAATGGCTGGCGGGTGCTGTTCACCCGCACCACCGATCTGGTGCAGAAGCTCCAGACAGCACGGCGGGATCTTCAGCTCGAGGCGGCGATTGCCAAACTCGACAAGTACCATCTGCTGATCCTGGATGACCTCGCCTATGTCAGCAAGGATCAGGCAGAAACCAGCGTCATCTTTGAACTCATCGGCGCCCGGTACGAGCGTCGCTCACTTTTGATTACGGCCAATCAGCCCTTCGGCGAATGGGGGAAGATCTTTCCGGATCAGGCGATGACACTCGCCGCGGTGGATCGTTTGATTCACCACGCGACGATCTTTGAGATGAATGTCGAGAGCTATCGCCGCCGAACCGCCATCGAGCGTAAACGCGGACCGGGACGCCCGCCGACACGCGCGACAATCAAGACCTCATCCTGATTGACGCTCGCAGCGACAATCAAGAAAGCGCTTGCATCTGTGTCGCGGCGCGACAATCATTATGCCCGCCGCGACAGCCAATCACCATCCTGATCGTCGCGCACTTCCAATCCAGATTGTCGCGCAATAGCCGGGGCTTGCACCACTCCATCTTCGCAGTGGCGGCAGGCATATTTGGGCCGGCGCACCACCAGCACGCGCAGCTGCGCCGGCACGATGTCGAGCCGCTCGGAGACATCCTCGCCGATGCGGTGCAGGAGGTTGCGGCAGCAGGGACAGGCGGGATCCTTGATGTCGATGAGGGTTTCGATGCGCGGCAGATGCGCCGGCAAGGATCCGCGGTTCCGGCGCCGCAAAGCCGCGCGGCTTTTACGCTCGGCCGGATCCGTTTGCTCGTGTTTGGCGTCCTCGGCGGCCTCAGTCTGTTCGGCTTCTTCCAAGCCCAGCAGCAGTTGATCCTCGGGCAGGCTCTCGGCCCGGCGGCCGAAGCGGTGGCGCTGCATCGCCTTGATGATCTGCTCCAGGCGCTCGGCCCGCGCCCGCTCGGCCAGGAGCATGGCCTTGAGCAGGTCAGGATCATCGGGGAGGGTTTGCGTCGCGCTGGTCACAAACCGAAGTGAATCATGCTTCCCCGATGCGGGCGATGGCTCTTAATAGATGGGCGCGTCCGATCAGCTGGGCTCCAGTGGCACGGATGTCGGTCGTGGCGCATGCACGCGGCGCCAGTCCAAACCTTCGAGCAAAGCCGAGAGTTGAGCCGCCGACAGGTGAAGGGCACCGTCCTGCACCTTGGGCCAGCGGAACTCGCCATCCTCCAATCGCTTGGCGACCAGCACGACACCGGTGCCATCCCAGAACACCAGCTTGACGCGATCCGCGCGTTTGGCGCGGAAGACATAAACAGTCCCGGAGAACGGATCGGCTCCCATGGTGTCGCGCACGAGCGCCGCGAGGCCATCCGCCCCTTTGCGGAAGTCAACGGGCTTGGTCGCCACCAGGACGCGGACGGTCCCGCTCGGTCCGATCATCGCAGGCTCTTGAGCGCGTGCAGCACGAGGGCCAGTGTCGCTCCATCGTAAGCACCCGGCGTGTGCCCTCTTGTGAGAGTGAGGTTTGCGCGTGACGTTCTGACCTTAAGGCTAGCTTTAAGGTCAGTAGATCGATGAAGATCGAAGTTCTCGGCACAGAGCGCCGGCGGCGCTGGAGCGTCCAAGACAAATTCCAGATCGTGGAAGAGACGATGCACCCGGGCGTGACGGTGACCGAAGTGGCCCGCCGCCATGGTCTCGCGCCCAGTGTCGTCTTCACCTGGCGCCGGCTGGCCCGCGAAGGACGGCTTGGCGACGCTGGTCCGGCCTTCGTGCCGGTCGAGATCACACCCGTCCCAGGGCAGACCACGCCGATAGCACCACCACCGCGGCGCACCGGCTTGATCGAGATCGTCTTGAGGCACGGGCGACGGATTCGCGTGGACCGCGAGGTCGATGCCGAGGCGCTGCGGCGGGTGCTGCAGGTGGTGGAGAGCCTGGCATGATTCCGGTCCCGACCGGCGTGCGCGTGTGGCTCGCCACCGGCCACACCGATATGAGGAAGGGCTTCGGCGGCCTCTCCCTACTCGTGCAGGAGGCGCTCAAACGTGATCCGCATTCGGGCAACCTGTTTGTCTTCCGTGGCCGCAGAGGCGATCTGATCAAGGTCCTCTGGTATGACGGCCAGGGCCTGTGTTTGTTCTCGAAGCGCATTGATCGGGGTCGTTTTCTGTGGCCCTCGCCGGCCGACGGCACGGTGGCGATTTCCACCGCGCAGTTGGGCTATCTCTTGGAAGGCATCGACTGGCGTAATCCCCAGCAGACCTGGCGTCCGACTGCGGCCGGATGAGTATCAAAGCCTTGCCATGCAACGCTTCCGTGGCACACTGGAGACGTGGCAAATCACCCTGATCCGCTTCCCACCAGTCTGGCTGACGCTCACGCGATGATCCGCGCCGAGCGCGCTGCCCGTCTGGCGGCCGAAGCCCGCGCGGGGGATCTGGAGATCGCTCGCGCTGCTTTGGAAGTCGCCCGGCTCGAAGTCACCCAGGCCCACGCCGCCCGCTATGCCCTGGAGTTGGAGATCGAGCGGCTCAAGCTGCAGATCGCCAAGTTGCGCCGTCAGCACTTTGGCACCTCGTCGGAACGCAGTGCCCGTCTCGAGCAACTGATGCTCGCTCTGGAGGATCTGGAGGAGAGTGCCGCTCACATGGATGCCGAAGCGGAGGCGAAGGATGCCGGCGCGGCGCCGGAGGCGCCCCAGTGGACGGTTGAGGAGTTGAAGCGGGCCAAGCCCGCCCGCAGGCCCTTGCCCGGACACCTGCCGCGCCGGCGCATTGTCCTTCCTGGCCCGACCGCGTGCGCCTGCTGCGGCGGAGGCCTGCGCAAACTCGGCGAGGTGGTGAGCGAGACCCTGGAGCGCATCCCGGCGCGGTGGGTCGTGGTGGAGACGGTCCGCGAGAAGTTCAGCTGTGCGGCGTGCGAGACGATCACTGAGACACCAGCGCCGTTCCATGCCATTCCGCGCGGCCGCGCCGGTCCCCACTTGCTGGCTGAGATCACGGTCGGCAAGTTCGGGCTGCATCTGCCGCTGACCCGCCAGAGCACAGTGTTTGCCCAGGAAGGGGTCGATCTGGATGTCTCGACCTTGTGCGACTGGATCGGTGCGGTCGCGGTGGCGACCCAGCCTCTGAGCACGCTGATCACCGAGCATGTCCTCAAAGCCGAGCGGCTGCACGCCGACGACACGCCGGTGCCGGTGCTGGCCAAGGGAAAGACCAAGACCGGCCGGCTCTGGACCGTGGTGCGGGATGATCGGCCCTTTGGCGGCGCCGATCCGCCGGCTGCGGTCTACTTCTACTCGGCCGATCGCAAGGGTGAGCATCCGCAGTCTTTCCTGAAGAGCTACAGCGGGATCCTGCAGGCGGATGCCTATTCCGGCTTCGGACAGCTGTATGAACCGGGTCGTGCGACCGGCCCGGCGACTGAGGCAGCGTGTTGGGCACATGCACGCCGCCAATTCTTTGAACTGGCTGAGTTGAAGAAGGGGCCGATCGCGATCGAGGCAGTCGAGCGCATCGATGCGCTGTTTGCGATCGAGCGCGCGATCATCGGCCGGCCGCCTGACGAGCGACGCTCTATCCGTGTGGCCCAATCCAAGCCTCTGGTGGATGATCTGGAGAGTTGGTTGCGGGCGCAACGTGGACGGTTGTCGCCCAAGAGTGAGACGGCCAAAGCCATCAATTACATGCTGCGGCGTTGGTCTTCGTTCGCGCTCTTCCTCGAGGACGGGCGGGTCTGCCTGTCGAACAATGCCGCCGAGCGAGCGATCCGCGGCATTTGCGGATACCGACGCAATCCGTCCATGTGTACCGACTTGAAGTCGTCCCCGGTTCCGATTTGATCCCGTCCACCCTTCCGACTTGAAGCCGTCCCTCCTTCCGATTTGATCCCGTCCAGGGATCGGTCTGAAGAACCCTGCTGCACCGGGTCATCCGATTGGGGCATTGCGACCTCTCCACCAGAGAGGACGCGATGCCAGCAAACAGAGAGATGACCATGCGACAGATGCGGCAAGTGCTGCGGCTCCACGCCAGCCAAACCAGCGATCGCGAGATCGGCCGGATTGTCGGTGCGGCGCGCTCGACCGTGCGCGATGCCATCCAGCGGGCCAAGGCGGCCGGGCTGGCCTGGCCCCTGCCGGAGGACCTGACCGACGCGGCCCTGGAGGAGAAGCTGTTCGCCCGGGCGGGCACCCGGGTCGGAACGCGCCGCCGGCCGGAGCCGGATTGGGCTCACCTGGTCCAGGAACTCAAGCGGCCCGGCGTCAGCATCGCCATCCTGCATGAGGAGTACCGGGCAGACCATCCGGACGGCTACGGCTATTCGCGTTTCTGCGACCTGGTCCGCTCCTTCGAGCGCCGCCTGACGCCGACCATGCGTCAGCATCACGTCGCCGGCGACAAGGTGTTCGTGGATTACTCGGGCAAGAAGCTGCCGATCGTCGATCCACTCACCGGCGAGATCCGCCAGGCCGAGATCTTCGTCGCGGTGCTCGGCGCCTCCAACCTGACCTATGCCGAAGCCACCTGGACCCAGACCCTGCCGGATTGGATCGAGGCGCATGTGCGCATGTTCCGGTTCCAGGGTGGCGTGACCAAGCTCGTCGTGCCGGACAACCTGAAGAGCGGCGTCCACAAGGCCTCGTTCTACGATCCCGAGATCAACCGCAGCTACGGCAAGATGGCGGCCCATTACGCGGTCGGCATTTTGCCAGCCCGACCGCGCCGGCCGAAGGACAAAGCCAAAGTCGAGGCCGGGGTGCGCTTCGCCCAATCCTACATTCTCGGTCGCCTGCGCCACCGCACCTTCTTCTCGCTCCAGGAGGCCAATGCCGCGATCGCCGAGGCCGTCGAGCGGATGAACAGCGTACCCATGCGCCGGCTCGGCGTCAGCCGGCGCCAGTTGTTCGAGACGATCGAGAAGCCGGCCCTCGCACCCCTGCCGGCCGAGGACTACGTCTTCGCGCAGTGGCAGTTCGCCCGGGTCGGGCTCGACTACCACATCGAGGTCGAGGGCTTCTTCTACTCGGTGCCATTTGGCCTCATCGGCCAGCAGGTCGAGGTGCGCGTCACCCAGCGCACGATCGAGGCCTTCCACAAAGGCGGACGCGTCGCGGCCCACGCGCGGCGTTATGCGGGACGGGCGCATGGCACGCAGGCCGAGCACATGCCGAGCTCGCATCGCCGCTATGCCGCCTGGTCGCCCGAGCGCTTCCGCTCCTGGGCGGCGTCGATCGGCCCCAACACCGAGGGGCTGATTGCCGCCATTCTGTCCGCCCGCCGCCATCCCGAGCAGGGCTTTCGCACCTGCATCGGGGTTTTGCAGCACATGCGCGGCATCCCGCAGGAGCGTGTCGAGGCGGTCGCGGCCAAAGCCCTGGCGATCCAGGCGCTGACCTACAAGAGCATCGTGTCGCTTCTCGACACCTACCGCGAGCGCGCTCCCGCCGCCGATACGCCCGTTCTCACCCACCCCAATGTCCGCGGACCGGGGTATTTCCACTGACAGGAGACCGACCATGTTGATCCATCCCACCCTCGACCAGCTTCACGCGCTGGGCCTGCACGGCATGGCCAAAGGCTTCAAGGCGCTCAGCGCCACTCCCGAGGCTGACGCGCTCGGCCATGCCGAATGGCTCGGCCTGATCCTCGATCATGAAGTGACGACGCGGCAGCAGAAGCGCTGCGAGACCCGGGCCAAAACGGCCAAACTGCGCCATCCCGCCAGCGTCGAGGATGTTGACTTCCGGGCCGCACGCGGCCTCGACCGGGCGCTGTTTCTCAAGCTGGCCACCTGCGACTGGATCCGCGAGCGGCGCAATCTGTTGATCACCGGCCCGTGCGGGGTCGGGAAGAGCTGGCTCGCCTGCGCCCTGGGACACCGGGCCTGCCGGGAGGACCTGTCGGTGCTCTACCATCGTGTGCCACGGCTGTTTGCGGCGCTCGATCTCGCCCGCAGCGATGGCCGCTACTCTCGCCTGTTACGCAGTCTTGCCCGGGCCAAGCTGCTGATCCTCGACGACTGGGGTCCTGAGGCGCTCACCGGCGAGCAGCAGCGCGATCTGCTGGAAATCGTCGAGGACCGCTACGATGCCGGTTCGCTGCTGATCACGAGCCAGGTGCCGGTCGAGAACTGGTACGCGATGATCGGCAGCGTTCCGACGCTGGCGGACGCCATCCTCGATCGGGTCGTGCACAACGCCTACCGGATTAATCTGACCGGCGAGAGCCTGCGCAAGACCCGCCACACGCCAGCCGACGCTTGACCAGCGTCACCACCTCAACCACCATCCATCACTGACCCGAAGAGCGGCGCTCAGGTGGACGACTTCACCTCGGACCCATGGACGGCTTGAAATCGGAATGCCTGGACGGCTTCAGATTGGACGAAGTGGACGGCTTCGTCGGTATCCTCAGCATTGCCGTCGGGCGCCGGAACTGGACCTTCGCGGGCTCGGATGTGGGCGGGCATCGGGCGGCCGCGCTGTACACGTTGATCGAGACCTGCAAGCTCAATGAGGTCGACCCGCGCGCCTGGCTGGCCGACATTCTGGCGCGCTTGCCGGAGCATCCAGCCAAGCGCCTTGCCGAACTCCTGCCCTGGAACTGGAAGGCGCTGCGGGACGAGCAAGCCGCGGCCTGAGGCTCAGGGCTATCGCGTGAACAGCGCCTTGAAGAGCTCTTCGGCTTTCTGCAAGCCTTCCTCGGTGAGGACGACGGACTTGGTCTTGTTGGCGGGGTCGCAGATGAACCCCTTCTCGTAGAGCCGATCGGTCACAGCCCAATCAAAGCTCTTCCAGGCTCGGCATCCATCGTGCAGCGTCAGCCACATCAGGGCGAGAACCGCCTCGTCGATCTTGTCGTGATCGATCGCCATGGCAGTACTCTACCACATTGCAGCCAGCGATTCCGCGGTCGTCGCCGGATGCGTACGCTCCATCGACACCGGGCGGGACGCGGATGACGACACCCTCCACGACAATCTCGATCACCGCCTCACGGCAGGCGGCCGGCGTGGGCTGCGGCGTGTCAGGGCTGACAACAACTGGGGTAAAGGTCAGAGGATGATTGTCAGCCTCGCGCTTGGCCTGACGACGCCAGGTGAACAGGTGCTGGGGCGACAGGCCGTTGCGGCGGGCCACTTCGGACACCACCGCGCCCGGCGCCATCGCTTCCTCCAGGATCCGCGTCTTCTCATCGGCTGACCAGCGCCGGCGTCCGCCAACGCCGGTGATCACTTCCAGACGCCGCACGGGCCGCGGCGGCTCAAGCATATGGTCAACCATCGACACAAAACGATCCTCAATCCAAGATCGTCAGTCTCGCCGCTCAGACATGCGAACGTAAGGTGCGGCTAGAACACCGCTTACGAAGAATTGACCCCTTGGGCGAATTGAAGGTTTGACCCCCTCTCATCGCTTTGTGTCTCCTTCGGTTTCAAGGGCTCCTCCGGCCTTCTGCAGAAGGCCGGATCGGCGCTTTTCACGAAGCCGGTAGCTGTCACCGCGGATGGTGATCACCGTCGAATGATGCAGCAGGCGATCTGACCTGCCACCGAAGTTTCATCCAGTGGCGTTTAGAGCCTCGGCAGGTGTGAACCGCTCCCGGATTTTGGACCACCTGCGGTTAGAGTTTTCCGGCGTTGATCAGGGTGACGGGCTGGCTGCGTCACCCGATTTCGTCAGCACAATCGGGGACTTGTTCCCGATGGCACCATGGGGCCGTTCCTCGTTGTAGTATCGACGCCAATCCTCCAGCTTTTCGCGAGCATCCGCAAGCGAAAGGAACCAATGCTGGTTCAGGCACTCCGCCCGGAACCGGCCGTTGAACGCCTCGATGAAGGCATTGTCGGTCGGTTTGCCCGGACGGGAGAAGTCGAGCGTGACGCCCTTCTGGTACGCCCACAGATCCAGATCCCGCGACACGAACACCGAGCCCTGATCGACCCGGATGGTCTTGGGATAGCCGATCTGGCCGCAGACCCGCTCCAGGGTAGCGACCACGTCTTCGCCACGGTAGCTGAAGCGCGGGTCCAGGGCCGGCACGTAGCGCGAGAAGGTATCGAGCACGGTCAGCACCCGGATCTTCTTGCCGGTGGCCAGCTGGTCATGCACGAAGTCCATCGCCCAGACGTCGTTGGGCCCCACGGCCACCTGGCGGTCGTCCCGCAGTTTGGCCTTCACCCGCCGCTTGGGTGTTTTGTTGCGCAGCTGCATGCCCAGCTCCCGGTAGATGCGATAGGTCCGCTTGATGTTCGTGCCCCAGCCTTCCCGCTCCAGCAGGACGTGAACACGGCGATAGCCATAGCGCACTCGCGTCTGACAGATGTCACGAATGCGCTCCTTGAGACCGGCCTGCTCGGTGCGGCGGGATTTGTAGTGGTGGGTGGAGCGGTCAAACCGAAGAGCCGCACAGGCTCTGCGGATCGACACCGCCCACTCCCGGCACATCCCGGCCACGAGCTCGCGCTGGCGAGCAGGCCTTAAAGCTTTCGCTTGATGACATCCTGCAGCATCTCGCGGTCGAGCGTCAGATCCGCGACGATCTTCTTGAGACGGGCGTTCTCGTCCTCGAGCTGCTTCAGGCGCTTCATCTCGGACGGCAGCAGCCCGTCATACTTCTTCTTCCAGTTGAAGTAGGTCGCCTGGCTGATCCCGGCCTTGCGGCAGATCTCCGCTACGGGCGTTCCATCCGTGCCCTGCTTAAGGATGAACGCCTTCTGGGCGTCCGTGAACCGTGCTGCCTTCATGGGTCTTCCGCTCCTTCCCAGCCAGGGAAAATACCGCGGAAAACTCTAACCCAAACTGGTCCAGTTTTTAGGGATCAGATCATTGGCGTCATAGGTCTAATGAGTTGCCGGGCCACGTTTAGGAACTAGGCGCAAGAAGGGCTCCACGGGGACGTGCACTACGTCCGCAGATGGTGAATGTGGAACTCCCCCGATTACTGGAATGACATGCGCATAGCGATTGAATGCCTGTCGAAAATCCCCTTCCGACATCTCAGGAAATACACGGCGAAAAAACTCGAATTGAGGAGTAGGCAACGTATGATTGATCGCTGGTATCCCAGCACCATTGAGCAAAGCGCCATATCCTCCGGGTACCACTGCCCAGCCATTCGGGTTGGAACGTGCATTTTGTCGGATTTGCCGCTGGAAATCACTATCAGGCAGATCGAAGATTGCATGCGCTTGTTGGACGGGATTGAACGTCCCAAACGTAGCAAGGCCACTGAGCGCTGCCGCGAGGAAGATCAAGCTGGCATGGTGCTGCATGGGAACCGATCTCGATAGGACAACAAATGTTGCCAATCCAAAGGGCAGCAGCGGAAGCAAATCAAACCAGCTTCGCGACAACGCTGCCCATGCACTCAGTTTCACTGTTGGCCAAACCTCGGTAAAGCCGATCTTGGAGACGAGCCATGCAGCTACAAGAATCTGTCCGAAAATGGCAAGGCGGAGAGGCGTAAGGTTATATCTCAGCCGAGATCCAAGCACGACCAATGAGAGTGTGAGCAATAGCCCAAAAGCCCAGGACATGCGCTTTGGCGGCACCACAGGCCAAAGGAGAGGCGCACCCCAACTTGCCGGCACTGGTAGGACCATCCATCCCAGCATGAGAATTAGTGCGCCAACAATTAGGTAGGCAGATAGGCCAACCTTGTTGAGTTGATCTAGGATAGACGAATAACGTACGAACACTAGTAGGGCTAATGGCAGCAGAGTGGAGACGACTGCGATCTCGCACTCATTGGAGTTTGCAAGCAGTGCATCAAATTGGCTGGTCGTAAAGAATGGTAAGAGATGCGCGAGGATCTTAGATTCTGGCACGCCACCTCCGCCTACCCATCTTTCACCAGGGTAGACCGTGCCAGCCATAGTTGAGATAAGATCTCCAAAGTATAGGAAAAATGCTATACCAACGGCAATTACCGCGATTCCCCCGGCAATAATGTTATTAATTGTCAGTGCATCACGCCGAAGTGCCACGAGGAGAACAGCCAGCACGAAGGCTGTTGGTATAATAGTTCCAGGATAGACGAAGCCAAAGATCCAAACAGAGCTCGTCCAGAAAAGCAATGGCCCTTTGACCCATGGCCGCAAAGGCGACAAGAAGATTATCAAAGGCCAAGCTGCAAACGAGTAAGTGGCAGGTCCGGTTGTCCACCAAACCTGAACGAAATGTGAGAAAAAGAGAATAACAGAGCCAAGGGCAGAAATTGCAGTTGACGCACCTAACTGTCTAAGCAGGATTGTGTAACCAGAAAGAAACGTGGCCCACATGAATGCGTAGTAAAATGAGTATGCATGTCCAGGTGGAAGGAGCCAGAACCCCCAGACTTGTGGTTTGAAAATGAGTGACCAGTCGAGGATCGGCAACGCCATAAACCCTTTCAGGGATTCATGGTAGGGTGAGATCATGTCGATTGGAGAGAACTCGCCCAGAACAGCAATCTGAAATAACGGTGTCAGAACGATCCACTCATCCGATCGGATCGGACGAGCAGTGCCCAATATCGGCCCTTCATCAATCCCCAGTTGCTTGAAACCTACTCCATAGTGAGATGGGGTAAGCCCAAGAGCAACATAAAGCACGACTCCAGCTAGGAGGGC
Organism: Microvirga lotononidis; assembly: GCF_034627025.1. NCBI lineage: Bacteria > Pseudomonadati > Pseudomonadota > Alphaproteobacteria > Hyphomicrobiales > Methylobacteriaceae > Microvirga > Microvirga lotononidis. Next base: position 3,238,032 of record NZ_CP141048.1, on the reverse strand, counting down.
TCCGAGCATCAAATACGTAGGTTGAATCCCCCACCGAGCATGTTTCAACGTGTACACTTTCTATTGTGATCCCAACCTAGACCCGCGATTGCGCTCTCACGAGCTTTCAACAAGTGAGTGCTCGCTATTTTCGACACTAGGACGAAACTCTAGGGCCGACATACTTCAACTTTTTGCCACGGATATGACGATCTATGCAACAAAGTCAACCAATACCAGTGGCCCGTAAAGCGATGATTGTTCCTTCAGCGCCGCTCTACAACACCGTGCGGCATCATCCGGCATTTGCAATAGCGTAAGCCCCGTGCAGTTCGAACAGCTGATTGCATTGACAACGAAACGATCTCTACAGCAGCGAAGCGTTTCCGCTTTGTAATCGCTCCACGATCGGATTCTGAGCGCTCTCCCCATCTACGATGAACCTCAGAAGCGGCATAGCGAGCTCAACCGGATCTTGAACTTCGACTGCGCCACTATCCATTGAGCTCCAACGAGACGCAAAGTCCAGTATTCCAGCCTCTAGCTCCAACGACATCGCAGTGACTTCCTCAATCCCAACTAGCTCGCTTTCTGGAACGTTGCCACGGCCACGCTGTTTACCTTGATCACCGGTGCTCTCTCTGACCCTCGGAAACAACAGAAAGTCACATAGTGCGCGATTTCTATACATCGCTTGAATGAAGCCAGGCGCCACATTGCACGAGTTGATTTGAGCTTTCATACTGCAGTTTCGTCGCCGACGCTGGCAGTCAGGATCTTCAGAAAGGAAAAAATTGTAACCAATGGTTTTCAGGGGCATCACGCCATCTAGAGCAGTGTCGAAGGCGCACTGCGCCTCCCCGTTCCAACCCACATCAACGATTGCGACTCGGCAACCGGCAGATACGCCATTGTTAAGCAGATGGTGGAACAGATTCCGCCGCAGTTGCTGAGACACCTTCAGGATCTCCGATCGCCACGCAGTTAAAAAGTCCCTCATTCGCGGCATCATGTCTTCGCGCAGGAGCATTCGCGGACCGAGCCCAAGATTCTCAAGCACATGATCTGCCGGCGCCGAGACTCCAATCCGTTCCAGGACGCCCAAAGGTGTAAGTCCGGCAACATCCGTCAGTAGGAGCGACGGATCGAAGCTCTCCGCCCTCAAGCTGGCAGTAGTCAAAGCGCGTCGACCACCTCTAATGCAAGAGTAAGATGGAAGGGCAAATCGTATGCGACCTTTGCTTGCTTCTTCTAGCTTCCGAAATAAATGATCGGCGTGAACCACGAAGAGCACGTGCTCAATGCTATCCTCTTTCGCTTGCGCAGTGATCCAATTGAGGAAGCCGAGCAAGGCAAACCCGCTTCTATGTAGCCCAACGTTCCGCAGTGATTCCGATATCAACTCCTCCGAAGGAATAGACGAGGAACCGATCTCTTGCAGGCTTTTCATGATGAGGTATCTTCACAAAACATTGATGAGTTAATCCGTCGCTTACGCTGGCAGATCGAAGTTGACGCTGCTCGGATGCAAGTTTGGACTGTAGAAGGGGTCGTGCATGAGAAAGTCCGGATGTGTCGCATAGAGGCGGTACCGATCAGCGTTTAACCGAGCACGCTTCTCTGGATTATCAAAGTCATTGCCGCGGCTAAGCGATTCATAGTGCAGGAGTCGTACTGAAGGACAAACCACATTATAGAGTCCATGCTTCAGAAGCCGAAAGCACAGTTCCACGTCATTGTAGGCGACTGGAAACCTTTCGTCGAACCCACCTACAGCGGCATACTTCGTGCGTTCGACCATAAGACAGGCGCCTGTAACTGCCACCCAGTTGTATTCCAGCAGGTTACGCATGAAATACCCTGGCTCATCAGGTGACTTTCGCAAAAAGGCGTGAGAGGGACCGGGGAGCAGGTTGAGCACTCCGGCGTGCTGCACTTGCATCACCTCCGGGTATAAAAGCTTGGCACCAACGGCGCCGATATGCGGCAGCTGGGCATATCCAGCCATCCGCTCTAGCCCGTCATGGGTGAGCAATTCCGTATCGTCGTTCAAGAAGAGCAGGATCTCACCCTTTGCCTCACGAACACCAATGTTGTTCAACTCAGAATAGTTGAATGGAGCATCATGCCTGACAACCCGAACTGAGTCTCGTTCGGCTAATTCGCGCAAGACGTTGAGAGTCTCCGCGTCATCGGAGCCGTTGTCGAGCACCACGACCTCGAAGTTGCGCCATGAGCTCATTAAAAACAGCGAGTCAAGGCAGCGTTCCAGCACAAGTCCATTGTTGCGACTGGGGATGATGACAGAAATCAACGGGGTGCCAGTCACCCCATAGCGAACCCGAAAGTGACCGGGTACCTGCTCAATCGGCTCCAATGATCCGACTTGGCCGCGCCTCTTCAATGCCGCCTCACGCGCGCTTCGACTTGTTTTGATCGCATAGGATTTAGCGGAGAGAGATCCTGATGCCGAGCCCGGGATAATACGCCAGTGATAGAGCACTTTGGGAATATGTGCGATGCGCTTTGTACGTTCGGTCACGCGAAGGACCAAGTCCCAATCTTGGCTGCCATTGAATTCAGTGCGAAGCAAGCCAACCTCCTGCAGTAAACTGCGGCGAACGCAGCTTACATGGCAGGTATACATGGTGCTCATCAGCGTATCAGGAGACCAGCTCGGCTTGAAGAAAGGCTGCGTAAAACGCCCTTCTTCGTCGATCTTGTCCTCATCGCTGTAGATGTAGTCCGGCTCCTCTCGGTTGATGCAGAGCGCCAGCTCGTAGAGACAGTCCTGAGTTAGCTCATCGTCATGGTCGAGGAAAACAACGTAGTCACCCGTAGCTCTCTGCAGAGCGGCATTGGTAGCACCAGAAATTCCACTGTTCTTATCCAGCAACAGCACCTCGACTTGAGGGTTCCTGATGCTCTCAAGGAATTCACGTGTTTCGGGGAGCGGGCTCGCATCATCAGCGATAATTAACTCCCAGTTGGGATACCATTGCGCTTCAACTGAGGCCACCATTCGCGAAAGAAGATCGGCCGTAGTGTTATAAGTTGGCACAACAATCGAGAAGCGCGGGCGGCGCAGCAGTCCTTCCAGGATCGCGTCCAGGTCATCGGGTTGTCGTGGTGGTACATAGGTATAACCACTCGAATGCGCCTGCAGCACATACTGGCCGTTGCGATCCGCTGGACTGGTGGATTGACCACCCGTTGGATCCGGCTGGAAGCTGAGATATTGCTGTTTGGTGCGTTTCGCGGCGACAGGTACAGATTGTGGCTGCGGCTTGGTCTCGACGGTCGACTGCTTGCGGGTACGCAGTGAAGCGATCCGCTCGGGTATTTTATGGGGAGTCAGCGCCCACCAAACTCCTTTAGCGCCGCGGCGCAAAGCTAGACGGACAGGATCAGGCAGACGCTCCAGCCCTCTCTGCAGCATGCTTATGGCGCGCCATGAGGTACTCTGCTGGAATCGGCGGAGTGTTTTACGCGCCTGCCGTTCTTGTTTCCGCGATCGCCTTTCCTGTTTTTTAAGGCGCGCGTTGGCTGCCTTCTGGTTCGCTAACTGCGCAATCTGTGTCGTGAGGTTTGCCTGTAACTCAGCGCGATCCATCTCCAGTTGGGCACGACTCTTCTGTAACTCCGCTTGGGCAGCAACGAGCCGATCCCTCTCTGCACGGATGTCATCGCGCTCGGCTAGAAGCCTATTTCGCTCGGCAACAAGATGATTGGTGTTGTGGCTTGGCGGGCGAATGCTGAGAGTAACGTTCCACGAGTCTTTCACACTTCTATGATCGATTGCCTCGTCCAGCTCACCAATGACCCATTTCTGGATACGTAGTTCGAGCTCGAGGTACCGTTCCACCTCATTTCGTGTAATCAACACGCCATTGTGTGCTAGGACCGCCATGACCAGTCGATTAACACTATGGGGAGTGCCATCTCTCGGCTGAGAGCAGCTGTTGATCCGTAAGATGCTGTCCCTGATGCCACGAAAGAGAACAAACCCAATTTCCAGCGCAGCTTTTACACGCCACTCCTGATCGAAAAAGCGCAACTGGCCATCCGCGTCCATAATAGCATTGAATGGTGTTGCATCAAAGAGAGCGCCGTCCACTGTCTCATGGATACCGATTGCCGCAATATCTTTTATGTGGGCATGCCTCGCCACAAGATCCATCCAAGGCTTCGCCCAGCAGCCGAGCGTATCAATGCCCCAGTTCGGCTCATTAAGCGCCCCTACGAGTTCGAGCCACCAATTTTTGCCTGGGATGTATGGCTCGTCCGCGATGATGTTCTCGAGAGGAACAGCAGGTAGCTGTGCGTTTGTAACGCGAGACCGTCTCACGAATACATGGTCACCTTCCGAGACGAACTCTGCCTGCTTCGTGAATGCAGGAGCTCGTGCCAGGGAGAAGTGCCACGCGAGACTCTTCTTGGAGTGTACCTGTGACAACCTCTGGTCAGTCCGCGAAGCCACAATCAAGAAAGAATTCGCGAGATCCTGAGCAAGGCCATTGCGACATGCGACTCCCCACGCGCGTTCGAGTGAAAATGGCGGAGAAACGGGTCGCTGCAGGTCTGCAAACACAGATTGCGCCAGTTGGGCTTCAGCGTCGAACAGTCCGTCGCGAGTAGCGCCTTCTGGTGAGAGTACTGAAATCGGGAGCTTATAGTCAGGAAGAGGAATGAAAACACTTTGGTGTACGAGACCTGCGTCAGACAAGACGCCCTTAAGCTCGTCCAGGCCAAACGTAATAACTGTATTGCTCCGGTAGTTATCATTTACTCCGAAATATGGAACTTGAACGTGATCCTCTACTGCACCTGCGAGATACTTGAGCCCAAACTGGTTCTCGATCGCCAGAATTAGCAAACCCTCGTCGGCTAAGTGAGACACCGCTTGGCCGAGCAACTCTCTTTCAGTGAATCCCGCGTACGGTGCGAACGCTCGGGCATACTCAAGAACCCCGATTAGCGTTACGACATCAAATTTGGCTTGAGATGCAAAGCTCTCAATTCGATCACAGACAACGTTGACATTAGATAAATCGGAGGCTCTCGCACTTGCAATTCTGGCGCGTGCTAGAGATCCTTCAACAGCCGTAACCTCGGCTCCAAGCTCTCCCAAATAGCGCGTGATCGCACCACAGCCTGCCCCCAGTTCGAGGATGCGGCCCTGAAGTATTGTCTTGAGCGGGCGAAGGAGATTGGATCGAACTGCTGAAAGGTGATAGGTTGATGCCCAATCTTTGGCTTCTCGCATGAGTTCTCGCGAGAACAGCGATTTATCTGATGCCGACGTGATTGCCTCATAGATGCGGCGTTCGATTTCTTCACCATCCGAATAAGTGAACTCAGCCATCGACGGGGCGCTTGATTTGGGCAGCCAAACCCCGTCGTTCTTCTGGTAGTGGGTATGCAACTCGCGATTCATTGGCCGCTTCTCATGATTGTTTGGCTGAGGAAAGTAGAACTCGCATTCCGCGTATTTTATGATATAACAATTCGTTAATCAGAATGGCAACCATTGCAAGGCTGGTCGTTCTCTGCGGCAAAGAGCGGCATGTTGCACCTGTCTCAGCGTAGTGGCATCAAAAGGCTGGGAATATTCGATGCATGGCGAGCCTGCAAGGGTTAACTCGTCCCTACAATTATAGAGACGCGAGTTTTAGCCATGCTGATACGGACATCTCGCTTATCGTCGAACTTCTATACCGCCGTCTGAACTGGCGTTTGTTGACGTTCCAGTGATTAGCGAAGACAGGTTTCAGCGCCTCAGTGCCGCCCAACCTTTCTCGACCAGCCGCATGGGCCAGCTAATCGCCCAACTACCAGATGACATGATGCGTTCGATTGTGCGGATTCCCTCTTGCACAGACCTTGGTTCTCGAGGATCGATGTAGTCAACGCCACGCAACTTCGCGCTAGTAAGCCGTAAGGGGCGAGTAACCCGCCACGACGTAGAGTTTAGGAGCGCAGACACCCGCGCCTGAACATTCGCGAGCAGCTCATCTTGCTCCTGCTTGGTTGGGGTGGAGGCGGAGCTCGGCGGCTGTCGGTCAAATTGCACCAGCCTTTGCTGCCGTCCGGCCGAACCAAATTGACGATAGATGGACTGCACTATCTCGGCTGCCGGGCCTCTCAATCCTGAGAGCTGGCGTACCCGATCCGTGAAGACGGTTAGGTCAAATGCAGATTTCTCCGGAACCAAGTAGGCGTCCAAGAAGAAGCTCCTCAAAACTCCGGTCTCGTGCTTATATCTATTGTCAAAATCTTGCTCAAATATTCGCTGAGACTTGACATCATCAAGGCTTGGAAACACGTTGCTCGGCTTATAGATTGCCTTCCCCAGTACGCAAACAGGTTTATTATGAAGCGTCGCTTCGAATCCGACAGAGCTGGCTACAGTCACAAGTACGTCTGAGAGCTCAATCAAACGAATATTCGCGGAGGCACCCATCTGACTATCAATGCAGAAGGCACTGGGGCTCCTAAAGATGACCTCACGTACGCGAAAATGTTCAGCGCCGCCACTGGGGCGCGTGCGCATAGCCGGATGAGGCTTTACTAAGCAGAAAAAGCCGGCTTCAGTAAGTTGCGGTAGCAGTTGATCGACAACTTCAGTCGGTGTCGAAAACCTCGAGTACAGCTGGAGATTTGGATCATCGTGCGCAGGCAACGGTAAGAACGCAATCCGCCTTCCCGCAGCCATGCCCATAATCTGCTCGTCAAGGGCGGCATTATAGTCGAACCTAGCCTCGTAGAGGTTTCGCCCGGCGGACCCGCTGTACGTCATCAAGTCCAGTTCAGCGGAACTGCCCTTGCTGCCAACAACCGTACGGAGATCGGCAATGTCGACTAGTGACGGCGAGGCACTTCCACTGACTCCGTTGGGATCGAACACAATGGTGCTGTTGTACGGACTCCGGGTGCACCCCAGTTCCATGGTCACCCGTCCGAGTCCGTTATCGTTACAGAACCGATCAACCGCGCCATTCGCCCCCCAATGAACCAGCAAATCAAACGGAAAGCGCGCGTGAATGTCGGCAAGAACCTTGTGGTATTGATAGGCTAGACCTTCACCATGTGCGAGGGCGATCCACTCATGCATACCTCTCTCAAGCCAAGGCACGAGGTTTCGCTGGAATAGTGCCTGCTCCGCCACAGTCGGCATCAGGCAAAGATCTTTGACGCTCGGGAACTCTGAGAGAATTGTCGTTAGGATGTTGGCGTTGCTATACAAACGGTAGTCATAATCGGGCGGCATTTGGCCCGCAGCCATGAACATGCGGGCAAAGTAATTTGCGACGTGTAGTTGGGCGACCATGGAGTCACGAATTGGATGAGGCTCGATATAAATGAGAATGCGCATGTTCGCTCACTCTCCTAACAACGATAGGAGAGCGTCGGCCGAGCGCGCGGCGTGGCATTGCCCCTTCAGGTACAAGAACCTTTCGGAAGCCAAATTCGAGCGAACGGACTCACTGTACTTGCGCGCGAGGGCTGTCTGCCACTCGTCCTGGGTTTGGGGTAGATCAGCCCAGTGACAGGCCGCCGCCTTCATGTCGGGAATGGGGGTGGCAATGAGCCGGCATCCGGCTAAACAAGCTTCCAAGAACTTCACCCGCGACTTGCAGTCGTTGAAGATTGTTTGCTCGAGCGGCGCAATGACGGTTGAGCACTGCTGCATGAGTTTCGGAAGACGAAGGTAATCGACAACACCGTGTTGAATCACCCGTCGGTGATCCGCAAGGGCGATCGGAAGCGACACAGGCCCGACCACGAGAAATCGCCCTTCAGGATCCGTTTCCAGGAATCTAAGGATCCCCTCCTCTGCGAGTAGCAAGTCCTTGTCATGGGTCTTGGTACCGGCAAAGTAACCGACGACGTTAGATGGGCGCGACGTCAGATGAAGCTCATTTTCTTCAGCGATGGCCAAGACAGAGTCAGGCACAGCGTTTGGGACGACCTCGCAACGCCCGTTTGTCTTATGCTCCATAACCTTCCGCTTCAGAGGCTCCGTCGACGTCGTGAAGAAATCGAACTCCAGAAGCGCCAGCAGATTTGCGCGGAACATTGCAGCTACCTGCTTCGCCGTGCGTAGCCCACTCGTGAATGCCGGATACAACAATGCTTCTTCGGCTGATCCGAAAATCAGATCATCGTAATCGGCCAGCAGTCTTTTTCCTAATCGTCGCAAGTCCTCAAGAGTTGAATGAAAGCGATCAACATCGGCACTCGGTCTATGAAAAATATAGACGTTATACGCATAGCACGGGTTCTTCAGGAACTCAGTGAGTGAGACGACGACGCAGTGACATCCCTTAGCCCGAAGGGCTTCGGCAAGATGATAACAGCGATACCGCGTCGACGAATCCAAGATTGGCCGATCATGCCGCGCTGTGTGCGACACAAAGCAGATACTGGGCTGGCGCTTGATCAAGGGCAATGACGCGGCTCTTCATGAACAGGGTACACTCACCCGCCAGGGAGCTTGGTATATCTCCGCCTTAAGGATCTCACATTCTAGCGGAAAGAATCCAGAAGACGTTCTCACCCCCTGGCGCCCGCAGGGATCCCCGTGCCCCTTGGTTATAGCCCACAAGCACAGAGCATCCCTACGCCCCTTCTGCGATCCGGAGCAGGTACTGTCCATATGTGCTCTTCGCAAGCTTTGTGCCGAGCGCAACGAGTTGATCGCGCTCGATCCAACCGGCATTGAAGGCAATTTCTTCCGGGCAGGCGATCCTAAAGCCTTGGCGCTTCTCGAGAGCACGCACGAACTCTGCAGCCTCAACGAGGCTATCTGGGGTCCCCGTATCCAACCAGGCGTAGCCACGCCCCATCAGCTCAACTTGAAGCTGCCCCATCTCCAAATAGACACGGTTGACGTCTGTGATCTCCAATTCGCCTCGTGCAGACGGCTTCAACCGCGCGGCAATATCGACAACCTGAGAATCGTAGAAATACAGACCTGTCACAGCCCAATTCGAACGAGGCACTTTGGGCTTCTCCTCAATCGAAATCGCCCTGCCACTGGTACTAAACTCGACGACACCGTAACGTTCTGGGTCTGTCACATGATAGGCGAAGACCGAGGCACCGGACGTGCGGCTGGCTGCGGAACGCAGAAGATCGGTCAGCCCGTGGCCATAATACACATTGTCCCCGAGGATGAGCACAGACGGACCGCCGGCAACAAACTCAGCACCAATGATGTAGGCCTGTGCGAGCCCCTCCGGCTTCGGCTGCTCCGCATACGACAGGCGGATCCCCCACTGTTCTCCAGATCCTAACAGTTGCTGAAACCTCGGCAGATCCTCTGGCGTTGAGATGATCAAGACATCCCGAACGCCGGCCAACATCAGCGTGGTCAGTGGATAATAGATCATCGGCTTGTCGTAGATCGGCAGCAACTGCTTCGATGTCACATAAGTCATCGGATGCAGCCGGGTGCCGCTCCCGCCAGCAAGTATGATGCCTTTCATGACCTAGCCCTCTCGACGATTACGCGTGTTTCCAAACAGCACATCATATCCATAATTTCTACGAGAAATACGCTGGTAGCTCGGCCAAAGTCGGTTGGCGACTATCCTTGTCGGACAGGATCGCTTCCGCAGGAGCGATCGGCCAGGCGATGCCTAACTCAGGATCATTCCAAGCCAAGCCGTGATCGTTCGCGGCGGAATAATAAGCCGACACCTTGTACTGGATCTCAGTATTGGGCTCGAGTGTGCAGAAGCCGTGCGCGAACCCAATCGGCACGAAAAGCTGGCGTCCATTCTCGGCGGACAGCTCGACTGCAGCGTGTCGACCATAGGTTGGAGAGGAGCGTCGGATGTCGACGGCAACATCGAGAATGCTGCCCCGCACGACACGAATAAGCTTGGCCTGGGCAAATGGCTCACTCTGAAAGTGGAGGCCCCTCACAGTGCCGACGGCTGCGGATAGTGAATGGTTGTCTTGGACAAACTCAGTGTCGATACCAGCTTCGATGAAGCGCTGTCGGTTGTACGTCTCCGAGAAAAAACCTCGGTGGTCACCGAAGCGTCTCGGGGTCACAATCTTCACTTCCGGTATGATCGTCGGCTCCACACTCAGCACGTCGCATCCTCTTCCATTGCCCTAGACCATGAACTCAGGCTTAAACAGCCACGCCCAATCGCTCACCTTGATACACCCCGGAGCGGACGCGTTCCCACCAAGCCTGATTGTCGAGATACCAAGCAACGGTCTTTCTGAGGCCTGACTCGAAGGTCTCCGCCGGGCGCCATCCCAGCTCGCGCGCGATCTTACTGGCATCGATAGCATAGCGCAGATCGTGACCCGGGCGATCCGTCACGAAGGAGATCAGCTCTTCCCGTGGCCCAATCGCAGTACTCGGCGCCATCTCGTCGACTAGGCTGCAGATAGAGCGCACGACATCGATGTTCGTGCGCTCGTTCCATCCGCCGATGTTATAGTTCTCACCCACCCTGCCCTTCTCCGCCACAAGGATCAATGCTTCCGCATGATCGTCGACATAGAGCCAGTCGCGCACGTTCTCGCCCTTGCCGTAGACCGGCAGTGGCTTTCCCTCCAGCGCATTCAGGATCATGAGAGGGATGAGCTTCTCAGGGAAGTGGTACGGCCCATAGTTGTTGGAGCAGTTGGTGATCAGCGTCGGCAGGCCGTAGGTGTGGTGCCATGCACGCACGAAGTGGTCCGATGCCGCCTTGGAGGCCGAGTAAGGAGAATTAGGCTGGTACGGGTACTCCTCGTGGAAGAAGCCTTCCTCGCCCAGGGAGCCGAAGACCTCATCAGTCGAGATGTGATGGAAGCGAAAAGCGTCACGGCGCACAGCATCCAGCTTGCCCCAGTACGCCAACGCCGCCTGAAGCAACGTGAAGGTACCGACGACGTTCGTCTGCACGAACTCTCCCGGCCCGTCGATCGAGCGGTCGACATGGCTTTCGGCCGCAAGATGCATGATCACGTCCGGCTGATACTCGCCAATTACCGTCTGCATTTGCCCGGTATCGACGATATCGGCGTGCATAAAACGGTAGCGATCGCTGTTGGCGATGGGTTTAAGGGAATCGAGATTTCCTGCATAAGTGAGTTTGTCGACAACGAGAACCTGATGGGCTGTGCCGGAAATCAGCTTGCGGACGACAGCCGAACCAATGAATCCGGCCCCTCCGGTGACTAAAAATCTCTTTGCCATGTCCCCTGCCCTTCTTCGTCCTCGTGTGTCGAGCGCGCGCTCGCGCCCCGAATAAGCGATGCGCCTTATGCGTCCCGGCAGGGTACTAGCCTATTATGGTAACATCGTCCACGGCTTCCGGCGTGGTCCATGCCCGAGGGGCAATAAGCCACATTCGAGAACAATTCAACTTAAGGTAGAAAGATGATGTTCTACTTCGCTCCGTGAGATGACCGCAAATAGCGCCCAGCCTTCTCGCGTATGCGGTCCAGCAGGGGATGCTCCTCCACCTGTCGATACGCAGCTAGGATCTTGTCCGCACCATAGAGTTCCCGCAGGCGCTTCCAGGCCTCGGCCATGTGGACCACCCGCTTTTCCTCATCGATGCTTCTCGACTTGCGATGATAGACGAAGGTGCTGGTCGCAATGGCGAGTTCAAAGCCAGCCTCAAGGGCTCGAAAGCAGTAATCGTTCTCCTCGCCGTAAAAGAGCTTGAAATTCTCCTCGTCGAAGAACCCGATGGTCTCAATGACCTCCTTCTTGATGCCGAAGCAGAAACCATGGACGAGGGGCACACGCGGCATGAGATCCGCGTTGCTCCAGGCCTCGCAGGCGAGATCGAGATCGGAAGGTCTCACGCCGGGTGGCAACAGATTAATGGCTGTATTCTTGCCCTTCGCCTTGATCTCAGGAATTGACTGCGCTCCTGCGGCATTCGAGAGCGGGCCAACGATACCGATCCTATCGCTCTGACTTGCGGCGTCGAGGAGCTTCAGGGCCCAATTGGGGCTTACAATCGTGTCACTGTTCAGGAGAATGCGAAAGGCCGCGTTTCCAGCGGCAAGACCTCGGTTGGCTGAGCGTGTATAGCCTAGGTTCTCGTCGTTCTCTAGCAAGGTGACCTGGGCCCTGTTCGCGGCGAAATCACGTAGATATGCGGTCGTTGCCTCGTCAGACTGATCATTGACGATGATGATCCTGTGATTGGGCAGCAGACTTGCCCAAGCAGATTCCAGACAGAGGCGAACATCCTCCAAAGCATTATGCACGCATACGATGATGTCGACCGGGACATCGGTGACCGCTTTCAATCGTCTTTCCTTCGCCTCGACAAAGGACTGCCCCCTGATGGGGCTGGCCAGCGTCCCTAGGCGCAGGAGTTGTTCCGGAACAATCAAGGCTCGTGCGAAAACATGCCGATAGTACAGAAAATCTTCGTGATGCCTCACCGAGGCGCCCTGCGGCAGCAGTGGAACGACAGTGAGATCGGGACGGCGATAATTCACCCACGCCAGGCCAAGCTGGTCCCGGCGGCTATACCGTTCGATCTGCTGCCACCACAGGTGAAGAGCATCCGAGGTCTCCCGCTTTTGTAGGGGAACGACCATGAAGCCCGTCTCGAACAGTGGCTGCTGGAGGGGCAAGCCGGCTTTTCTATAGTGCTCGACCTGTCTGTCGATTAGCGTCGCGGAGTCCTTGTTCAAGCGCTTGCAGGCTTCCGCCTCATCGTAAAAGCATGCGCGGTGCGGGTGAGCAATGAGACCGAGGTGGGCGTCCCGCCCAGCAACCAATCCAACGTAGTGGTGAATGTCACCCTTCAGAATGATGTTGGCGTCGAGCCAGACAGCGACGTTGTGATCCGGAAACAACTCATGCGGATGTGTTTTGACCCAGCGGGCAATTCTTGTTGGGTCCGGATGATAGTACGGCGCGGCTCGCATTTGCCAGATGCCGTAATCGTTTCGTGGACGATCCGTGAAGCACACGTAATCGACACTTGGGTCGACGCGCTCGGGAAGGAGCAGGTTGTCGTATTCACCGAAGATTGCCGTGTAGATCACAATCCGACGCTTGCCGGCTGCGGCCGTCCGGTAAGCGGCAATCTGCTCAGCTATATTATCTCGGATCTCCCAACGATTGTCGAACAGCGCCTGTGCAGCCTGCTTCGGCAATACGACGGCTAAACCATCTTTCGTTCGATCAAGGGTGCGTTGAACCACGGCAGCCAAGCCGGGAAGGCTGCGGGCCAGGGCGCGCAATGGACGCGTGACCGTCCAGGACAAGGATCCGTGAAGATCCCTGATCTCGGCTTGCAATCCATGAATCGTGGCCTGAAGTTTGGCAATCTCATTGGTTTGCCTTTCAATCTGCTCACGCAGAAAGGAGGCATCCGCGCCGACGTCCCCTTCGACGTCTTGGGACACTGAGTGCCGAGTATCCTGAGTCATGTGTCCGCTGCCTTGCTACTCAGAGCCAGCCCACCCAACTGAGGTAGACACAAGATTACCGAGTGCGAGGCAAGTGGGCCGCCCTTAGCTTCAGGACATGTACGCTGCCACTTCACTGCCGGCGTGATGAGATCAACCACCCTTGGCATTTACAATCTTAGAGGACGCGTAGGTTTCGATGACTTCATCGATAGCTCCGAATGCCTTAACTCGCCCATGCTCTAAAAGAAGAGCCTTGTTGCAGAGATCCCGCAGCACCTCGTTGGAGTGAGAGGCCAAGACCAGCAATTTCGACTCCTGTGCAAAACTCTCCAGCTTCTGATTAGCCTTCCTGAAGAACCGTGCATCCCCCGTCGCCACGACCTCGTCGAGCAGCAGAATGTCTGTCTCGACATGCGTTGATATCGCGAAGGCCAAGCGTGCCCGCATGCCGGATGAATAGGTGCGCATGGGCAAATCGAGGAAGTCACCGAGTTCACTGAACTCGGCAATGGCATCAGCCTTTTTTCTCAACTCGGCCTTGCTCATACCTAGGAAGAGGCCACGAATGAAAATGTTATCGTAACCGGTTGAATCCATATCCATCCCGAACGCGAGGTTCAGCAGCGGCGCGACGCGTCCTTGAATCGTCACTCGTCCATGGGTGGGTGCATAAAGCTTGGCCATCACGCGCAGAAGAGTGGTCTTGCCCGCTCCATTGTGCCCAAGCAGAGCCAAGCGATCGCCTGGTCCCAGCGTGAGGGACAATTGATCGAGAGCGCGCACCACCGTATGTCCGGACCGTCCTGCGGACAATTGCCCCCCGATGGGCTTTTCCTGCGACGAAGAGCGACGCCTTTCGGACTTCCAGGCCGGAACTGGAAAATCCAGCGTTATGTTTTCAAGCTTGACCAGCACCATAACCTGACCTCAAACCCAAAACGCAATCCGCCGCCGCCAATGGGCGTAGATCGGCAAAGTGATACCCCAACCGATCACCGTAATTCCGATGGCGACCGCCCAGATCAAGGACGTCGGCACCTGACCCAGAAGCGGCGCACGCACAAGTTCGACAAAATAGTAGAATGGATTAAGATGCACAAAAATCGCGCGAAGCCCACTAACGGCGTCCGGGTACCAAAGAATGGGCGTCACGAAGAACCCGAGACGCATCGCATTGGGGATGAAATTTCCAAAATCTCTGTGACGAACGTTAATCAGCCCCAGCAATAACCCTACCCAAATTGCATTCAACAACACGATTGCCAATGCTGGCAGAACCAAAACAATGCTCGGAAACGGCGATTTTTGGTAAAGAACCATGACCCCCAAGTAAACGAGAGCATTGAAGGCAAGAATAATCAAATTCTTCCAAATGAGCTTATAGACGTATACTGTCCCCGGAACTGCGATCTCGCGAATAGCGGCAGCATTGCTTACGAAGGCGTCCTTGCCCTCAATCACCAAGGACGCCAGGAATGTCCATATCATGTAACCTGCGACAAGATGGGGAATATACTCCGAATGCGGTCGTTCCAAGATCCCGCCGTACAGACCACCGATACAGATTGCGACGAACGCCAAACCAATTGTGTTCCAGAACGGGCCGATGTTCGAGCGCTGATGGCGTGTCATCACCTCGCGCCATCCGAGCGTCGTCCATAGTTCACGCCAGCGCCAGCCGTCGCGGACCTCGTGCAGCACTTCTAATACTTGTGAACCGTCGGTTCTCAAATTCGGCTTCCTTGATTCCGTTACCCAAACTGGAGCTATTGTGCGCAACACAAAACGTTTTCGGTTTGCGCCGACACTCAAAGATCAGGCACTGGCTATAGTCTTGGACCTTATTTCGTACCTGCGTGTTACGCTTTGACCACATTCCTGCGCACACCGAGATACCGTCCGCGCGTATCGACGATTAGATTCGCGCTTCTTTCAATGGCGTCATAGTCGAATTTGTCGTGGTCCGTCGCCAGCAGCACCAGATCGTATCTAGCCAACGTCTCCGGCGTCAGCTCGACACTTTCGAGATCGAACGCGTAGCGCCGCATCTTCGGGAAGGTCGGGACATGCGGATCGCTGTAGGCGATCTCCGCGCCCTTCGCCTGAAGCAGCGTCATCAGCTCGACCGACGGCGACTCCCGCATGTCGTCGACGTTCTTCTTGTAGGCGATGCCAAGCACGAGGATCTTGCTGCCACGGATCGGCTTCTCGCGCTCGTTCAAAGCATCGGCGATCTTCTCGACGACCCATTCGGGCATCGTGCTGTTGATCTCGCCGGCAAGCTCGATGAAGCGCGTGTGCAGCCCGTACTCGCGTGCCTTCCAGGTCAGGTAGAAAGGATCGATCGGAATGCAGTGGCCGCCGAGCCCGGGTCCCGGATAATAGGGCACGAAGCCGAAGGGCTTGGTGGCGGCCGCACGGATCACCTCATGGATGTCGATCCCCATGCGATCGGCAATGATCTTCATTTCGTTGACGAGGCCGATATTCACCGCCCGGTGAATGTTCTCGAGAAGCTTCGTCAGTTCGGCCGCCTGGGTGGAGCTGACCGGAACGACCGTGTTGATGACCTGCCCGTAAAGCGCCAGACCGATCTCGAGGCAGGACGGGGTAGAACCGCCGCAGACCTTGGGAATGGTGTGCGTGCTGAACTTGGCGTTGCCCGGATCCTCGCGCTCCGGCGAGAACACGAGGAACGCGTCCTCGCCCACCGTGAAACCGGCCTTCTCGATGCGCGGGCGCAGTTCCTCTTCCGTCGTGCCGGGATAGGTCGTGCTCTCCAGGGACATGACCTGGCCTGCCCTCAGATGCGGGACGAGGGCGTCGACGGTGTTCAGGACGAAACTGAGATCCGGCTCGCGATACTTGTTGAGGGGCGTCGGCACGCACAGGATCAGAGCATCGACGTCGCGGGCGCGGGACAAATCGGAGGTCGGCTCGAATCCGCTGGCAATCGCCCTGGCGATCCCCTCGGAGCCGATATGCTCGATATAGGTCTGCCCCTGCTTCAGAACATCGACCTTGCTCTGGTCGATGTCGAAGCCGACGACCTTGTACCCGACCTCGGCGTAGCGGAGGGACAGGGGAAGACCGACATAGCCCAAACCGACGATCCCGATCACAGCGGTCTTGTCGTTCAACTTTTTCAGCAGCGTGTCTTTGTGCATCGAAGAATCTCGGCTTCAGGCTCGTGGGAAAGCGCGCCCCTTCTATAAGGGCATTGATCCAGACCGCATACCTTCGGAAAGCGCCATAGTGCCGCGCCTTACGCAAGGGAAGACGGTTCCAGATGGCAAGCCTAACTGGAGCCCCTCGGACGCCGCTATACCTCTTCGGCATTGCTCCAGCAACCCTGGCACCTTATTGGCATTACGACCTGGGGCGGATCCGATCCGGAATGAAAGCCGTACACGGGAGCGACCGTGGCGGCGCGGCAGGACATGGGGCACCGTCCAGGGAGGCTCGCCGTCCTCCGCACCATTCCCAAGCTTGCTCGCCTGTCAACATCGCTTTACTACGCTCGCCTGATCCAGGGGGCTTCCATGCGCATCTTGGCCGTTGCGGTCACATATAATCCGGAGATTGCGCTGCTGGCCCAGGTGCTGGAGTCGGTGTCGCCCCAGGTGCAGGGTCTCGTCATTGTCGACAATGGATCGACCAATGCCGGAGAGATCAGGCATGTTGCCACCCGGTACAACGGCCAACTTATTGAAATCGAAGGCAATATCGGCATTGCCGCGGCTCAGAACAAAGGCATCGCCCGGGCCCGGGACGATGGCTTCACCCATGTCCTGCTGCTCGACCAGGATACGGTTCTCGCGTCCGGCATGGTGAGGGATTTGGCGGACAACCTGGCTGCTCTCACCCATCGGTCAGAAAGGGTAGCGGCCATAGGCCCGGCCTATTTCGAACTCAATTCTCGGAGGCAGACGAGAGCCTACCGCGCCGACGGGCTTCGGGTATCGCGGCTCTCCCTGGCGGCCGAGACGCGCCCGATTGCCAGTGACTTCATCATCGCTTCGGGGTCGCTGGTGCCGCTGTCGGTTCTGGAGGCGGTGGGCAGCTTCAAAGAAGACCTCTTCATTGACCTCGTCGACGTGGAGTGGTGCTTCCGCGCCCGGGCCGCCGGGTACAGGAGCTATCTCTCTCCCACGGCCGCCGTCGAACATCGGCTCGGAAGCGGAACCGTCCGGGTCGGGTCTCGCGAGGTGGCGGTCCATGTACCGGTACGGAACTATTACTGGGTGAGAAACGCTCTCTGGCTGGCCCGGCAACCCTACACGCCCCTCGCCTGGCGCCTCTATTTCATCAGCCGAAGCTTGGCATTTCTGGCGACCTATCCAGTCTTGGCCGACAAGCGGGCTCTCAGGCTACGACTGATCCTCCGCGGCATCCGGGACAGTCTGGCGAGCCGCCTCGGCCCGCTGAACGGTTGAGGCAAGGGAGATCTGGCACGTGCGAAGAAGCAGCCTGATTCGGCCTGCCGAGGGAATGCCCGGCAGCCACGAGGCCCGGTCTCAGACCCGCTCCCAGGCCTCCGACGTCTCCGACCGCAGCAGGGCGTCCAGGATGCGCATGTTCAGGATGGAGTCCTCCAACCCGTAATCCAGCGGCGCAGCGCCACGGAGCGCCCGGCTGAACGCCTCGCCCTGGAGCTGATACTGATCCACGACCGGGAATTCGACGACCTTGGCGGAGCGGTTGCCATGGGCGCTGCCGTCATCCACGAAAATGCAGGTCGGCCTGTCGGGCGGGGCATTGAAGGGAATTTCGATCTCGATCCGTCCCTTGGTCCCGAGAATCTGGACGCGCTGGAAGGGCACGGCCTGGGTCGAGACCGTGAGGGCCAGCTGCCGCCCGGCGCCGAAATCCATCAGGGCGCTCGCGGTCCGGTCTACGCCGAAGGCGGGATCGCGGTCCATCAGCGTGACGACGCGAAGCGGCTCGGCTTCGAAGAAAAAACGTCCTGCGACAACGGCATAGCAGCCGATGTCCAGGAGCCCTCCCCCGCCGATCCCGGCTTGGTTGCGGATGTTGCCCGGATCGACGTTGAAATAGGAAAACGCGACCTGAATCGCCCGCGGATCCCCGATCTCGCTGCTTCGGATGATGTCGCGGGCACGCTGCCATTGCGGATGGTGGCGGACCATGAAGGCCTCCGCGATCAGCACCCGCGAGGCCGCCTGCCGCAGCTGTTCCGCCTCGCCGGCCGTGACGGCGATCGGCTTCTCGCACAGGACGTGCTTGCCCGCGGCGGCCGCCGCGAGCGTAATGGGCACATGGAGATGATTGGGCAGTGGGTTGTAGACCGCCTCGATGTCGGGATCGGCGAGGAGCGCCTCGTAGGAGCCATAGGCTTTCGCGATGCCGAGTTCTTCCGCCATGGCCCGAGCGCCTCCTGCGTCCCGGGAGGCAATCGCGACCACATCGCAGAGCGGGCTCTTCATCATGCCGGGGACCACCTTGGTCCGGCCGATTTTCGCGGTGCTCAGGATCCCCCAACGGACCGGCTGCATGGCGTTCTCCTCATCCTTGAAAGCTTATCGTCGATGCGGCGCGCTCAGATCGAGGAGCGCCGCAGTGATTTGTAGTCCTTGTGCAGAACCGGCCCGGTGGTGTCGCGCTCCAACAGGGTCAGCGGCAGCCGGATGTCCCAATCTCCAGGGCTCATATCGTTCTGGATCAGCTTCATCAGAACGTCGGCCCCGGCACGCCCCAGCTCATGCAGGGGCTGGCGGAACGTGGTGAGCGTCGGCTCGGTGTAGTCGGAAAACTCGATCCCGTCGAAGCCGATGACCGACACATCCTGCGGGACGCGGATGCGCTCCTCCCGGATGCGCTTGATGAAGCCGATGGCGCTCTCGTCGCAGGCGGCGAAAATCCCCGTGGGGCGATCCCTCATCGTCAGGAACGATTCAGCTGCTGCGACGCCCGTCGAGAACACGAAGGGCCCCTCCCAGCGCACAAAATCGTCCGGACCGAACCCGGCTGCCGCGATGCCCTCCCGGAACCCACGGAACCGCTCGTGCTCGATGATCGAGGTCGGTGTGCCCGAGACATAGCCAAAGCGACGATGCCCCAGCCCGGCCAGATATTCCACGGCTTGGCGGGTCGCTTCGCGATCCTGGACGACCACGTTCGGGATCTTGTCGTCGTCGATGGCGGCGCACATGGCCACGATGGGAAGCCCGGATTCCCGCATGTCACGGGCACCGTTCTCCGGAATGTATCCCGTCAGCAGAAGGACGCCATCCACCTGCCGGGACAGAGCGAGTTCTACATAACGTGCCTCGCGCTCCCGCCGGTTGTCCAGATTGCCGATGATGATCCCGTAGCCCGATTGCGTCAGCTCGTCGTCCACGCCGCGAAGGATCTCGGCAAAGACCGGATTGGTGAGGCGCGGCGCCACCACCAGCACGTTCATGGTGCGACGGGTGCGAAGCTTCTGGGCCGTGCTGTTGGGGATGTAGCCGCTCCGGCGTACCGCCTCCATCACGAGATCGTGCGTTTTCTGCCGCACCTTTCCCGGCTCCGAGAGAACGCGGCTGACGGTCGCCGTCGATACGCCGGCAAGTCGAGCTACGTCGGCGATGCGTATCTCCTTTACGGAGCGCCAACTTTTCCGACTCATGCAGGTTACCTCCGCGCCATCGCCAAGATACGTTACCTCCTCTCATAGGAAATAACTTACCTCAACTCATGTCTTGACTAATCTAAAAAGCCACTACAACCTATATCTCAAGATGTAATCGATTACAAAAATCGATAAAACGCTTCTGGGAGGAAGCCATGAGCATGAAGACACGCGTTTCCGCGTATACCCTTTCTGTTGCCCTTTTCTGCAGCACCGGAGCGATGGCTCAGCAGATGAAAGCCGAGGTGCTGCATTGGTGGACCTCGGCGGGCGAGTCCGCCTCGGTCAAGGTGTTCGCCGATCAGTTCACCAAGGCGGGCGGCACCTGGGTCGACAATGCCATCGCGGGCGGCGCCAATGCCCGTACGGCCGGCATCAACCGCATGGTGGGCGGCAATCCCCCGACCATGATGCAGTTCAACACCGGCAAGCAGTTCGACGAGCTGGTCAGCAACGATCTCGTGCGCGACGTGGATGCGATCGCCAAGGCCGGCAAGTGGCGCGAGATCATGCCCAAGCCGATTGTGGACGCTTCCGTGCGAAACGGAAAGTTCTACGCTGTTCCGGTCAACATTCACGGCCAGAACTGGATGTTCTACAACACCAAGGTCTTCGCGGATGCCGGGCTCGAAGTCCCGAAAACCTTTCCTGAGTTGGTCGCGACCGGAGAGAAGCTGAAGGCCAAGGGCATCATCCCGATTGCCCTCGGTGGCCAGCCGACCTGGGAGCACAATCTGTTCCGTGCAGTGCTCGTCGGTCATGGCGGCGCGGACATGTTCCGCAAGCTCTACGGCGCCCGCGACCCGCAGATCACGAAGGATCCGAAGTTCAAGGAAACCGTCGAGCTCTTCGGAAAGATGCGCGCCCTCGTCGACCCCGGCAGCCCGGGACGCAACTGGAACGACGCGACCGCTCTGGTGATCACCAACAAGGCCGCGATGCACTTCAACGGCGACTGGGCCAAGGGCGAATTCACGGCGGCCGGCCAGACCCCCGGCAAGGAATATGGCTGCACCCTCGTGGGTGAAAGCCCGAAGGAAGTCATCGGCGGCGACGTGTTCGTCTTCCCGGCGACAAAGGACAAGGGCCAGCTTGCCGTTCAAGACAAGCTGATCGAGGTGCTGCTCGATCCCACCACGCAGCTCGAGTTCAACAAGAAGAAAGGCTCGATCCCGGTGCGGATGGATGTGGACGTTTCCTCCATGGATGTCTGCGCCCAGAAATCCAACGCCGTTCTGAAGGATCCGGCCAACCAGGTCGAGGCGATGGAACTCCTCAGCACGCCGAACTTCTCCGGCGCCATGCAGGATGCCGTCACCCAATACTGGAACAACCCCAGCATGTCGGCGGACGCCTTCATGGAGAAGGTCACCACCGCCATGCGGGACGCGACCTGAGCGGTCGCCTGCCTCGCCCCGGCGACACGGGGCGAGGCGCCCATGCCTGAGGTTCGAACACTCTCCATGGAGCCTGTCCGGTGGAAACCATCTCGATCCGCGCTCCCAGCGTCGCCCCGAGCGGCACGAAGACCCGGCGCAGCATGCGAACGCGCCTGCCCGCCGCCATCGCTCTCCTGCCGACCGCGCTCGTCGTTCTCGTCGTCTATATCGGCTGCATGCTCTGGACCGTGCGGCTCTCGTTCACGAGTTCCACGCTCCTGCCCAAGCTCGATTGGGTCGGTCTTGCGCAATATAACCGGCTCTTCGTCAATGACCGCTTCGTCACCTCGGCGGAGAACATCGTCATCTTCGGCATCCTGTTCATCTCGGGCTGCCTGATCATCGGCTTCCTTCTGGCAGTCTTCATCGATCAGAACGTGCGCGGCGAAGGCCTCTTCCGAACGGTTTTCCTCTATCCCTATTCCATGTCCTTCGTGGTCACCGGCGTCGCTTGGCAATGGTTCCTCAATCCGGGGCTCGGACTGCAGAAGCTCGTGCGTGACCTCGGCTTCGAGAGCTTCACCTTCGACTGGCTCGTGAACCAGAAGATGGCGATCTACACCATCGTGATAGCGGGGCTCTGGCATGGCTCCGGTCTCACCATGGCCATTATGCTCGCCGGCCTGCGCGGCATCGACAAGGACCTGTGGAAGGCCGCCAAGGTCGACGGCATTCCGACCTGGCGCGTCTACACCTCCGTTGTCATCCCGTTGCTCCGGCCCATGATCGTCACCGCCGTGGTGCTTCTCGCGACCGGCGTGGTGAAGCTCTACGATCTCGTGGTCGCCATGACGCTCGGCGGTCCCGGCATCGCCACCGAAGTGCCGGCTAAGTTCGTCATGGACCACCTCTTCGAGCGCAACAACATCGCCCTCGGAACGGCAGCCGCGACCATGATGCTGATCACCGTCGTGATCGTCCTCGCGCCCTGGGTCTATGCCCGCTACATCCGCCAGGAAGGGAGGCGCGCATGAGCACCCTCGTGCCTCAGGGGCGCCGCCCGCAGCATCTCACGATCGGCCGCATCGGCGTCTATGCCTTCCTGGCCACGGCCGCCCTATTCTTCCTGCTGCCGCTCTGGATCATGGTCATGACCTCGCTCAAGCCCATGGACGAGATCCGACTCGGCAACATCGTCGCCCTGCCCGCCGTCATGACGTTCGAGGCGTGGAGCAAGGCCTGGTCGTCCGCCTGCACGGGCCTCGAATGCAACGGCATCAGCGTCGGGTTCTGGAACTCGGTCCGGATCCTGGTCCCGTCCGTAATCCTCTCGATCGTCGCGGGCGCCATCAACGGCTATGCCCTGTCGTTCTGGCGCGTGAAGGGCGCGAACGTGATGTTCGGCATCCTGCTGCTCGGCGCCTTCATCCCGTATCAGGTCTTTCTCTATCCCCTGGTGCGCATCTTCTCGATGACGGGCATCTACAACTCGCTCACCTGCATCGTGCTGGTGCACGTGATCTTCGGCCTGCCGACGATGACGCTCCTGTTCCGCAACTACTACGCGGGGCTGCCCATCGAGCTGTTCAAGGCCGCGCGCATCGACGGCGGCGGGTTCTGGTCGATCTTCTTCCGGGTGATCCTGCCCATGTCGACGCCGATCCTGGTGGTGGCGACGATCCTTCAGGTCACGGGCATCTGGAACGACTTCATCTTCGGCCTGACCTTCGCGGGCCGCGAGAACCTGCCCATGACAGTGCAGCTCAACAACATCGTTCACTCGACTCAAGGAGAGCGCGCCTACAACGTGGACATGGCAGCGACCATGCTCGCGGCGCTCGTTCCGCTCGTCGTCTATTTCGTCTCCGGACGCTGGTTCGTCCGCGGCATCGCCGCCGGCGCTGTGAAGGGATAAGGCATGTCGTCCGTTTCCGTTCGCGACGTGACTGTCGCATTCGAAGCCGTTCAGGTGTTCGACGGCCTCTCGCTCGATATCAGCGAGGGCGAGTTCATCGTCCTGCTGGGACCGTCGGGCTGCGGCAAGTCCACTCTGCTCAATGCCATCGCGGGCCTGCTCGACGTGGCCGAGGGCCAGATCTGGATCAACGGCAAAAACGTCACCTGGGAGGAGCCCAAGGACCGGGGCATCGCCATGGTGTTCCAGTCCTATGCCCTCTATCCGCGCATGAGCGTGCGCGAGAACATGTCCTTCGGCCTGAAGATGGCCAAGACGCCGCGGCCCGAGATCGAGAAGCGCGTCGCCAAGGCGGCCGAGCTCCTCCAGATCACGCCGCTCCTCGACCGCCGCCCGGACCAGCTCTCCGGCGGCCAGCGCCAGCGCGTCGCCATCGGCCGCGCCCTGGTGCGCGATGCCGCCGTGTTCCTGTTCGACGAGCCGCTCTCCAACCTCGACGCCAAGCTGAGGAACGAGCTGCGCGTCGAGATCAAGCGGCTGCATGCCCGCCTCGGCAAGACCACCATGGTCTATGTCACGCACGACCAGATCGAGGCGATGACGCTGGCCGACAGGATCGTGGTCATGAAGGA
The DNA here is from genome assembly GCF_034627025.1 of Microvirga lotononidis. Lineage (NCBI taxonomy): Bacteria > Pseudomonadati > Pseudomonadota > Alphaproteobacteria > Hyphomicrobiales > Methylobacteriaceae > Microvirga > Microvirga lotononidis. Next base: position 3,214,095 of record NZ_CP141048.1, on the reverse strand, counting down.
GCAGAAGATCCAGCAGATCGGCACGCCCGACGAGATCTATCATCGGCCGGCCAACCTGTTCGTGGCGGGCTTCGTCGGCTCGCCGCAGATGAACTTCATCAAGGGCCGCATCGAGAACACCGGAGAGGGCCTGAGCGTCCTCGCCGGCGACCGCCGCCTCTCGCTCTCCGCCTATCCGTTCGCCGCCACGCCGCAGGCCGGCCAGGAGGTCGTGCTCGGCGTGCGCCCGGAGCATCTGGAGATCGCAGGCAACGGCGCCTGGCCGGGCTTCAAGGTCGACATCGTCGAACCCATGGGCGCCGACACGGTCATCTGGTGCAGCGATCCCGTCGGCTCGGTGCAGGTGCGCACCACCGGCAGCCGCAAGGCGATCCCGGGCGAGAGCCTGACGCTCCACGTCGACCCCACGCAGGTGTCCCTCTTCTCGGCCGAGACCGGCGAGCGCCTGTGAATACACCAACATCGCGACAGGCCTCGACCCGAGGCTCGTCGCGCCCGTTTCCACGAACCCTGAGGACCCCATGAGCGTCACGGATATTCTCTCCATTCAACTCTACACCCTGCGATCCCTTGAAGATCTCGATCTGATCCTCGATACGGTGGCGGATGCCGGCTATCGCCACGTGGAGACGGTCGGCTCGCATCTCGACAAGGCCGCGGAGGTCCGCGCGAAGCTCGATGCGCGCGGCCTGAAGGCATCCTCGAGCCACGTCAGCATGGCGGCCCTGCGCGAGAGGCCCGACGCCGTCGTGGACGCCTGCAAGACGCTCGGCCTCACGCATCTCTACATGCCGGCGGTCCCGCCCGAGGAGCGCGACATGGCGGCTGACGGCTGGCGCTCGCTGGGCCGCGAACTCGGGCAGATCGCCGAACAGTTCCGGGCCAAGGGCATCCGCCTCGGCTATCACAACCACCATTGGGAGCTGAAGCCGAAGGACGGCGCGAAGACGGCCCTCGAACTGATCTTCGAGTCTGCCGGATCGAGCCCCCTCGACTGGCAGGTCGACGTGGCCTGGCTCGTGCGCGGCAATGCCGATCCCAAGGAATGGATCCACCGCTACCGCAGCAGGATCACAGCCGCCCACGTGAAGGACATCGCGCCCGCCGGCCAGAACGAGGATCAGGACGGTTGGGCCGATGTCGGCTCAGGTACCCTGAACTGGCGCGAGCTCTGGCGCGTGTGCCGCGATGCCGGGGCCGAATGGATGGTCGTCGAGCACGACAAGCCGGCCGATCCGGCCGCAACTGCCCGCAACAGCTTCGCCTTCCTGCGCAATATCGAGGATTAGGATCATGAATTCCCTCAATGTCGGCATCATCGGATGCGGCAACATCTCCGGCATCTATCTCCGGAACATCCCGGCCTATCGCGGCCTTACCCTGCGCGCCTGCGCCGACATGAAGCCGGAGGTCGCGCAGGCCCAGGCGAGCCGTCACGGCATCGAGGCCCTGACGGTCGATGAGCTTCTTGCCCGCGAGGATATCGACCTCGTGGTCAACCTCACGGTTCCGGCCGCGCATTTCGGCGTCTCTCTCGCGGCCCTCTCCGCCGGCAAGCACGTGTTCTCGGAAAAGCCGCTCGCGGTCGATTTCGAGCAGGGCCGCAAGCTCGTGGACGAGGCGGAGGCACGCGGCCTCCACCTCGGTTGCGCGCCGGACACCTTCCTCGGCGCGGGCGGACGCCTTGCCCGCAATCTCGTCGACGAGGGCAAGATCGGCCGCATCCTGTCCGGAACGGCGTTCCTGATGTCGCACGGCATGGAGCACTGGCATCCGGATCCGGAATTCTTCTTCAAGCCCGGCGGCGGCCCGATCCTCGACATGGCGCCCTATTACCTGAGCACCCTCGTCAATCTCGTCGGCCCGGTCCAGCGCGTCGTCGCCATGTCGAGGATCGGCTATCCCGAGCGCATCGTGACATCCGAGTCGCCGCGCAAGGGGCAGCGCATCACCGTCGAGACACCGACCCATGTGATGTCGCTCCTCGAATTCGCCTCGGGCGCGCAGGTCACCTTCTGCATGAGCTGGGATGTGTGGAAGCACAGCCATCCGGCCATCGAGATCTATGGCGCGGAAGGCTCCCTGCGGGTTCCGGATCCGAACTTCTTCGGCGGGCAGGTGGAGATCACCGAGCGCGGCGGCGACTGGCGCGCGGTGGATTCCAGCGAGATGCCGCTGGGCGCTCCCAACTGGCGCTCGCCGAACTGGGCTCCCGACATCCCGAACAAGGCGAACTATCGCGCGCTCGGCCTCGCCGACCTCGCGAGCGCCGTGCTGAACGGCACGCCGCATCGCTCCAGCGGTCGTCTCGGCCTGCACGTTCTCGAGGTGATGCACAGCATCCTCGAAGGAGCCGCCACCGGACAGGCGCGCGCGATCACAACCTCCCTCGAACGACCGGCCGTGCTGGAGGATACCGACGCGGCACTTCTCTGGAAGGGCCTGCCGGAGACGGCATCCGCCGCCTGAAACCGATCGAAGCAAGAGATAAGAAAGTACGAGCGATGCGCGAAGCACTCATCGTGTGGGGCGGCTGGCCCGGTCATGAACCGGAGCAATGCGCCGCCATCGTGGCCGGAATGCTGCGGGACGAGGGCTTCCAGGTTCACCTGGACAACTCGACCCGCGCCTTCGCCAGCCCGCAGCTCTCCACGATGAGTCTCGTCGTGCCGATCTTCACCATGTCGAAGATCGAAAAGGACGAGGTGTCGAACCTCTCCAAAGCCGTCCGCGAGGGCACCGGCCTCGCCGGCTTTCACGGCGGCATGGGCGATGCCTTCCGCGATGCGGTCGAGTACCAGTTCATGTGCGGCGGACAATGGGTGGCCCATCCTGGCAACATCATCGACTACCGCGTGACCGTCACCCGGCCCGACGATCCGGTCATGCAGGGCATCGGCGATTTCGATTACCACTCCGAACAATATTACATGCATGTGGACCCCTCGAACGAGGTCCTTGCCACGACGACGTTCTCAGGCGAGCACGCGCCCTGGATCAAAGGCGTCGTCATGCCCGTCGTCTGGAAGCGCCGCCATGGCCAGGGCCGCGTGTTCTACAGCTCCCTCGGGCATGTGGCGAAGGAGTTCGACGTGCCTCAGATGCGCACCATCCTGAGGCGCGGCATGGTGTGGGCGGCGCGGGAGTGAGGTGCGACAGGTTGTTCTGGTGTTGTCGCACCACCTCATGGCCGTCCCCGGACCTGATCCGGGGATCAGTCCCGGCCCTCTCGTCTGGAGAGGCCTCGCGCCTTTCAGCATCGGGATCACCGACACAAGGCCGGTGATGGCGTCGAAGGTCCGTCCGGAAATTGTCCAGCACATCCTTGACCGCGCTCGCCGCCGCTTCCGTGAAAACGCGCTAAACGCTGGAACACGCGGGACAACGCGCTTAAAGAGGGGGTGAGCCTATTTCCTCCCATCCAGCTTTCACGCGAGAATCATCATGCGGATCATCGTCTATGGCGTCGGCGCAATTGGAGGGACCGTCGCGGCGGCCCTGACGCTCTCGGGGCAAGAGGTCATCGGCATCGCGCGCGGCGCCCAGCTCAAGGCGATCCAGGACGACGGGCTGCTTCTGCGCACGCCGGAGAAGCACGAGCGCGCCAAGTTCTCCTGCGTGTCGGACCCGACGGAGATCGACTTCCGCCCGGACGATGCCATCCTGCTGACGATGAAGACGCAGGACACGCTCGCTGCGCTCGAACGCCTGCGGACCGCGGGCGTCACGGGGCAGCCCCTTTTCTGCGTTCAGAACGGCGTCACGAACGAACGGCTGGCGCTTCGCCTGTTTCCCGAGGTGCATGGCGTGACGGTGATCATGCCGGCGGCGATCTCGGCGCCTGGCGAGATCGCCGCGCACTCCGTGCCGCGTCACGGCATCTTCGACATCGGGCGTTATCCAGGCGGCAGCAACGCGCACGACACGAAGCTCGCCGAGGCGCTGGAAGCGGCCAACATCGCGACTTTCGTCTCGCAGGACGTGATGCAGAGCAAATACGGCAAGCTCATCCTCAACCTGAGCAACATCCTGCAGGCCGCGCTCGGACTCGATGCCGATTTCAAGCACCTGGAAACACTCGTTCGCGCCGAGGCCGAAGCCGCCTACAGGGCCGCCGGAATCTTTTGGCTCGATGTGGGCGCGGCCGATGCGCGCCGGGCGCAGCTGGTGAAGCAGCAACCGATCGCCGGCATCGACCGCCTCGGCAGCTCAACGACCCAGAGCCTCGCGCGCGGCGGCGGCTCCATCGAGACGGATTACCTCAACGGCGAGATCGTGCTGCTCGGACGCCTGCACGGCGTGCCCGTGCCGGTGAACACCTATTTCACGGAGCTGGGCGCCCGCATGGCGCGGGAAGGTCTCAAGCCCGGAGCGGTCTCGGTCGCTCAAGCTGAAGCGGACCTGTCGGCTCTCGGTGCAATGCCGGGCCGTTGAAAGCGCACCTGCATGACTTATTCGATGACCGCATCAGGACGGAGCTTCACATGGATTACCGCAACCTGGGCCGTTCCGGCCTCAAGGTCTCCCCGATCTGCCTGGGCACGATGATGTTCGGCGGACCGACCGACGAGGCGCTCTCCGCGCGCATCATTTCGAAAGCCCGTGAGGCGGGCGTAAACTTCGTCGACACCGCCGATGTCTACAACGAGGGCGTCTCCGAGGAGATCACCGGAAGAGCCATCGCGGCACATCGCTCCCACTGGGTGCTCGCCACGAAGGTCGCCAATCCGACCGGACAAGGCCCCAACGATCGTGGTCTCTCGCGGCGGCACATCATGGAATCCGCAGAAGCGAGCCTGAAGCGCCTCGGCACGGATTGGATCGATATCTACTACATCCACAGGGAAGACTATTCGACGCCTCTCGCCGAGACGGTGCGCGCATTGGGCGATCTCGTGCGTCAGGGCAAGATCCGGTATTTCGGCGTCTCGAACCACAAGGCCTGGCGCGTGGCCGAGATCTGCCGCCTCTGCGACGACCTCGGCATCGACCGGCCCGTGGTGAGCCAGCCCTATTACAACGCTATGAACCGGATGCCCGAGGTCGAGCATCTGCCCGCCTGTCACTATTACGGCCTCGGCGTCGTGCCCTATTCTCCGCTCGCGCGCGGGGTCCTGACCGGCAAGTACAGCCCCGACGCGCCGCCGCCGGAGACGAGCCGCGCCGGCCGTCAGGACAAGCGCATGATGCAGACCGAATGGCGCCCGGAATCCCTCCAGATCGCGCAGGACCTCAAGCGCCATGCGGAGGCGCACGGCATCACCGCGGGTCAGTTCGCCGTGGGATGGGTCCTGAACAACCGCATCGTCACGGCGGTGATCGCGGGTCCGCGCACGGAAGAGCAATGGGACGACTACCTGAAGGCTCTCGATTATCGTTTCACCTCCGAGGATGAAGCCCTCGTGGACGGTCTCGTCCCCGCCAGGCACCCCTCGACGCCCGGCTACAACGATCCGGCCTACCCGGTCGAAGGGCGGGCTCCCTGGACGACTCCGGCGGCCTGAGCATCGATCGGGCTCTAGCCCGCCGAACCGGCTAACAGAAGGCCTTGCCCCAAGCGAGGCTTTTTGCATTATCGCAATAATTTCCCTGCATTCAGGTCAATTGCATTGCATCGATGAAAAGATCAGGTTCTTGGCACACGGACCACAGGGGTCCCGGAGACAAAACCATGATCGACACCCGCCTTGCTCCCTATGGTGCTTTCGCCCTCCGCGCGGCTCTTGGCATCATGTTCATCGCTCATGCCTATCTGAAGATCGCAGTCTTCACGGTGCCAGGTTTCGCCGGCTTCCTCACGCAGGTCGGCTTTCCGGCCTTCCTGGCCTGGCCCATCATCCTGGCCGAGCTGATCGGCGGCGCCGCTATCCTGCTGGGCTTCTACGGCCGTGCCGTGTCCGTCGTGCTCCTGCCGGTCCTCCTGGGCGCCCTGCTCGTGCACGCCCCGAACGGCTGGGTTTTCAACGCGCCCAACGGCGGCTGGGAATACCCCGCCTTCCTGGCTCTCGCCGCCCTTGCCCATGCCCTCATCGGCGACGGTGCCTTCGCCGTGAAGCCCGTCACCCTGCCCCTCGGCACAACTTCGCTGCGCCCTCGCATCGGGTAGCTCCTCGCAGGAAACTCACGAGCGGTCGTGCGGCACGCGCACGGCCGCTCGTTCGTCTCGTAGATGCCCTTACAGCAGCTTCATCAGCGCTCCAGCAAGGTCAAGAGACCAATCACGATTTCGCTGCCTGCGCTTTTCAAGTCCGACTGTGAAATCTCAGGAAGGAAGCGTGAAAGTGCATTCAGCCGATGACTTTCAAGCGCCTGCCCTGGTGCCCTCCGATCGAGCGCTGCTTGGGCAGTGCGAACCGCTTCAGCGCTTCCGCAGCGAGAAGGTAGCCTGTTCCAAGAGCGGCCATGATCAGCAGGATTGGCCAGGGAAGAACTCCAAAACCCAAGCCGCGCCCCAGGGGCGATAGTGCGATGAGGAGAGCAACGTTCAGGGTTCCGAGCGAACTCGCCACCAGTACCTTGTTTGGCCAGCTGATCCAGGCCGGCAGGGTGGTTCGGATCAGGAAAACGACGAGGATCTGCGTTGCCGTGGATTCCACGAACCACCCCGTCCGAAACACCTCCGCCGAGGCGCCGAAACCCTGCAGCAGAACAATGAAGGTCGCGATGTCGAACACGGACGACAGCGGTCCCATGATCAGCGAGAAACGTAACAGTTCGTGCATGTCCCAGGTATGAGGGCGAGCGATCTCGCGCTCATCGACGTTGTCGAACGGAATGCCGGTTTCGCTGACGTCGTAGAGCAGATTGTTGAGGAGGACTTGGATCGGAGTCAGCGGGAGGAAGGGCAGGAACAGGGATGCGAACGCCATCGACAGCATATTGCCGAAATTCGAAGAGGTCCCCATGCGGATGTATTTCATGATGTTCGCATAGGTCCTTCTCCCCTCCGCGACCCCATCGGCTACGACCTCCAGGTCGTGCTCAAGCAGGATCATATCGGCTGCGGCACGGGCGACATCGGATGCCCCATCCACGGACACACCGGCATCCGCGGCCTTGATGGCAGGAGCATCGTTGATGCCGTCGCCGATGAATCCGACCGTATGGCCCCGCGCCTGAAGCGCGCGGACGATCCGCGTCTTCTGGTCCGGTGACACGCGAGCGAAAAGGTCGGTCTCGGCTGTGTGTACGGCCAGCGCCTCGTCACTGAGCTTGGCAATCTCGGCCCCGGTCAGCAAACCCCGCGCCGGGACATTGAGTGTCTCGACGATGTGGCGCAGAACCGGCGCGGCATCGCCTGAGATGATCTTGATTCTGACTCCGGCAGCCTCCAGTCGCGCGATCGCCTGAGCCGCCGAGGCCTTCGGCGGATCGACGAAGACGCAATATCCAGCGAAGACAAGATCCTGCTCATCCTCAACGGCAGGCCTGTCGCGATCTGCCGGCATGTTGCGCCAGGCAACGCCGAGGCAGCGAAATCCTTGACCGGACTTCTCCTCGAGAAGGCGCTCCAACTGCGCCCGCATGTCAGGAACAAGGGCAACCGCATTCCCTGTCCCTTGATCGATCTGATCACACCGCGCCAGAATCTCTTCGGGCGCCCCTTTCACGATCAGAAAGCGCTCGCCGTTCCTCTCCACGAGAACAGAAACGCGCCGACGTTCGAAGTCGAACGGCACATCCGCAGTCCGCCGCCATGTCTCGAGTGATTTGTTTGCCGTGTGCGAGAGAATGGCGTCATCAAGCGCGCTCCTGACACCACTCTCGAACCGGCTGTTGACAGCAGCCAATTCGATCACACGATCAGAATCCTCTCCGTCGGGACCTGGATGGCCGACAAGCGCGATGCTGGCCTCGGTCAAGGTGCCGGTCTTGTCAGTACAGAGCACGTCCATGGACCCAAGATCATGAATCGCCGAGAGGCGCTTCACGACCACCTTGCGGGCTGCCATGCGGACGGCTCCACGCGACAAGGTCACGGTCATGATCATCGGCAGCAGTTCCGGCGTGAGACCGACCGCCAGTGCCACCGCGAAGAGGAAGGACTCGATGGCTGGCCGATGGAGCATCAGGTTGGCGAGGAGGACGAACAGCACCAGGAAAGCAGTCATGCGCAGGATCAGGATCCCGAAGGCGTGCAGCCCCTTCTCGAAGGCGGTGGGCGGCTCTACCGACCGCAGGGCGGCTGCGATCCCGCCGAATCGGGTTCGGGCACCGGTGGCGATCACCAGCATGGTCGCCTCGCCGCTCACCAGCGCCGTGCCGCCGAACAGGGCATTGAACGCTTCCGCCGGCGTGTCCGCATCGCTCGGGCCGGGTCGCTTCTCGACCGGAAACGGCTCGCCGGTCAGTAATGCCTCGTTCGTGTGGGCCGCCTTGCTGTCGAGCACGATGCCGTCTGCCGGAACAAGGTCGCCCGCCCGCAGCAGCACGATATCGCCGGGGACGATCTCGTCGACCGGCAGGCTGACAGGCTTGCGGTCCCGCTCGACGGTCGAGCGTACCGCCACTGAACGCTTGAGAGCTTCCGCCGCAGCCTCGGCGCGATGCTCCTGCGTGACGTCGAGGGCGATGGAGAGCCCCAGGATGGTCAGAATGATGCCGAAGCTTGCCCAATCCCCCGTAGCGCCGGAGATCAGGGCGGCCGCGATCAGGATGGCGATCAGCGGCTCGACGAGGCGCTTGCCGATCTTCGCAAGAATTCTGCGCCGAGTCGGCTCGACGGCGACATTGTGCCCGACATCCGCTAACCGTCGGGCTGCTTCCATCGAGGGCAACCCCTCCTTCCCCGTCTTGGTGCGGGCGAGGCTCTCCTCCGCAGAATAGATCCAGAAGCGATCAGCGGTGTCCGCTGGCGTCCGCCCCGAGTCGACCCGGTCCTGGTGCACAGGCGCTCGATCCGACGCAGAAACCGACCGCACCATCTCGGACCTCTCCCGCAGCTATCTCCAGCCGTCTTCAGCGGCAGGATTACCATTCCGAACACCGGCTCGCTCCAGATCAGGAGGGGGATGGAGTTACCGATCCCATTTGCCCCGACGAGGTCGCAGTGCCGAAGGAGCCACACCTCCAACGAAGCTCCGCCGATTGCGGAGATTTCACCGCGGCGTCTCACGAGAATGTGCAGGATCCATCCGTCTTGCGTCGCTGTCCGAGACCGCCATTTTCCTCCTATGAGGCACATTTGGAACCTTGAGGTCCGCCGACCGAACGAACATTGATCTTCGTCAAGCACCCGCCCGCGCAGGATCGGTCGATCCGGCGCAAGCTAGAGTTTGGCGGCGTTGGATAGGACGAGCCTCTTGTAGCCTCACGTACCGATAGGTCGATGCAGTGGGCAGGAATCGGTCTCAATCTGAGCCGCAGGCGAGCCACTGGAGATGGCGCCGGTCGACCTCTCCCAACGTGGAGAACATCGGAGAAACCCCCTTCGGCTTGTTCGACTTCATCATTCGGGCAAGTGGCTGGCACCAGCTTGGGCTGGCGCTCCTGTCAGGCCTGACCTTCGCCACGGCGGTTGTCCCCCTCGAGCTGCAACGACGCATCATCAATGACACGCTTCGAAGCCACAGCGCCCGTGATATCGCGACACTGGCCGGGATCTATGTGGCGATCGCGCTCGCCGGAGGCGTGATCAAGCTGATCATGAATCTGTACCGGAGCTGGGTCGGGGAAAGTGCCGTGCTGCACCTGCGGAGTTCGCTTCTCGCGGATCTCGTCGAGCTGGAAACCGAGCATCAGCCGATGAGGGATGGAATCAAGGTCTCACTGATCATGGATGAGGCCGATCCCATCGGCGGGTTCGTGGGGAGCTGCATCTCGGAGCCGCTGCTTCAGGGTGGAATCCTGGTCAGCGTCTTCGGCTACCTGATCCACCTGCAACCGCTGCTGGCCTCCGTCACGCTCCTGGTCTTCTCCCCTCAACTTGTCTTCGTTCCGCTCATGCAGCAGGCCATCAACCGCCGGGTCAGCGCCCGCATTGGAGCACTGCGCCAGATCAGCATCGGGATCATGGGCGGCTATAGGCACAATTCTTCACCGAGTCTTCGAGAGAGTGCCTTGGTCGAGATCGTCTTCAGTTTGAACATGGGCGTCTACAAGCTGAAGTTTTCGATGAACTTTCTCATGAATTTCATGCACCAACTCGGCATCTGCGCCATTCTGACCATTGGCGGCTACTGGGTCATCCATGGCAAGACGGAGGTGGGAACGATCGTCGCTTTCCTGTCGGGGTTGAACCAGATCAATGATCCATGGGGCGATCTGGTCAACTGGTTCAGAGACCTGCAGGTCACACAGACCAAGTACCGCAGAATCGTGGGAGCGGTCCTGGATCTTCAGGCCAAGGGCGCCTGAGCCTTTCCGCGAAACGGGCAGGATCCCTTGAGGCTTTCCAGATCGGCGATCAGGCCCTCATGATCACTGACCGAGACATCCGAGGCTTGCGAACGTTCGCCCGCTTATGGAGGTCACCTGACAGGAGGCGGACGTCACCGGCAGGACGATCGCCATGTTGTTCGCCGACGGCCCAAGCGGCGGAGCGAATGCTATGGGATCGAAGGCGCTCCTCGGCACATAGGTCGAACCGACGAGATAGACCGGCACAGGGCGAGAAAAGCCGCGCGGTGTCACTCTGAGGACAAGAGGGCGGCTCTGCTCAACTCCTCGGGTGTTGGATTGCCCTCGGGTGTTGGATTGGGCTTCGGCTCGTAGGGGAGAGATGACGAAAGCGACTGCGGTCACGATCAGGATTGTAAGTGCGCTGCGCATGAGCTGCCCTCCTTATCCTGGGCAGGCCTGTCGGGATGCATCGTCCAGAGATATTTCCCGCGGCATCCATCGTGGAGCGGAGCCTCCATTCCCAAATGGTGCAGGGGCCGGCACGAGCATCGCATGAGGACAAACTCTGTGATCGATGCGGTGTTCCTCGGTCGCTGCTTGGCCAGACTACGCTGGCGTGCGCCATCTGCTTGACCGTCCGGGACATCGTCTTGACATTGTGGGACATGGATCTCTGAACGAGCCGGTTCAGCCGCCCGTCACGCCGAGTCTATCTCCCGGGAACGGCCGAATGCAGCCGAGGGAGAGATCCTCCTCTGCCCAAACTCGTTCATCAGCCAATCGGAGCGTCGACCGTACAGATGACGCCCGTCGAGGCGAACTCGATACGAACGTCGCCATCCAGGTCCAGGGCAAGGCTTCGCTCGATCAGCCGGCTCCCAAATCCCCTTCGCGTCGGCATTTGAACCGGAGGTCCTCCGCTTTCCTCCCAACGGAACCGAAGGCGTGCGGGAGCGGTCCCGTCGATCTTCCAGTTCATCCTGATCTCGCCTGTCGCATTGGAGAGCGCACCATACTTCACCGCATTCGTCGCAAGCTCCTGGAGCACCATGGCCACGGCCAAAGCCATCCGCGGCGGCAGGCGAACCTTGGGTCCGCTCAGATGCAGCCGGTCCTCGCCTCGGTTGCTGTAAGGCTCGACCGCCTGGGCTGCGATCTCGCGCAGCTCTGCTCCCTCCCAGTTTTCCAGAGTGAGCACGTCGTGCGCCCGAGAAAGCGCCAGCAGCCGCCCTTCCAGAGCAGTCTTGGCGTCGTCCATCGTTCGCGCATTCCGAAGCGTTTGCCGGGCGATGGACTGCACCGTAGCCAGCGTGTTCTTCACGCGATGATTGAGTTCGTTGATCAGGAGCCGCTGGTGCTCTTCGCTGCGCTTGATCGCGTCGATGTCCACGATCACCGCCAAAGCGCCGCTCACACGCCCGGCGGAATCGCGAATGGGAATACCGCTGACCCGGGTCCAGCTCTCCTGGCCGTCTGGCAGGCGGTGCAGGAACTCGACGCCTTTGACCAGCTCGCCACGCAAGGCACGCGCACTGGGATACTGGCTTTTCGGCAAACGGCAGCCCTGATCGTCATGGGCGATCCACTGCTCGGCACCCTCGGCCACTCTCGACGGAATGACGGCGTCCGGCCGGTAACGCCGGAAGGCTGGGTTCGCCAGCACCGTTGTCCCCTGCGCGTCGACAAGTGCCACGCCCACGGTCAGGTTCTCGATCAGCGTCGCGAGGCGGGTCCGCTCCTGCGAGAGCTGCATCGCGAGCCCCTCGATGGACTCTTCGGCCTGTCGGCGGGCCGTCACGTCGCTGGCGGCGCCGAACCATTCCACGACCTCACCATCCTCCCGCAGGATCGGCAATGCGCGCGAGTGGATCCAGCCGAATGTTCCGTCTGCCCTGCGCACGCGATGCTCCAGCTCGAATATGCCCTTGGCCCGGATCGCTTCGTGAATCGCCGCCATGACCTGCGGCTGATCATCGGGGTGAACATAGCTGCTGAGCCATGTCTCGTTCGGGCCCACCGCATCCTGGAGCAGCCCCCTTCCCTCGAGCTGGCGCAGCTCGGTCCAGTCGGGGCTCATGCGGTAAACCACGTCGGAGCTCGCCGTGACGAACGCACGGAAGCGCTTTTCGCTGTCTGCAAGCGCGCCTTCGGCCCGCGCCCGCTCGACAGCCGACCAGGTGCGCGCGGCGACGTCCTCGATCAGCTCGACCTCTTCGGTAGACCAGCGGTGAGCGTCCCGAAAGTTCACGTACAGGGAGGCAGTGAAGCGTCCAGCGCGGACCAGCGGCACCGACACGAAGGCGCGGGTCTCGATCGCCGCCCAGGTGGCATGAACCTGCGCCGGGTCGGCCGCAAGGTCGTCACAGACGTCGATCCGCCCCTTTCTCTGGCGCGCTATGCTGTCGGGACCGAATGCGCGAAGCGAATAAGTCCCGACGAGGGGTTCCACGCCATCGACGAAGCACGTCTCGCAGACGATGGTCTCATCATCGGCCTGCACCTCGCTGTATCCGACCCGGTTGGCACCCAAATGCTGTCCAAGCGCCTCGACGGCCGCCGTCATGACGGCGCGCGGGTCCGAAAGAACGCGAAGCGTCTCCTCAAGCCCGATGCGAAAAGCCTGCCGCCGCTCGGCGAGGACTTGGCCCGTTGTTTCGGCAACCGCACAGAACATGCCAGCCACCCGACCGCTCTCGTCGCGCACCGGGGAGTAGGAAAATGTGAACCACGTCTGCTCGTCGAATCCCTTGCGGTTCATGAGGAGCGGCAGGTTCTCCCGATAGGTGGCCTCGCCGGCCAGAGCCGCTTCGATCAGCGGAGAGATATCCGGCCAGATCTCGGACCAGACGTCATGGAAGCGCGCGCCGAGCGCACGGGGGTGCTTGGCACCGAGGATCTCCGCATAAGCATCATTGTACAAGAAGCCGAGTTCGGGCCCCCAGGCGACGAACATCGGGAACTTTGAGCCGAGGATCAGACCGACCACCGAGCGCAGCGATTGGGGCCATGTCGACGGCGCGCCGAGCGGCGAGGCCGACCAGTCGTGCGTCCGCATGAGGGAACCGGTCTCGCCACCGCCCGACAGGAAATCGAGCGCCGTGGGATCGCTCTCGCTCGACAGCCTAGTGTCCATCGGGAGGATCCTGGGCCGATTGCAGCTTCCGCCCCAATCGAAACCCGTCCTCGTCGAGGAACCGCGGGGCGACCTGAACGACCTCGCCTGCGCGGCGGAGTCCGGATGCGACCTTGCTGTCGAGAAGGGCTTCAAGCTCGGGCGTGAGCAAGACGTTACGAGTTTTGCAGGTTCTCATATAAAGCGAGATCGAAAGCCAGAGCTGGTGTCAACGATTGGTATCTGAACTAGCTCCCGGCCACCTCAAAGCAAGAGGCCGAAACGGGATCAGCCTCCCACTCATCGTGTCCGGCTGCCTACGGACATCGACTGATTGGGTCGGACCCCGACCGGCAAGCTGCCGCGCCCCGGGACCAGTGGACAGCGATCACGCCAAGCGGGTCACCTGCGGGCTTGGTCTGGCTGGAGAACGGCCGCCCCACTCGCTTTTACGATCGCTCAGAACCGTAGTTTAGGCCGCGAGTCGGCAACGACATCAATCGCCCACAACGCGACGCAGAAGATGGGAACCGGCCGGCATCCGTGTGGACGTGCGCAGCAGGACGGAGCGCCTCGCCCGAAATCAGGAGAAAAGCTTTCGGTTTCAGGAACTTAGCATGGGATGGCTGGGGCGCCAGGATTCGAACCTGGGAATGGCGGTACCAAAAACCGCTGCCTTACCACTTGGCGACGCCCCAACAGATGTGGCGTGTACATAATCGGCCCGATGGCGGCTGGCAACACCGTTTTGCGGGTGGTCAGATATCTCGAAGAAAGACCGAATTCTCCCCTTGCGGCGTCCCCGCCCCGCCGCTATAAGACCGGCCTCCCGGGAATTTCTCGGTGTCGGAGTGTAGCGCAGTCTGGTAGCGCACCACGTTCGGGACGTGGGGGTCGCAGGTTCAAATCCTGCCACTCCGACCATTCTTCTCCCCAGTCGAAATGGTCGATCGAGCCGCAGGTTAGAGTGCCTGGCGGATGCGGGTTACGGCTCGCAAGGCGCCCTGTGTGGCGCCTCTCAATGGGTCGAGAAGCGTCCATCCTCCTGATAAGTTTCGTAGTGCAGGGTCTGGGCAGGGGCCGCCTCAAGCGGGCGCTCGGCCTTGGGCCAGTCTTGGGACATCTCGCTGGTTTGAGGCATGTAACGCGGACGGAACCGCAGGTCGACGAGACTGCGCAGCTCCGGAGCCGCCAGATCCAGCACATTCGCGTCGCGCCAGCGGCGATGCGGCCTGGCCTTGCCGAACATCCGGCTCCAGAAGCCCATCACCTCTTCCTCGACCTGCAGAACGATGCGGCCGGTGAAGGTCTTGCGAAGATTGAAACGTCCCGTCAGAGCCATGCGACTCTCCTCAACTCTCGATTCTTCAAAACGCGGATCGCCTTAGGCGCTGCTAACGATCAAGGATCATCCAACCCTGGCGCAGGCACTCGGTTGAATGCTTTCCTGTTAGCCAATGCCGTTGCACAGCAAGGGTTCCTGCCTTTCCAACCATCGACAAGTTGTCACAGGAGCGATGTGCGTCAGGTCACGAACGCGTGCTGTTCGACCTTAAAATAAGGCGCCCGGGCGAAGGTTCAGCGGAAAGGATGATCAAAAGATTGGGAGAAGACGAGGCTTTGAGATTCATACGACGCGACGAGCGACTGGCCGACAATCGGCATCACGCACGACGCGGCTTGGCGGTGAGGTCGATGGTGACGAGCTGCCCGGTTTTCGGATCGAGGATGGTCATTCAAGCCTCCTGTTCTGTTGGCGTAGGAGAAACGCCCGACTCGTGAGCCGGATCAAACCGAGTTGGGAACGTGGTAAGCAACTCGTTACCGGAAGCTTCGCGTTGGAGGCTGGGAAGATCCGGGCGGAGCCTGTATCGGGACCTCACTAATGGGCGGACCGGACAAACCATCCGCCCCACCATCTGAAGCTTGGAGATTCCTGATGAATACCGATCGGCTCGAGACCGTCTGGGCGCCGCGCCTCCTCAGCATCCTGCGCATCGTCGCCGCTCTCATCTTCATGGCGCACGGGACGCAGAAGCTCCTCGGCTTCCCGGCCTCTCCCAATCCCGGTCCGGCGGCCTTCAGCCTTCCCTGGATTGCAGGAGTTCTGGAAATCGTCGGCGGAGCGCTCCTGGTCCCCGGCCTGTTCGTGCGCCCGGTCGCGTTCGTGCTCTCGGGCCTGATGGCCGCCGCCTATTGGATCGCCCACGCTCCGCGCAGCTTCTACCCCGTCCTGAACGGCGGCGATGCCGCCATTCTCTACTGCTTCGTGTTCCTGTTCATCGCAGCGGCCGGCGGCGGTGCATGGAGCCTGGACCGGACCTTCCGCGCCGGCCGCTAAGGCCGGTCGCCCCCGCGAAGACATCGGAAAGCGAGTGGCAGGAGATATCTTCCCTCGCCTTCCTATTCAGGTTTCGTGCCCGTCGGGCGGCGAAGACGCTCGTCCTCCAGCTCGACATGGAGCGTTGCGTCGTCATCGTCCTCGTCGAAGGGGATGGGCATGAGATCGGTGGTCAGGCCCGTGGTGGTCGAAGCGGCGGCACCGATCGGAGGAGCCGGAGCCTCATCCCGCTCCCTCGCCGCCTCCCTTTCCTCTTCGCTCGGCTCGATCTCGCCCTCGTCGTCGAGAATGCGTACGACCCTGTCCCTCTGCGCCTCGTCGACCTTTACGGTGACCAGCGCTCCGCCGCGACGGACGCCTTCCGCATAATTCTGCGCCTCCTCGTCGCCGAGCCCGGCATCCACCAGGGCGCCCGTGAGGCCGCCGACGGCGGCTCCGGCGCCGGCTCCCACGAGGGTCGAGACGATCCACCCCGCGGCGATCACGGGTCCAAAGCCGGGAACGGCAACCGTGCCGAGCCCCGCCAGGAGACCGGCTCCGGCCCCGGCGACCGTGCCGGCCGCCGCGGTGGCTCCGGCGAACTCATGCGGCGCTTCCTCCTTGTCGAAGGAGCGGGTTGCGTGATGCGTGTAGGCATCGTTGAAATTGTTGGAGACGAGGCTGATCTCGAAATTCGGCACATGGGCTGCCTCGAGCCGCTGCACCGCCCGCGCGGCTTCGTCGTAAGTATCGAAGAACGCGGTGATTCTGCGTTCGGCCATGGGAGCCCTCCTGTTTCGAAGCGGTCGCAGGGCTAATGAGCGGCTGGCCGGGCCGGTTCCCCTTGCGCATCGCCCGGGCGCATGCGCGTCCATGCCACCTTCCAGCGCAGGACATTCCTTGATACATTCCAACAAAAGGTACCCGAAAAGGGTGATTTGGGGGCTTCCCGTTATGCGACATATCCACCTGGATGACGGCCTGCGGCTGCGTTTTCCCGGCCGCACCGAAGATTTCGATCAAGGTGTCGAGATCGGCATGATTGCCGTGCTGATGGATCAGGGATTGGGCGAATTCTCGCGCTGGATCGCCCGCTCGAACCTCAGCCAGGTCGAGGCCATCGCCAAGCAGATGGGCTACCGCATTGAGGACAATGGCGGCGACGAAGAATGGGCCGACATCGCCTTCCTCTATGGCACCACGAAGGCCAAGCCCAAGCTCCGGCTGGTCCATTCGGTCGGCTGACCGGCCAGCCTGATCCCAACCTCAAAAAGAAGAAGCCGCCCGAAGGCGGCTTCCGGAACACGTCCTTTTGAGGAGCCGATCAGGCCCTGCCGCCGCGGCGGGTCACGGACCAGGCAGCCTGCATCAGGGCCACGGCCAGGGCTGTCTTCACGAGGGTTGCCGCCATGAAGGGAGCCGCACCGACGGTCCAGGCCTTCGCGAAGGGCATGACCAGCGACAGCTGACCCAGGCCGAAGGCGAAGATCACTGCGTGACCGATGATCATCATGATGATGACGCGCGGGAGCGAACGATCCCAGCCACGTTCGGCCATGAAGCCCATCACGACGGCCGCAGCCAGGAAGCCGATGAGGAAGCCGCCGGTGGGGCCCATCATGTAGCCGATTCCAGCCGTCGGGCCGGCGAAGACCGGCATGCCCATGGCGCCCTGAACGAGATAGAGGCCGACGGTCGCGCCGCCGAGGCGCCAGCCGTAGGACGCACCGATGAGCAGAACGACCAGGGTCTGCAGCGTCAGGGGAACGAAAGGCAGCGGCACCTGAACCTTGGCGGAAAGAGTGAGAAGCGCCGTGCCGGCCGCCATCAGAACGATGGCGCGAAGGGCCGCGAAGCGGGCATCGTCCCGGGACGGCCAGAGCAGGCCGACGAGGGTCGACGGAGAAGACAGCGAAGAGACGCCGGTCGTCATGAATTGAATCTCCAGATCGTTCCGCCATTCGCGCGGCGGCTCATGAAGCCTTATACGGAGGTCCGGCCCTTGCCTCAAGCGAAGGTTCGGGCATTTGCCGGTGCTGTGGACACGCATCGACCCCAAATTCGTTTCCGAACCAACTCCACTTTTCCGCACGATGCGCTAGGAAGCGCCGGATGCTCGGTTGCATCCCTGAGGATTCCTGCATGGCCGACGATCTCATTTTCGACATCCGCGCTCCGGCCCAATCGGGCGAATGCGTGCGCATGAGCCCTCTCGTGCGCAGGATCGTCGCCCGCAATCCGGGGCCCATCACATTCACCGGGACCTGCAGCTACATCGTCGGCTCGGGGAACGTCGCCATCATCGATCCGGGCCCCGCCGTCCCCGGCCATATCGAGACGCTCCTCGACGTAGTCCGGGGCGAGACGGTGACCCATATCCTCGTCACGCATACCCACAAGGACCACTCGCCGGCCGCTCGCGCTCTCAAAGCCGCCACGGGAGCCGAGATCGTCGGCTGCGCGCCGTATCACAGCGCCCGGCCCCTGTTCTCGGGCGAGGTCAACTCGCTGGAGGCGAGTTCCGACAAGGATTACGCACCCGACCGCGAGATGCGCGAGGGCGACGCGGTCGAGGGCCCCGGCTGGACCCTGGAGGCGCTCGCGACGCCCGGACACATGGCGAACCATCTCGCCTTCGTGCTGCCCGAGGAGAAGGCGCTGTTTTCCGGCGACCACGTGATGGCCTGGTCCACGACCGTGATCGCGCCTCCCGACGGGTCCATGAGCGCCTTCATGGAATCCCTCGACAAGCTGAAGGGCCGAGAGGAAACGCTTTATTGGCCCGGCCACGGCGGGCCGGTGCAGGAGCCTCAGCGATTCGTTCGGGCCCTCATCCATCACCGGCGCCAGCGCGAGGCCTCGATCCTCAACCGGCTCAAGGCCGGCGACCGGACGATCCCCGAGATCGTGGCGGCGATCTACCAGGGCCTGAACCCGGCCCTGGTCGGGGCTGCGGGCCTATCGGTCTTCGCCCATCTGGAGGATCTGGTCGCCAAGGGCCAGGCGAGCGTCGAGGGCATTCCCGCCCTGGACAGCGAGTACCGGCCCGCCTGATCAGCGCACCGCGATCGCCAAGTTCGAGGCTTCTTCGAGGAAGTCCCGGATGTAGCCGGCATTGGCGCCGAGATCGTGGCTGCCGAAGCGGGAAGCCGAGCGGATATCGATGCGCGTCCCGTCGACGCGCGGGCGAACCCGCACGGTGATGTCGCTCGGCATCTTGAGCACGCGCGAACGGTCGACCGCCTCCAGCCGACCGAGTCCGATGCGCCCGCCGGGCGGCACGGCTTCGATCACCTGCCAGCCGAGATTGTGGGCGGCCTTCTCCACGATGGCGAAGGCCTCCTCCGGGCCGATATCCAGCGTGAGCGGCGCGATCTGCACATAGGAAGCCCGCTGCATCTCGCGCGCCTCCGGGGCGACGTCGGGCGGGAGGCGCCCGTCACGGGCCGCGAGGGCGGCGCGCGAACGGGAAAAGGCCGGAGGGTCGTCCGTGTCGGTGCTGACATCGGCGATCGGCGGCAAGGTAGCGGCCTTAAGCGCCATGAAGCCCGGATAGGCAAGGACGAGCGCCGCGATGATGAGCCCCTTCACGGCGCTGCCGAGCCCCCGGCGCCCCTCTTGCCAGATGCGGACGAAGCCCAGCAAGGCCATGGCGACTGCCACGAGCGCGATTGCAAGGCCGGCGCCGAGCGCGATGAAGCCCGATGGATAGTCGATTCGGCCGAAGCGGATGAGCAGCGCTGCGAGCAACGTCACGACGAGCGCGAACGATGCCAAGGCGGGAGACCACTTCGCCGGGCGGGAGACCGGTTCTTCGATGATGAGACGGCGCATCAGGTCGTCTTACAAATCTCTTTGAGCGCGCGCCACTCCTCTTGGCTGAGAAGCGGCTCGCCTTGTTGGGACGGTACCTGTTTTTCCAAAGCTTTCAGCCGTTGATCGGTAACCGGGTGGGTAGACAGAAAAGCCGGAATGCTGAAATCGTTCCCGCTCTTCGCATCATCCTTGCCGTCGATGCGTTTGAGCAACAGGGCCATGGCATGGGCGGGCCGCCCCAGAGCCGTCATCGTACGTCCGGCGAAATCATCCGCGGCAGTCTCGGCGTCACGGGAATAGGCGCTGTCGATGAGATAACGGCTGACGAACACGATCGCACCGCCGCCCGTCACGTCGCCGAACAGGAGGCCGAGCAGATAAGACGTGCCGCCGGCCTGGATCATCCTGCGAAGGCCGTCCCGGTGCGCGACATGGCCCATTTCATGAGCCAGCACGCCGGCGATCTCGTCGGCGGATTCGGCTTTCTCGAGAAGCGCGCTGAACAGGTAGATCCGGCCGCCGGGCAGCGCGATGGCGTTGGGCACCTTGGACTCGATCACCGCGACGTCGACATCGAGCGGCGTATCCTGGCTCTTCGTCAGCTGTGCGATCAGTGTCCTCATCGCCGCGTCGCCACGCGTCTCCTCGCAGATCTTGCCGCTGAAGATCGCCCGCACCTGATTGTCCACGGCCTTTCCCAGGTGCCGCTCGTACGAGATTGGGATGAACGGCGTCAAACGCTCCGCCAGGATGGGAAGCAGATAGAACACGCACAGGAGGATGGAGGCCGCCGCGGAGACCGACCAGAACAGGATTTGGCCGGTCCGCTCCCGGCCGTGACCGGTCTCGAGATGGCGGCAATGAAGCCGGATGGTCTCCTGATCGGTCGTGTCCGCGACGTCGAGCCGGGCGAGAGACGGCCCGCTCTCGCAGGTCAATCGCAAGACGCCCTGGGGCGCATCCTTCCGCCTCACGGCCCCAACGGGCCAGGAGGCGATCCATTCGCCCCCCTCATGGATGTCGAGGCTGGTTGCGGTAACCTTCAGATTGACGGTCCTGCGGCGGGCGCTCTCCCCGTCATAGAACACCGCATCCGTCATGGTTTACCTCATATGCCGACGTTGAAGTCGAGCGCGTCCGCAAGGCCTTCGCCGAGCAATCCGGCCGGCTGGCCTGCCGCCACCACGGCATAGATCGAACGAAGGTTTGCGACCGTAGTCGTCATGACGACGGCTGCCCACAGGCCCCGTACGAGGAAGTAGCGTTGAAGGACGCCAAAACCAAGCAGGAAGAAGAGGTAGGCTATGACGATCAGGGTGCCGATGCCGAACGTCGCCACTGTTATCTCGCCGCTCTTCAGCGCCGCCAGAGTGTCCTGAAGGAATATCCCGGCCAGGACGGTGGCGATGCCCACCAGAACGAAAAAAGCGATCGCGAACCCGATGGAGGAAAAGATCAGCTTGAAGAATAGGCCGTAGAACGTGCCAAGTCGAAGCTTGCTCACGATGGTGACATCGCCGAAGCGCAGGCCGTCGATATGCCAGCGTGTGAAGATCGCCATTGCAAGCGGAAGGAGGACCACGCCGGCAACGACAATGACCAGAAATCCCAGAATCATCACCCCTACTAGGGACACTGAGTAGTGGGGTAAGAACATCATTCCGGAAGGAGAAGAGACCAGAATTGTGAGGGCAAGTTCGAAAGCCACGACGACCAATCCCAAAGCCCAGATCCGCCATCCGCGCTTGAACAGCGTCCAGCCCGTCCCGGCGAAGTCACCCCGCACGCTGCCGAAATAGGTTTGGCGCATGCGGTAGCGTTCCAGGGAGGCCGTCGCCCATGGCAGGGCGAGGCCGAGTGTCAGCAAGGTTGCGATATCCCACAGGATCGCGCGGCCGGCATAGGCCCAGCCCGAGCCCTTCATCCAGAACCGGATCCCACGGAACACCGTCCGGCTGGCCCGGTACTTGCGAGCCCGATAGCTGCCGAAATGAGCCAGCACATACATGACGAGGATCAACGGCACGCTGACGAAGGCATACCGTTCCTCGGCCATGAAGGTGAGAATGAAGTAAGCGATGTAGATCGGGCCAAGGACCGCCAAGGCGATCAGGAATCCGATCAGCAGCTCCTTCGCCGTTCCCGTGTATTCGAACGGCTCACCCTCGACCTGCGTATTCGCCCAGAGATGGCGACGCAGCTTGGTGATCATCCAGAAGCGATAGAACCCGAAGGTCGGGATCTGGAACAGGCTGCCGGCGATCAGGAGTTTCAGGAAGTCGCGCCCGCGTCCGGAAAAGGCCATGGAAGAGGCCTGAGGAGCGGAAAGGCGGAAGTCAGCATCGTAAGAGGTCGTCATTTTTTATCGGCCCACCCGGAAGAGTGAGTCATTCGTAACACAATACCAGAACTTGAAAACACCGCTTGGAGACCGCCTCCCCGGTATCCCCGGAATTTCCAAACGGCCGCGAGCACGACGGGCCTCCCTGCCGTTTCACAGGGGTGACGGCACGAACGGTTTGAATGTAAACTATCCGCTTCACCTGGAGCCCAAAGCCTTTGACGTCCCTCTCGCCAGCCCCTGCTCCCGCCGAGAATGCCGATCCGCTGCGGATCTGGTTTCGCTTCATTCGCCTGAATCGCCGGGCGACCAATGCGGTCGCCGCCGAGCTGAAGGAATTGGGTCTGTCGATTCCGCAGTTCGACCTGCTCTCGACGCTTACGGAGCGCGAAGGCATGAGCCAGCAGGAGCTGGCGGAGCGGCTCTACGTCACCAAGGGCAATGTCTCGGGCCTTCTCGACCGCATGGTCGAGGCGGGCCTTGTCGAGCGGCGGTCGATCCCGGGTGACCGGCGGTCCAATGCCCTGTACCTGACCTCGAAAGGCCGCGACCTGGCGAATCACGGGATCGCCGCGCAGCGGGCCTATGTGATGCGCACGCTCGGGACGCTCCCACCTCAGGATCTGGCCGACCTGGAGCGAATCGTTCTCGCCTGGCGCGACATGGCGCGGGCCGAGGAAGGCGCTTCGGGTTCCAAACCCCGATAGGTCCTCGATGTTCGATGCGGTAGCCTTCGCGGGAGGCGGCAATCGCTGCTATTGGCAGGGCGGCTTCTGGGAGGCGGCGGCTCCGCTTCTCGGCCTGAAGCCCGCGATGGTCGTCGGCGTGAGCGCGGGCGCCTGGTCGGCATGCTACAGCCTTCTCGGGCTCGGCCGGCGGGTGAACGAGATGGTGGCGGAGGGCTGCAGCCTGGGGCGCCGCAATTTCGAATGGCGCGCCTGGCGCAGCGAAGGGTCGCCCTGGCCCGTCTCGCTCATGTATCGCAGCCTGATCGAGGCGATCATCGACGAAACCGCCCTGGAGCGCCTGAGGCAGGGTCCGGACACCCTGATCGGGCTTGCCCGCAAGCCGCGCCGCCTACCCCTCTCGCTCGCCATTCCACTCGGCATCGCGACCTATCAGATCGAGAAGAAGTGGCGCTCCCCCGTTCATCCGCGCGGCGGCCGGGCCCTGGGGTTCCGCCCGGAATTCGTCCAGGTGCGGGATCTGGCATCGCCCGCCGAATTGTCGGCCGCCCTGATGGCGAGCGCCAGCGTGCCGCCCTTCATGCCGGTCGGCCGCATCGGCGGCATGGCGGCCCTCGATGGCGGGCTCGTGGACAACGTGCCGACGGAACCCCTCCTCCCGGTCGAGGAGCAGGGCGGCCGGACACTCGTCATTCTCTCGCGCCTCTACCGCGCTTTTCCGAAGGTGAAGGGTCGCACTTATATCCAGCCCTCGGAACCCGTTCCCGTCGGGCAGTTCGACATCTCCAATCCGGCAGGGATCCGCAAGGCCTACGAGATGGGATTGCGGGATGGGGAGGCCTTCGCCCGAGGTGCGGGCGCACACGGCGTCTAGGGACGCCTGACGCTAGAAGATCCCACGGAATGCCCGTCCGTTCCTGCGGTTCGGCAATCAGCCGCGATATGACGGAATGTTGCACCGTTAAGGATTGATTCAGCTTGAATGGTTCATCTGCAGCCAAGCCAGCACATGATCACAGGTCTGCCCCAAAGCGGTCACAGGCGAGCGGATCATAAAACGCAGGTTGATCCAGCAGCCTCAATTTTCCGGAGAGGATCTATGACGCGACAGGTTTCAGAGCAGAATACGCGACCGGGCGAGCAGAGCGCCGCCCGCCCCATCCCGACTTTCAAGGCCGTTGCCCTGCCAGCTCTCGCCGCAGCCGTTCAGGCCGCCAAGCTGCAGCAGAACCCGCCGAAGATCTCCGAGCTTCCCGCGATCCTGCGCAAGGAAGCCATGCTGGACTGAAAGTCCTCCTGAAACCAAAAGAGCGCCCTTGAGGCGCTCTTTTCATGTCCAGCCGGCTCGTCGCGTCTTAGCGAACAATGACCTTCGTATTCAGGGCGACGCGGTTGTAGAGGTCGATCACGTCGATGTTGCGCATCCGGATGCAGCCCGACGACACCGCGTGGCCGATCTTCTCCGGCTCGTTGGTGCCGTGGATGCGGTAGAGCGTGTCCTTGTTGCCCTCGTAAAGATAGAGCGCCCGCGCGCCGAGCGGATTGCCAGGACCGCCCTTCGTGTACTGGACATGCGGCCAGCGCGCCTTCATCTCGGCCGGCGGATTCCAGTCCGGCCACTCGGCCTTGCGGGCGATGCTGGCCGTGCCGGTCCAGCCATAGGCCTCGTCGCCGACGGCAACGCCGTAGCGGATCGCCTTCTTGTTGGGCTGCACGTAGTAGAGCTGGCGCTCCTTGGTGTCGACCACGATGGTGCCGGGAGCCTCGCCCGTGGGATCGTCGATCATGTAGCGGCCGAACCGCGGATCGTCCTCGGCCGTCGGAACCTGCGCCATCCATTCGGTGTCGCGGGCGGAGACCTGAGGATCCGGGATGCCTTTGAAGTTGCATCCGGCGAGGGCCGTGATCATTGCCAAAAGAAGGGGCAGACGGGAAAGGCGCATTGTGTAAAGCTCTGCAAGCTCGGCTCGGGCCAAGACGGACGTCCGTTTCAGCCGGGTTTATAGACCGCTAGGTCGGCAAATCGAATCGAAACACACCATGGCACGGCTCAGCATCCAAGAGTGTTGCATCGCAACAACATAGACAGCCGCTCGTGGTGCTGCGACACTCCCGGCGGCCCTTTACGCAAGAATGCACATGTCGACGCTTTACATCGCCCATCCGGCCAGCCTCGAACACCAGACTCCGATTGGACATCCCGAACGCCCCGATCGCATCCGCGCCATCGAGCGTGCGCTGGAAAAGGAGCGGTTCACCTCGCTCGTCCGCGAACTGGCACCGATGGCCGAGATGGAGAGCCTGACCCTTGCCCATCCACAAGATTACATCGTCCGGCTGCGGGATATCAGCCCCCGAGAAGGGTTAGTCAGGATTGACGAGGACACGGTGATGTCGCCGGGCACCTACGAGGCGGCCCTGCGGGGCGCGGGCGGCGCGGTGCTGGCCGTGGACGAGGTCATGTCCGGCCGGGCGACCAACGCCTTCGTGGCCATGCGCCCGCCGGGTCACCATGCGGAACGCACGCGGGCCATGGGCTTCTGCTTCTTCAACAACGCGGCCATCGCGGCCCGTCACGCCCAGAAGCGTTATGGCGCCGAGCGCGTCGCGATCTTCGACTGGGACGTGCACCACGGCAACGGCACGCAGGACATCTTCTGGTCGGATGCCAGCGTGCTCTATTGCTCGACCCACGAGGCTCCCCTGTATCCCGGCACGGGCGCCCTGTCCGAGACCGGCGCGCACGGCACCATCGTCAACGCCCCCCTGAATGCGGGCGACGGCAGCGAAGCCTTCCGGGAAGCGGTCGAGACCGCGATCCTGCCCCGGATCCACGATTTCGCCCCGGACCTGATCGTCATCTCGGCGGGGTTCGACGCCCATTGGCGCGATCCCCTGGCCAGCCTGAATCTGATGGAATCCGATTTCGCCTGGGCGACCCAGAAGCTGATGGCACTGGCCGAGCGCCATTGCGGCCAGCGGATCGTCTCGGTCCTCGAAGGCGGCTACGACCTCGAAGGCCTGGCACGATCGACCGCCTTCCACCTCGACGCCCTCATGGGGCGCGAGACGGGGGCTTGAGCGAGGCTCAGCGTTTCAGCACTCGATGGGCTCTTCGCTGAGCAGCTCGATCCCGAAGCCGCTGAGCCCGACATAGGAACGGCTCGACGTCGCGAGGTTGCGGATCGACGCGACGCCGAGGTCCCGCAGGATCTGCGCTCCGAGGCCGATCTCCCGCCACTGGCTGGACCGCATGGCTTCCGAGCCCGTCTCGTCGCTGTCGGAGAACGAGGTCGTCGGCACTCCGGCTGTGCCGTCGCGCAGATAGACGAGGACGCCCCTGCCCTCCTTGACGAAGCGCTGCAGGGCGGCGTTCACGGTCTTGCCGCCCTCGAACACGTCGGTAAGCGCATTGGCCCGGTGCAGGCGCACCGGAATGTTCGTGCCGTCGCCGATGCGGCCATGGACGAGGGCGATGTGCTGCACGCTGTCGAAGGGCGTCGAATAGGCATAGCCCGTGAACGAGCCCCATTGCGTTTCGACCGGGAAGGTGGCGATCCGCTCGACGAGCTTTTCCCGCGCCTGACGATAGGCGATGAGATCCGCGACCGAGATGCGCTTGAGGGTGTGCTTCTCGGCGAAGGCGTCGATCTGCGGCCCCTTCATGACCGTGCCGTCGTCGTTGGCGAGTTCGCAGATCACGCCGACCGGCGGCAGGTTCGCGAGTTTGCACAGGTCGACGGCCGCCTCCGTATGGCCAGAGCGCATGAGCACGCCGCCGTCCTTGGCGATCAGCGGGAAGACGTGGCCGGGACGCACGAAATCGGCCGCGCCCATGTTGTTGTTGGCGAGCGCCCGGACGGTGTTCGACCGCTGCTCGGCCGAGATGCCGGTGGTCAGCCCGTGCTTCACGTCGACGGTGACGGTGAACGCCGTGCCGAGCGGCGCGTCGTTCGCCTGCACCATCGGGTCGAGCCGCAGGCGGCGGGCCTCGGAGACCGTGAGCGGCGCGCAGACGATGCCGCAGGTGTTGCGGATGATGAAGGCCATCTTCTCAGGCGTGCAGAGGGAGGCGGCGACGATGAGGTCGCCCTCGTTCTCGCGGTCGTCGTCATCGGTCACGATGACGATTTCACCACGGGCGAAAGCCTCGATGGCTTCGGTAACGGAGTGGGACATCCATGTCTCCTTGGCGGATTCGGGCAGGAAATCGTTGGGCGTGACGGCCCCGCGGGTCTCGCGGGCGATCACTTCGGCGGTGTCGCGGGACAGCCAGGCCTGTTCGGAATTGCACATCTGGGTGATGGCTCCGGGCGTCACGCCGATCCGGCGCGCGAACGACACGCGCGACACGCCATTGCGGGACAACCATTCGGCCAGTTTCATGCCCATGGCTTAGCCGAGGAGTGGATTTTAGTAAAACTAAAATTTGCACGCGAGGCTTTGCAGAAGCGCCCGGAAAAAGCGCCTGGAATGCCGGAGGAGCAACATCGCCTCGACGTCGTCACCGGCCTTGTGCCGGTGATCTCGATGGCTTGAAGCGCCGCGCCTCACCGGATCGGGATGGCCGGCACTGCCCCCGGATCAAGGCCGGGAGGCCATGACGTGAGAAGGTGTCATTCCCGGAAGGACGCGTAGCGAAGGGGAAGGGAACCCACCCGCACGCTCCCCAGCCTGGATCCCCTTCCCGGCCTGCGGCCACCGGGGATGACAAGGGCGCGCTTTCTGGGGTTTGTTCTGATCGGGTGGAAAGGCCTCAAGCCTGGAACGGCCAGGACGGGCCCTGCCCCACTTGGCCCCGATGGCGCAGGAGATGGTCGGCCAGGACGCAAGCGACCATCGCCTCGCCCACCGGCACCGCCCGGATGCCCACGCAAGGATCGTGCCGGCCCTTGGTCCGCACCTCCGCCTCGCCGCCCGTGCGGGTGACGCTCGACCGGGGCGTCAGGATCGAGGAGGTCGGCTTCACGGCGAAGCGGCACACCACGGGCTGGCCGGTGGAGATGCCCCCGAGCACGCCGCCCGCATGGTTCGACAGGAAGGTGGGAGCGCCCTGGTTGCCGGGGCGCATCTCGTCCGCGTTCTCCTCGCCGCGCAGCGCCGCGGCCGCGAAGCCGTCGCCGATCTCCACGCCCTTGACCGCGTTGATGGACATCAGCGCCGAGGCGAGGTCGGAATCGAGCTTGCCGTAGATCGGCGCGCCGAGACCCGCCGGCACGCCCTCGGCCACGATCTCCAGGACCGCCCCGATGGAGGAGCCGTCCTTGCGCAGGCCGTCGAGATATTCTTCGTAGAACTGCGCCGCCTTCGCGTCAGGGCAGAAGAACGGGTTGCGCGCCACCTCGTCCCAATCCCAGTTGCCGCGGTCGATCGCATGCGGCCCCATCTGCACGAGCGCACCCCGGATGGTGACGCCAGGCAGCACCTTGCGGGCGATGGCGCCGGCGGCCACGCGGGCGGCCGTCTCGCGGGCGGAGGAGCGCCCGCCACCGCGATAATCCCGGATGCCGTATTTCACGTCGTAGGTGAAATCCGCGTGTCCCGGCCGGTAGGAGTTCTTGATCTCGGAGTAGTCCTTGGAGCGCTGGTCCACGTTCTCGATCAGGAGCGCGATCGGCGTCCCGGTGGTCACCTGCCGTCCCGTCCGCTCGTCGATGAAGACGCCCGACAGGATCTTCACCTGGTCCGGCTCCTGGCGCTGGGTCGTGAAGCGCGACTGGCCCGGACGGCGGCGGTCGAGCTCCGCCTGGATCTCCGCGGCCTCGAGCGGGATCATCGGCGGGCAGCCATCCACGACGCAGCCCAGGGCAGGCCCATGGCTCTCGCCGAAGGTGGTGACACGGAACAGGTGGCCGAACGTATTGTGGGACATGGCGCTTCTTCGATGTTCAGGGCGTCTTAAAACCAAAGCGCCCCGGTGTCACGCGCGATGCAATCCCGGTTGTCAAAGAGCCAGCACCTTGGGGCCCGCAGCTTGCGCTGCGAGCCTGTCAGGGTTCGAGGGTGGCGTGTCGGGCAGCCCGGCTCGCTTGTGAGTGAGAATGGAAGAGCCGAACTGCTCGTCCCGCACGGTTCTTTTAGGCGTTTCGACTTGGACCAGCACAGGGCTGCCAAGGGCCTCCCGTCGCAGGTGTGCGAGACCTGCGGCAGGACCATTCCCCACCCCACAACTGCGACGCCTCGCGAGCGCGCCCCTCGTCAGGCGGGGATGGGTAACGATATAGCCAAGGTTCATCCCCCTGTCAAGAACAAAGTGAGAACATAACATCACGCTGTCCGCACCCGCTCCGTCATGGCCGCACTTGGTGCGGCCATGACGGAGAGAGTGTCATTCCAAAACTATCGATAGGGATAGCAATCCGCGCGGGTGAGGGTGAGGCCGAAATAGTGGCCCAGCGCGGCGATGGCCTCTTCGTGCTCAGGGTAGGGATCGCGGTTCTCGGGGCCGACGATGATGATCCTGAAGCCCGGGTCGCGGCGGCCTCCCGGCGGCAGCATCGCGGTGACGAGGGTCTTCCCCTCCGCGTCCCTCAAGGTCAGGAACAGGGGCATGGCACGCTGCACATGGGCCCTCAGGCCGATATTCCGCTCGATGAATGGACCGGGGACCGACTGATAGCTATTGGAAGCCGCCTCCCAGGCATTACGGAAATGCTTCTCGACCGCATGGCCCATCGCGTCGGATTCGAGCGCGGCCTCGCCTTCCGTCTCGATCCGGAACCACGTCTTCGCCCCCGGAGCATCGCAGACATATTGCATATCCTGACAACGCAGGAGCGCGGCAAAGGTTGGCGCCGCGCTTTCGCGTCACACCCAGCGGTAGCTGCGCCCTTCGATCATGAGCACCCTGCCCTGCCAGATATCCATGCTGGCGGCCTGCCGCGGATTCACCCCGCAGCAGATCGACAGGAAGGCGCGGGCGACGCCGCCATGGGCGACGATGACCGTGTCGCGGGTGAGATCGTCCAGGATCGGACGCACGCGATCGACCAGCATGGCGTAGCTCTCGCCACCGCCGGGCGGCGCGTAATGCCACTTGTCCTGCTCGCGCAGGGCCGCGAGCGACGGCTCGGCCTTGCGGACCTCCTTCCAGGTCATGCCCTCCCAGGCGCCGAAGGTCAGCTCGACCAGGCGGTCGTCGAGCCTGTAGACCTCGGGATGGAGGCCGAGGGTCTCGCGCAGGATCTCCATGGTCTCGCGGGTGCGGGTCATGGGGCTCGCCACATAGGCGAGGTCCTCGACATGCGATACGAGGGCCTTCAGCTTGCGACCGGCCTCCTCGGCCTGGACGCGCCCGACATCGTTGAGCGGGATGTCCTTCTGACCCTGGAGCCGGCCCTCCAGATTCCAGTCCGTCTCGCCATGGCGAATGAAGTAGATCGTGGGGCGGGACGCGGTCACTGGTCTGAGGTCCGATACGCTGACGTTACTCTTTGTCGAGGGAGAGATCCGGCGCTTCCGGGTTCTTCATGCCGACCACGTGATAGCCCGCATCCACATGCAGGATCTCGCCGGTCATGCCGCGGGACATGTCGGACACGAGATAGGCGGCCGTCTCGCCGACCTCCTCGATGGTGACCGTGCGGCGCAGGGGCGAGTTGTACTCGTTCCACTTCAGAATGTAGCGGAAATCGCCGATGCCGGAGGCCGCGAGCGTCTTGATCGGGCCGGCCGAAATGGCGTTGACGCGGATGTTCTTGGGGCCGAGATCGGCCGCCAGATAGCGCACCGACGCCTCGAGCGCCGCCTTGGCCACGCCCATGACGTTGTAGTGCGGCATCCACTTCTCGGCGCCGTAATAGGTGAGCGTCAGCAGCGAGCCGCCGTCGTTCATCAGCTTCTCGGCGCGCTGGGCGATGGCCGTGAAGGAATAGCAGGAGATCAGGAGCGACTTGGTGAAGTTGCCCTCGGAGGTCTCCACATAGCGGCCCGTGAGCTCGTCCTTGTCCGAGAAGGCGATGCAGTGGATCACGAAGTCGATGGAGCCCCAGAGGCGCTTCACTTCCTCGAACACGGCGTCGATGGTGGCGCCGTCCGTCACGTCGCAATGACCGACCACGTGGGCGTCGAGTTCCTTCGCCAGGGGCTCGACGCGCTTCTTCAGGGCATCGCCCTGATAGGTAAAGGCGAGTTCCGCTCCGTGCTGGCGGGCAGCCTGCGCAATGCCCCAGGCGATCGAACGGTTGTTCGCCACGCCCATCACCAAGCCACGCTTACCGGCCAGAATGCCGGTGGCCTTTGTCTCCGCCATGATTCACCTAGATCGTCACTGGACAGGTCAAGAAAGAACGGCCTCTTTAGCCGACACGGCGGCGGGGGGGAAGACCTCTTGAGCCAGCTTGAGGCGATCCGGCCGTTCTTGAGCCATTCTCTCCACGTCATCACCGGCCCTGTGCCGGTGATCTCGATTGATTAGGGCGCGGCGCTTCACCGGATCGGGATGGCCGGCACTGGTCCCCGGAGCAAGTCCGGGGAGGCCATGACGGGGTGGATGTCATTCCCGGAAGGACGCGCAGCGGAGGGGAAGGGAATCCGCCCTTACGCTCCGCGCCCTGGATCCTCTTCCCGCACTGCGTGCGCCGGGGATGACACCGAGGTCCCTACTTCGCATTCGCCGAGCGGCGCTTGCGGGCGTATTCCATCAGCTCCTCGTCCACGACCTCGGGCAGCCTGATCTCCGTGGTCACGAAGAGGTCGCCGTGGCCGGACTTGGTGGGCAGGCCCTTGCCGCGCAGGCGGAAGGTGCGGCCGGAATTGGTCATGGGCGGGATCTTCATCTCCACCGAGCCGGTCAGGGTCGGCACCCGCACGGGGCCGCCGAGGATCGCCTCCTCGATTTCGACCGGAAGCCGCAGGCGCAGGTCCGAGCCCTCCGGCGTGAAGCGCTCGTGAGGCGCGAAGTCGATCGTGAGCAGCGCATCGCCGGGATCGATCCCGGGAGCGCCCTGCCCCAGGCCGCGCAGGCGGATCACCTGGCCGTTGCTCACGCCCTTGGGGATGACCACGTCCACGTCGCGGCCTGTCGAGAGCTTGATGCGCTTCTTGGCTTCCTGGGCCACTTCCTCCAGGGTCACGGTCAGGGTGGCGGCCACGTCCTCGCCCTTCTGGGCGCGCCCGCGGCTCTGGCGCGGAGACTCGGCGCTCGAGCGGAAGGCATCGGCGAAGAACTGGGAGAAGACATCCTCGCCGAGATCGGCGCCGAATTGGCTCCGGCTCGAACGGCGGGAGCCCCCGCCGAAGCCGGAAAAGCCGCTGAAGCCGGAAAAATCCTCCGGCCGCGCCCCGCCGCGCCCGCCGCCAAAGCCCTCGAACCCCTGGAAGCGCGGCTTGCCCTCGGCGTCGATCTCGCCGCGGTCGAACTGGGCGCGCTTTCCGGAATCGCCGAGGATCTCGTAGGCGGCGTTCGCCTCGGCGAACTTGTCCTTCGCCTTGGGGTCGTCCTTGTTGCTGTCGGGATGATAGGTCTTGGCGAGCTTGCGGAACGCCTTCTTGATCTCCGCTTCGCTCGCCGAGCGGGATACGCCTAGAACGTCGTAGGGGTTTCGCATTGTGGATTCCATGAACCGTCGGAGTGAGAGCCTGAAAGCTCAACGGGTTTGACGGTCATATGGTCGAAGTGTTGCGCCTTTGCAACGCCATTGCCCGTAAGAGCTAGAGTATCCGTATTGATCAAGCGGGTTTTGGAGACCAGTTTCGCTGATCTCGCAAGAGCGCATTGGCCAGGATGATGAGCTTTCGCATGATGGCCGTCAGGGCGACTTTCACCGGCTTGCCCGCCGCGCGCAGGGCTTGGTACTTAGCTTTCAGATCCGGGTTGAAGCGGGCCGCAACCAGCGCCGGCATGTACAGCGCCTGACGCAGATGGGCGCGGCCGCCCCGGATCGTGCGGCGCCCGCGGGAAGCCCCGCTGTCGCGCGCCACCGGAGCCAAGCCGGCGAGGCTGGCCACCTGGCTCTGATCGAGGCTGCCGAGTTCAGGCATCTCGACGAGCAGGCTCAAGGCAGTGGCTTGAGCAATGCCAGGAATGCTCATGAGAATCGCCAGGCGCGGGGTGAGATCCGCATCACCCAGACACAAGCTGTGAAGCTGGGCGTCGATCGCAGCCAGGTGGCGGGCAACTTGGCGCAGCCGCTGTTCGAGCTGACGCCGCAACAAGGGAGAGCCGACCACCTTCTGCCGGTTGAGAGCAGCGGTGCGATCCTTGATCAAGGCCTGGCGGGCGACCAACAGTTCCTTCATGGCCTCCAGCGTGGGGCTGAGCACAGGCCGGGTCGGAGGCTCGAGCAGAGCTCCAAAGCGTGCCAGCAGCGCCGCATCGAGCCGATCGGTTTTGGCAAGCTGACCTAAGGCTTGGGCGAAGCGGCGGGCGTGGCGGGGATTGATCTTCGCCAGCGGCAGGTCGGCACTGGCAAGGCTGCGCTCCAGCACGCGGTGATACGCGCCGGTTGGCTCGAAGACCACGCGCTGAATGGAGTACGCGGCCAGCCAGGCGATGAGGGCGCGATGACCCTTGGCGTCGTTGGGGAAGCGGCGCGTGGCTCCATCGGGATAGAGACAAACATCGAGCTGATCTTTGGCAATGTCGATGCCGGCGGTCTGTGGTATAGGATGATGCATCTTTTCCGCGTCCTTGGCTTGTCATACGGGCCATCACGCCCGGGTATCCGTTCAGGCCACGAGGAAAAGAGAGGGGCGGTCCGACTCTAGCTCGACCCGCACCGGTCTGCATCGGAACGACCCGTCCCCTCCCACCGCCAGCGAGCTCGCGACTCGCTGGCGGTGTCCTCATCTTGCTCGATCAGGACAGGAAAATCATAAGACAAGCATCGAACGCAAAAGTGGGAACCGGTTTTGCGTGGAAAGATGCGTCAAATCCATCCGTGAGAGCTTCGGACGTGAGTTCGATGTCACGTCCGAGGCTCTAGGCCTTGGCCGGGGCTTTGAGGGGCTTGATGTCCTTGATCGCCCAGTCGCCCCCGGAGGGCCGGCAGGCGGTGCCGTGCAGGGAGGAAGCCGAGGGACCGCTCAGATGGGCCGAGAAGCTGCGGCAAATCTCGTCGTTCTTCACGAAAGGCGCGCCCATGGGCGTGAAGGTGCCTTTCATGCTGGTGGCGGGATTGTCCCAGGACACCTGGGTGCCGGGGCCCTGCGGATCGAGGGCGACGGCGAGCGCCGCCTTGGCCCGACGCCAATCCTCCTGGTCGAGATCGGCGGACAGGGGGGTGTCCGCCCGCGCCGTGACGGTGCCGGTGGATTTCGGCTCCTCGTCATCGAGAGCGGAAAGGCCGAAGGAGAAGCTGCATGCGCTCGTGGACAGGGCCAAAAGGCCGACGACCAACAGCTTCATGGCTTCGCTCCGGACAACATCTGATCTATAACGGCGCGCATTGATCCACGTCACGCGTCGGATCCCCCAGAACCAAAAGTCACAGCACGAGATAACCATTGAACCCGTTAACATCCGGTGACTTCACTGAATCGGAAGAGCCCTTCGCCCTCTTCAGGACCTGGCTGGCGGAAGCCGAGGCCTCGGAGCCGAACGACCCCAACGCCATGGCGCTCGCGACCGTGGACGAGACCGGGCTGCCGAACGTCCGCATGGTGCTGCTGAAGGGCTTCGACGAGGACGGCTTCGTGTTCTACACCAACACGGAATCCAACAAGGGCCGCGAGCTCCTGGGCCAGAAGAAGGCGGCCCTCGTCCTGCACTGGAAGAGCCTGCGCCGTCAGGTGCGCGCCCGCGGGCCCGTGACCCTGGTGAGCGACGCGGAAGCGGATGCCTATTTCCAGAGCCGCCCCCGCGACAGCCGCATCGGCGCCTGGGCGAGCCAGCAGTCGCGCCCGCTGGAGAGCCGCTTCGCCCTCGAGAAGGCGGTGGCGCTCAACACGGCCAAATACGCCATCGGCGAGGTGCCGCGCCCGCCCCACTGGACGGGCTTCCGCATCGCCCCGGTGTCGATCGAGTTCTGGCAGGACAAGCCCTTCCGCCTCCACGACCGGGTCGTCTTCACCCGCGACGGGGACGGCTGGCGGAAGGTGCGGCTGTATCCCTGATCCCATGGACCTCAGCCCTAAACTGGAATAGGGGTCTGACCCCTCTCAGAAAGAAGCCCAGATGTCCGCATCGCCCTCCAATTCCCGCCGCATCATGCTGCTCACCGGCGCCAGCCGGGGGATCGGGCATGCGACCGTCAAACGCTTCTCGGCGGCCGGGTGGCGGGTCATCACCTGCTCGCGGCACGGCTTTCCGGAGAACTGCCCCTGGGAGATGGGTCCGGAGGATCACCTGCAGGTCGATCTCGCCGACGCGGAGGATACCCTGCGCGCCATCGCCGAGGTGAAGGAGCGGCTCGCCGCCGAGGGCGGCTGCCTGCATGCGCTGGTGAACAACGCGGGCATCTCCCCGAAGGGAGAAGGCGGCTCCCGGCTCGACGCCATCAACACGACCCATGAGGATTGGCTGCGCGTGTTTCAGGTGAACTTCTTCGCCTCGATCATGCTGGCCCGCGGCCTGCAGGACGAACTCACGAAGGCCAAGGGCTCGGTGGTGAACGTGACCTCCATCGCGGGCTCCCGCGTCCATCCCTTCGCGGGCGCGGCCTATGCCACGTCGAAGGCGGCGCTCGCCGCGCTGACCCGCGAGATGGCGGCCGATTTCGGGCCGCTGGGCGTGCGCGTGAATGCCATCTCTCCCGGCGAGATCGACACCTCGATCCTGTCGCCCGGCACGGAGAGGATCGTCGAGCAATTGCCCATGCGCCGCCTCGGCACCCCGGACGAGGTCGCCAAGGCGATCTATTTCCTCTGCACGGATGCGAGCTCCTACGTGACCGGCGCGGAACTCCACATCAACGGCGGGCAGCACGTCTAAAGCATCGAACGCAAAAGTGGGAACCGGTTTTGCGTGGAAAGATGCATCAAACCAAACGGTGAAAGCATCGGGCGCGCGTTCGATTGCACGTCCGATGCTCTAGGAGGGTGAGCATGTTTCGACTGCGCTCGACGCGAAGCCTGCTGCCCGCGTTCATGGCCGTGCTGGTTCTCGGCTCGATGCAGCATGCACGTGCCCAGGAAGCGCCCGAGAAGGATCCCTTCGCCGACGCGGACATGCAGCCCTCGTACCGGGCGCAATGCCATGAGGTCCGGGCGCTCACCAAGGATCGTGGGACCGGTGAGACCCGGGTCGATTTCAGCGTGACGGGTCCCCTCGCCCTCGTGCATTTCGACGGGACCCTCGCCTATCTCGGCCTGTGCGGCACCGCGCCCGACCCGAAGGTGCTCTGCGTCACCTACCAGACCAACGACATGAAGGTCGGCGACGTGGTGACCGTCGCCGGCGGCTACAGCCGCCCGAACCCGGATTTCATCGTCCTGGACCCGTGCCTCGCGCGGCGGCCGGAGGAGAGCGACCGGTAGGGCTTGCCTCACGCCGCCTCGGCGGGCCAAGCTCCGACGTAGCGCGATTGCGGCCGGATGATGCGGCCGACCTTCTCCTGCTCGATGGCATGAGCCACCCAGCCTGCCGTGCGGCCGGCGGCGAAGAGAGGAGTGAAGCCCTCGCGCGGGACGCCCAGGGCGTCGAGCAGGATGGCCGTATAGAACTCCACATTGGTGTCGAGCCGGCGCCCGGGCTTCCGGCGCTCCAGCACCTTCAGGGCCGTGACTTCCACCGCTTCGGCGAAGGCGATGCGGTCGCTGCGTCCCTTCAGCCGCCCGACGGCGGCCATGAGCACGTCGGCTCGCGGGTCACGCACCCGGTAGATGCGGTGGCCGAAGCCCATGAGGCGCTCGCCCCGGGCCATGGCGTCATCGAGCCAGGCTTCCGCATTCTCGACGGAGCCGATCGAATCCAACATGTCGAGCACGGGACCGGGCGCGCCGCCATGGAGCGGCCCCTTCAGGGCGCAGAGTCCGGCCACGACCGAGGACAGGATGCCGGCCTGGGTCGAGGCGACCACGCGCGCCGTGAAGGTCGAGGCGTTGAGCCCGTGGTCGATCACCGTCACGAGATAGGTGTCGAGCCCCTGCGCCTCGTCCGCCGCCACGGGCGCGTCGCGCATCATGCGCAGGATATCGGCCGCGTGGCCTGCCTTGGCGTCGGGCTCCACCGGCGAGAGACCCTGCGCACCCCGCACCGCCATGGCGGCCGCGACCCCGGCGGCTCCGACCGCGAGCGCGGGATGATCCTGTTCAGCATCCGGCAGGCTCGCCAGCAGCAGCCGCATCCCCTCGACCGGCGTGAGGCCGTTCAGCCGGTCGGCCAGGGGGGCAAGATGCCGGTACGCCCTCACCCGTGCCTTGCCCAGGAGCGCGCGCGGATCGGCGACGTCCGGGACGAGGCCGGACCAGAGCATCGCCACCACGTCCTCGAAGGACGCCCGGCCGGCAAGCTCTTCCAGGTCGTTTCCGCGGATGATCAGACGCCCCGCCTCGCCGTCCACATGGCTGAGAGCGGTCTCGGCCGCCACGACGTCGTCAAGTCCGATATTCATGAGCTGTCTCCTGTGTTGGAAGAAGCTTCACGCCGGCCTTGCGCAACCGTCAATCTTGAATCAACATATCAACATATGGAGACCATATCCCTCGATCTCGCATCGGCCGACGAAGCCTCGTCCCGCCTCGGCATCAGCCGGGCGAGCCTTTATGCCTATGTGAGCCGTGGCCTGATCCGCTCGTTCTCGTCGCCGCACGATCCCCGCCAGCGGCTTTACGCCGTCGACGACGTGGAGACCCTGGTGGCGCGTAAGGCGCGTTTCCGCCGCCCCGCCGTCGCGGCGGCGACCGCCCTCGACTGGGGCCTGCCGGTGTTGGAAACCGGCATCGCCCAGATCCAGGACGGGCGCCTCTTCTATCGCGGGCAGGACGCCATCGCCCTCGCCCGAACCGCCACCCTCGAGGACGTGGCCAAACTGCTGGTCGGCGCCATGCATGAGGACGCCTTCCTCGATCCCTCCCGCATCCCCGGCCCTCTGACCGGCCCGGCCTTTGGCCTCCATGATTTCGTCACGCGGGCGGTTCGGGTCCTGTCGGAGCCGGCTCCCAAGGAAACCCGGGCCGCCGAAGTGGCGGCGATCCTGCGCCTGACGGCGGCGGCCGCCAGCGGCGCCGACCCGGGCACAATGCCCCTCCACCGACATCTGGCCGGTGCCTGGAAAGCCTCCCCGCAGGCGGCCGACGTCATCCGGCGCGCTCTCGTTCTCTGCGCCGACCATGAACTCAGTTCGTCCACCTTCGCCGTCCGGGTCACGGCGTCGACCGGCGCATCGCTCCGCAACGCCGTCATCGCGGGCCTCGTGACCTTGGCCGGCCCCTATCATGGCGGCATGACGGAGCGGGTCAGGGCCTTCCTGGAGGATCCCGCGAGGGCTCCCCGCCCAGGCTTCCGGCACCGCCTCTACCCGGAGGGCGATCCCAGGGCCCAGGCCCTTCTGGAGAACGTGCCGCTCCTGGCCTCGGACGCCACGACGTGGAAGACTCTGGCCGACGCCTCCGGCGGCAGCCCCGGTATCGACGTGGCTCTCGTCATGATGGAGCGGGCCTATGGACTGCCGACCGGCGCGGCGTTTACGATCTTCGCCGTCGGGCGCACGGCCGGATGGCTCGCCCATGCCGTCGAGCAGCGCAGCCAGGCAGCCCTCATCCGGCCCCGCGCCCGCTATGTGGCTGCGGACCAGCCGGCGTCTCAGGCGTCATCTCCATGAACTCCGACCGCCTCTATCCCTCTCGCCCGATCCTCGCCGCCTCCGTGGCGGTGATCCGGGACGGGCGCATCCTCCTCGCCGCCCGCGGCAAGCCGCCCAGCGAAGGATTGTTTTCCCTGCCCGGCGGCCTGGTCGAGACGGGCGAGACTCTGGGAGAAGCTGCCTTAAGGGAACTTCGCGAAGAGGTCGGGGTTGAGGCCAAGCTTATCGGTCTGATCGCCCCGGTCGAATTCATTGAAAGGGACGAGAAAGGCCATATAAAGCATCACGTCGTCATCGCCGCCCACGCCGCCCGCTGGGTTTCGGGCGAACCCCAGACAGGTCCGGAAGCAAAGGAAATCCGTTGGGTCACGGAACGGGATATCGCCGATCTGCCGATGACGGCAGGTCTCACGGGGATTTTGAAGCAGGCCTTCAGGCTCGCAGGCGAGGATTCATGCGCATGAGGCGCAGCGGTCTTCTGTTCGCCCTTCCCGCCCTGCTCCTGGCGGCCTCGCAGCCGGCAGCGGCTCAAAGCTTCTTCGAACGGCTGTTCGGCATTCCGCCACGGCCGCAGCCGGGCCAGCCCGTCCCGCAGCAGCAATACCGGCCCGTGCCCCAATCCCAGCCGCAATATCGTCAGCAGCAGCCGCCGCAGCAGCAGCGCCGTCCTCAGCCGCAGCAAACGCAGAAGCCGGCCGCCCAGCCGCAGCAGCAGGCGGAGCCCGCTCCGGCGGTCGAGCCGCCGCCCGCGCCCTACGAGAAGGAATTGCTGCGGCTTGCCGAGATCATGGGGTCGCTCGCCATGCTGCGTCCTCTCTGCAGCGCCCCCGACGGCGCCGAGTGGAGCCGCCGCATGCAGGTCCTGCTCGAGGCGGAAGGAACGACGCCCGGCCGGCGCGAGCGCCTCGCCGGGGCCTACAACAAGGGCTACCAGGCCTACGCCCTCACCTACCGGGTCTGCACTCCGTCGGCCCAGGAGGCTTCCTTCCGTTTCCTGACCGAGGGCGAGCATCTCGCCCACAACATCACCGGCCGCTACGGCGGGTAATTGAGCGAGGCGCGACGGACTCTCCTCCCCCTTGAGGGGGAGGGAAACGCGCACGAGCCCAG
The DNA here is from genome assembly GCF_034627025.1 of Microvirga lotononidis. Classification (NCBI taxonomy): domain Bacteria; kingdom Pseudomonadati; phylum Pseudomonadota; class Alphaproteobacteria; order Hyphomicrobiales; family Methylobacteriaceae; genus Microvirga; species Microvirga lotononidis. The sequence goes on along the minus strand of NZ_CP141048.1, from coordinate 3,174,686 downwards.
TGTTGCACCGACGCCTCTTATCCACATTTTTCGGAGAATCCCCTCTCGCGTTAACCTCCTTGCAAGGTGATGCTGGCGGCGGGTCGGCGCGACGTCTAGAAATGATTCAACCGAACTCGCGCGCCGCCCCTCAAAGGGGCCTGGATCATGAACGACAACAACGTCCCTCTCGACGAGCTGCCCGAACTCAGCGCCCTCAAGCAGGCGGCCCTGAGCTATGTGACCGAGGCCTTCGCCGAGGCCGAGCTCGACGGGCTCGATGGCGATTGCATGGCGCAGGCCGCCCTCTTCGCGGCCTTCACCGAACTCGTCGCCACCTATGGCGAGGATGCCGTTGCGGAATACGCAGCATCGCTCGCTGACAAGATCCGCAGCGGCGCATTCTCCATGGTGGGCGCCCTGAAGCATTGAGGTCATCGGCTCGTCCATGAAGAAGGGCAGCACGCTGCGGGTTGCACGGCCGACGGATCGGCTCGACGACGTCGTGCGCTTCTACCGTGACGGCCTGGGCCTGGAGATCATCGCCGCTTTCGACGACCATGACGGCTTCGATGGCCGGATGCTCGGCCATCCGCAGGCACCCTGGCATCTCGAGTTCACGCAGCATCGCGACCACACGGCCGGGCGTGCTCCGACCCAGGACAACCTGCTCGTCTTCTATCTGCCCGAGCGCGCGGAATGGGAGGCGGCGGTGCAGCGGATGCGTGACAATGGTTATGCGCCGGTGCCGTCCTTCAATCCCTACTGGGATCGCGATGGCATGACCTTCGAGGATCCGGACGGCTACCGCGTCGTGCTGCAGAACATGGCTTGGGTGAAGTAGACGCGGCAGCGTCACCAAGGGGCGACTTGCTACAGCCAACCCTCAATGCCCTGCGGGCCCTCGCGTCATCACCGGCCTTGTGCCGGTGATCTCGCGTCCTGAGAGCGCGGCGTTCCAAACAATCGAGATGGCCGGCACAGGGCCGGCCATGACGAAGAGGGAAGCGAATTACCGATCGGAGAGAGGCTCAGATATCAGCCGCCCAACGTTTCCTCGAACCGCACCACCTCGCCTTGAGACGGCGCCTCAAGCGAACCGTCCCACATCACCACGTTGCCGCGCACGACCGTGCCGACCGGCCAGCCCGTCACCTTCTTGCCGTCATAGGGCGTCCAGCCGCATTTGGAGGCGATCCAGTCATTGGTGATCGTCTCGGTGCGCTTCAGATCGACCACGGTGAAATCGGCGTCGTAGCCCACCGCGATGCGGCCCTTGTTGGCGATGCCGAAGAGGCGCTTGGGGCCGGCGCTCGTGAGGTCGACGAACCGCTCCAGCGTCAGCCTGCTCGCATTCACGTGGTCGAGCATGATCGGCACGAGGGTCTGCACGCCGGTCATGCCGGAGGGCGTGTTGGGATAGGTCTTGTCCTTCTCCTCGCGCGTGTGCGGCGCGTGATCGGAGCCGAGGATGTCAGCGATACCTTCGTCCAATCCCTGCCAGAGAGCGGCACGATGCATCTCGTCGCGCACCGGCGGGTTCATCTGGATATAGGTGCCGAGGCGCTCGTAATCCTCCGGCCCCGCCAGCGTAAGGTGGTGCGGCGTGACCTCGACGGTCACGAGATCCTTGTGGTTCCTCAGGAGCGCCATCTCCTCGGCCGTGGTGATGTGCAGCACGTGGATGCGCGCGCCGGTCTCTTGGGAGATGCGCACGAGGCGCTGGGTGCAGGCGAGCGCCACTTCGGCCGAGCGCCAGACGGGATGCGAGCGCGGATCGCCTTCGACGCGCAGGCCCTTGCGTTCGCGCAGCATCGCCTCGTCCTCGGAATGGAAGGCGGCGCGGCGGCGGGTGCGGCGCAGGATGCTGGCGATGCCCTCATCGTCCTCCACCAGCAGCGAGCCGGTCGACGAGCCCATGAACACCTTGATGCCTGCGGCGCCCGGCAGGCGCTCCAACTCAGGCACGTGGGCGGCGTTCTCGTGCGTGCCGCCGACCCAGAAGGCGAAGTCGCAATGCATCCGGTGATGGCCGCGCCGCACCTTGTCGGCGAGCGCCTCAGAGGTCGTGGTCTGCGGGTCGGTGTTGGGCATCTCGAACACCGCCGTGACGCCGCCCATGACGGCGGAACGGGAGCCCGATTCGAGGTCTTCCTTGTGGTCCAGGCCAGGCTCGCGGAAATGCACCTGGGTGTCGATGACGCCCGGCAGGATATGCAGGCCCCGGCACTCGATCTCCCGCGCGGCGGAGGCCTGCGACAGATCGCCGATGGCGGCGATCCGCCCATCGCGCACGCCGATGTCGCGCTCGACGCGTCCGTCGTGGTTGACGACGATACCGCCTTTGAGGATCAGGTCGAAGGTTTGGGGCATGGCAATCTCATCCCTTGAGGCCGCTGCGGAACGGGCATATGTCACGCTTGTATCGATTGAGGAGAGCGGGCACATGCCGTCAGTCCATCTGGCCGACCGGGGCGTGGTAAGGGTTTCGGGCGAGGACGCCAAGAGTTTTCTCGACAACCTCATCACATGCGACCTGGACCGCGTGTCCCCGCAGGCCGCCCGCCTCGGCGCCCTCCTGACGCCGCAGGGCAAGATCCTGTTCGACTTCCTCGTCTTCCAGGCTCCGGCCGAGATCGGCGGAGCCTATTACCTCGACGTGCTCAAGGTCTTCGCGCCCGACCTCGCCAAGCGCCTCGGCTTCTACAAGCTGCGGGCCAAGGTGGCGGTCGAGGACCTGTCCGAATCCCTCGCCGTGGTGGCCGGATGGGACGCGCCGCGCCCGGACGACGAGGCGGGCTTCGTGGTGGAGGACCCTCGCCTGCCCGATCTCGGCTGGCGGGCCATCGTGGCGGCCCAGGATGCGGCGGAATTCGGCAAGGACCCGGCGGAAGCCTATCTCGCTCATCGCATCGCGCTGGGCGTGCCGGAGGGCGGTCGCGACTTCCTGTTCGGCGAAGCGTTCCCGCACGAGGCCCTGATGGACCAACTCCAGGGAGTGGATTTCGACAAGGGCTGCTATGTGGGCCAGGAAGTCGTCTCGCGCATGCAGCACCGGGGCACGGCCCGCACCCGGATCGTGCCGGCCGTCTATGAAGGCGGGTTCGCGGCGGATGTGGGCGTCGAGGTCACGGCCGGAGGGAAGGCCCTAGGCCAGACCGGCACGGGTGCCGACGGCAGGGGCCTCCTGATGATCCGGCTCGACCGGGCGGCGGATGCGATCGCGGCCGGCGAGACCATCCGGGCGGGAGGCATTCCCGTGACGCTCGAAAAGCCCGCCTGGATCCGCTTCCCATTCCCGGGCGACGCGGAGCGCCCGTCTTAATTTCTTGCCAAGCTTGCGGAACAAGCAGGATCACGTCTGCGTTATACGCGACTGGGCTGGCCACACGCCAAAGAAGCGCACAAGCGGCCCTGCTGGGGAATGTCTGGATGAATGCAGTGTCAGGTGAAACGAGGACGTCGCAGGAGAGTCGCTTTCAACTCCTCGTCGACGCGGTCACGGATTATGCCATCTACATGCTCGATCCGGCCGGCACCATCGTGAGCTGGAATCCAGGCGCCCAACGCTTCAAAGGCTATGTGGAAAGCGAGATCATCGGCGAGCACTTCTCCCGCTTCTACACCGAAGAGGACCTTGCGACGAACCTGCCGAAGCGAGCCCTCGAAACCGCTGTGCGCGAAGGCAAGTTCGAGGCGGAAGGCTGGCGCATCCGCAAGGGCGGCACCCGCTTCTGGGCGCATGTGGTCATCGATCCGATCCGCGATCGCGAGGGAAACCTGATCGGCTTCGCCAAGATCACGCGCGACCTCACCGAGAAAAAGAAGACGGAAGAGGCTCTCAGGGAAAGCGAGCAACGGTTCCGCCTGCTGGTTCAGGGCGTGACGGACTACTCCATCTTCATGCTCGACCCGCAGGGCCTCGTGACGAACTGGAATGCCGGCGCTCAGCGCATCAAGGGTTACGACGAGAGAGAGATCGTCGGACGCCATTTCTCGCAGTTCTATACCGAGAAAGACCGCGCCGCCGGCTTGCCGCAGCGGGCCCTGGAAACGGCGGCGCGCGAAGGCAAGTTCGAGGCGGAGGGCTGGCGCGTCCGCAAGGACGGCACGCAGTTCTGGGCCAACGTCATCATCGATCCGATCCGCAACGAAGAGGGCGATCTCATCGGCTTCGCCAAGATCACCCGGGACATCACCGAACGCCGGAGGACGCAGGAAGCCCTCGAACAAGCGCAGGCCGCTCTCTTTCAGTCGCAAAAGATGGAGGCGGTCGGGCAGCTCACGGGCGGGGTGGCACACGACTTCAACAATCTCTTGACGATCATCGTCAACAACCTGGACCTCCTGACCCGCAACGCGCACGATCCCCGCGACATCAGGCTGATCGAAAGCGCGCAGCGCGCCGCCGAGCGGGGCGCTAAGCTGACGCAGCAGCTCCTGGCCTTTTCGCGCCGCCAGCCTCTGCAGCCCAACGCGCATAACCCGAACACGCTCATCGAAGGCTTCGAGACCGTCCTTCGCCGGGCCTGCGGCGAGCTGATCCGGCTGCAGCTGTCGCTTGCTCCGCGCGTGCGGTGGGTTTCCGTCGATGCGCCGCAATTCGAATCGGCCCTGCTCAACCTCGTCGTCAACGCCCGCGACGCCATGCCGGACGGCGGCTCCCTCAAGATCATGACGGGCAACGTCACGCTCGAAGAGAAGGACGCGGCTGCGACATCCCTGGCTCCCGGGCAGTACGTCTCGATCGCCGTGCAGGACACGGGCACCGGCATGTCGCCGGATGTCGTCTCCCGCGTCTTCGAGCCCTTCTTCACCACCAAGGAGATCGGCAAGGGGACGGGGCTGGGCCTGAGCCAGGTCTATGGTTTCGTGACCCAGTCGGGCGGGCACATCAAGGTCGACAGCACGCCCGGCCAGGGCACCAAGGTGACCATGCTTCTGCCGGCTCAGGAGAGCGAAGAGGACGTACCCGTGGAGGACGAAGGATCGGAACGTCCCGTCCGGGACAGTGCGGGAACCGTGCTGATCGTCGAAGACGAGCCGGCGGTCCGGGAGGTGGCGAGCGACATCTTCGACAGCCTCGGCTACGACGTGGTGACGGCAAGCGATGCCAACGAAGCCCTCGGGATCCTCGAAGCCAATTCGTCCATCGACGTGCTCTTCAGTGACGTGATCATGCCCAACGGCATGAACGGGGTCGAGCTGTCGCGGAAGGCCCGCGAGATGCGGCCGGATCTCAAGATCCTTCTCGCCTCCGGCTATCCCATGTCGGCCCTGCCCTCCGAGGGCCTGGGCACGGGCGTGTCCTTCATCAGCAAGCCCTACCGCTGGACGGAACTGGCCGAGAAGCTGCGGACGCTCCGCACCGGTTCCTGAGGATCATCGCCGCATGTGATGCGGTGCATCGGGAATTTTGATTGGTCCGGGACTTCGTGAGCCGCTAGCATTTCCCGTCAACCCGGGAATGCCATGTACCAGCCGCCCCACTTTCGCGAAGACGACCTCGCGGTTCAACATGCCCTCATCAGAGCCCATCCCCTCGGGCTCCTGGTGACGCTCGGCAGCGCCGGGATCGAGGCCAACCCGATTCCCTTCGTGCTGGAGGCATCCGCTTCAGGCCCCGGAATTCTCAAGGCCCATCTGTCCCGCGCCAATCCGCAATGGCGGAATGCCGATCCCACGCAGGAAGCGCTCGTGGTCTTCCAGGGACCGGAGACCTACATCACGCCGTCCTGGTACGCGGCGAAGCGCGAGCACGGCAAGGTCGTGCCGACCTGGAACTACGCCATCGTCCAGGCCCGCGGCCGCCTGACGATCCGGGACGATCCAGACTGGCTGCTGCAGCAGATCGGCGCCATGACGGACGCGCAGGAGACCCCGCGGCCGGAGCCCTGGGCGGTGAGCGATGCGCCGGCGCCCTTCGTGGCTGCGCAGCTCAAGGGCATCGTCGGCATCGAGATCGAGATCACGCGGATCGAGGGCAAGTGGAAGGTGAGCCAGAACCGCGCCGAGGCCGACCGGCTCGGCGTGTCGGCGGGCCTGCGGCTCTCCGGAGACGACGCGTCGCACCGGATGGCGGATCTGGTCGACGCGCGAGGAGCGTCGTCCCGTGAATGACGGAAGCCTCCCGAAGATCGAGCCCTGTACCCTTCAATCGCTGGAGGAATGGGCGAAGCTGCGCCATGCCCTCTGGCCGGACGGGCCGGTGCAGGAGCACCGCTCCGAAGCGCAGGCCATGCTCTGGGAGCAGAAGAAGGCCGTGGCCTTTCTCGTGCGGCTGGCCGACGGCACGGCCGCCGGCTTCGCCGAAGCCGCCCTGCGCCATGACTACGTGAATGGCTGCGCCACGTCGCCGGTGGCCTTTCTCGAAGGCATCTACGTGGAGCCGGAGCACCGCCACCGAGGGCTCGCCCGGGTTCTGTGCCGGGCCGTCGAGGATTGGGCGAGGCGCCTCGGCTGCCGCGAATTCGCCTCCGACGTCCTTATCGAGAACATTGCCTCGCAGGACATGCACAGGGCGCTCGGCTTCGAGGAGACGGAGCGGGTCGTGTATTACCGGAAGCCGCTATCGCCCGGGTGAGTGATCACCGTCCCTCCGATGTCATGGCCGGCCTTGTGCCGGCCATCCTGATGCTGTGAGACGCGGCGCCTTTCCGAGCGGGATCACCGGGACGAGCCCGGTGATGACGTCGAGGCTGTCTAATCCCCCACCTCTCCACCGCCGTCTCTTCCCGTTTCGCCGCGGCCCCGCTACACACGTTCCATGACCGACGGACTGATCCTGCATCCCGACAACAAGACCCGCTGCTGGTGGCCCGGGACCGATCCCTTCTATGTGGCGTATCACGACACGGAATGGGGCGTGCCGGAATTCGACGATCGCGCCCTGTTCGAGAAGCTTATTCTCGACGGCTTCCAGGCCGGCCTGTCCTGGATCACGATCCTGCGCAAGCGCGAGAACTTCCGCCGCGCCTTCGCCGGTTTCGAACCGGCCGTGATCGCCCGTTTCGATCAGGCGCAGGTCGAGGCGCTGATGCTCGATACCGGCATCGTGCGCAACCGCGCCAAGATCGAGGCGACGATCGCCGGCGCCCGCGCCTGGCTCGTCATCCAGGAGCGCGGCGGCTTCTCGCGCTTCCTGTGGGATTTCGTCGACGGACGGCCGGCGCAGACGAATGCGAAGACCCGCAAGGACGTGCCGACCGAAACCGAGGTCTCGCGCCGGATCTCGAAGGCGCTCAAGGAGGAAGGCTTCAACTTCGTCGGCCCCACCATCGTCTACGCGTTCATGCAGGCGGTGGGCATGGTGAACGACCACCTCACCGGCTGCTATCGACACGCGGAATGCGCTGAACTCGCCGGGAAGCTTTAGATGGCGAAGGAACCCCGCGTCTGGCAGCGGATGCTCTCCGGACGGCGCCTCAACCTGCTCGACCCCTCCCCGCTCGACGTCGAACTCGACGACATCGCCCACGGGCTCGCCCGCGTCGCGCGCTGGAACGGGCAGACCATCGGCCCACACATCTTTTCCGTCGCGCAGCACAGCCTGCTCGTGGAAGCCATTGCGGATCAAATCCAGCCGGACATGTCGCGCGAGTGGCGTCTCGCCGTGCTGCTGCACGACGCGCCGGAATACGTGATCGGCGACATCATCTCGCCGTTCAAGGCTGTGATCGGCGACGCCTACAAGACCATCGAGGCGGGCCTGCTCGGCGCCATCCATCTGCATTTCGGCCTGCCGGCCCAGCCCAATGCGACGCTCAAGCGCTTCATCAAGCAGGCCGACCGGCAGGCCGCCTTCCTGGAGGCGACCCATCTCGCAGGCTTCGGCCGCGAGGAAGGAATCAAGTTCTTCGGACGCCCCGAGCCCCTGCCCCGCGCCGTGCTCGCGCTCCTGGAACCCTGGCCCGTGGCCGACGCGGAGGAGCGCTACCGGGATCGCGTGACGGCCGCGCTGGCGGGTTGATGGGTGGTCTCGCTCCAGCCCGTCCCCCTCCCAAACGGGAGAGGGAGTATCGTGCCAAGCCATCCGAATCGTGTAAGCCTGCCCCTCCCTCGCTCCGAGACCGCCCATGCCGACCCTGCACGTCTGTTCCCTTTCCCGCCTGCACGAGACCGTGACGGCGACCCGCGCCAGTCATGTGGTGAGCCTCCTGGGAGCCAGCGCGACGGTGGAGCGTCCGGCCGGCATCGCGGCCGAGCGCCATCTCTTCATCGGGGTCAGCGACATCGTGGAGCCGCAGGAGGGTTATATCCTGGCGGGGACGGAGCATATCGAGCAGCTTCTGGCCTTCGTACGGGCCTGGGGCCGGGAAAGCCCTCTCCTGTTCCATTGCTGGGCCGGGATCAGCCGCTCCACCGCGGCCGCCTATATCGCCGCCTGCGCGCTCGCGCCGGACCGGCGGGAGGACGAGATCGCGCAGGCCCTTCGACAAGCGTCCCCGAGCGCGACGCCCAATGCCCGGTTCGTCGCGCTCGCCGACGATCTCCTGGGCCGCCGGGGCCGGATGGTCGACGCGATCCGGGCCATCGGACGGGGCGCGGAGGCTATGGAGGGCTCGCCCTTCATGTTACAGCTTAACAGGGGCTAGCCTGATTCCAACCGGGAAAGCGGCCCCATGCCTGAATCGGGGAGCCCTTCTTGGAAGACATGCTGCTTGGCCTTGCCATCCTCCTGGCAATTCTGATCGGACTCGGCTCTCCCATCGTGGCCGTCATGGGTCTCGTTACGGCCGTGCGGGCTCGTCGGAACCTTCAGCACCTCCACCTGCGTCTCGACCGGCTTGAGGCTGAGCTGCGGGCCGCCCGGCGCCCCGGCGATCCGGCTGCCGAGCCGACCGAGGCTCCCGCGCCCGAGGCGCCGAAGCCCCTCTCCGTCCCGCCGATCCCGGCGGCGGCGCCCCAGCCCGCCCCATCGCGGGCAGGCTTCGAGGAAAAGCTCGGCTCGCGCTGGGCCGTTTGGGTCGGCGGCGTGGCACTGGCCCTCGGCGGCATCTTCCTCGTGCGCTATTCCATCGAGCAGAACCTGCTCAGCCCCGGAACACGCATCGCCCTCGGGGGACTTTTCGCCCTCGCGCTCATCGGAGCGGGCGAAGGGATGCGCCGTCGCGAGAACAGCTTCGGCCTGCCCGGCATTCCCAGCGCCAACGTGCCGAGCGTCCTCACCGCCGCCGGCACCTGCACGGCCTTCGCCTCGGCCTATGCAGCCTATGCGCTCTACGATCTCATCGGCCCTGCCACGACTTTCGTGCTGCTGGGCGCCATAGCGGTTCTGACCATGGCCGCCGCGACGCTCCACGGACCGACCCTCGCGGCCCTCGGTCTCGTCGGCGCCATGGGAAGCCCGCTTCTCGTCTCCTCGAACGACCCGCAGCCCTGGGCCCTCGTGATCTACCTCGCCTTCGTGGTTCTGCCCGCGTACGGCGTGGCCCGGCTCCGCCTGTGGCGCTGGCTGGCCCTCGCCGCCGCCCTGGGAGCCCTGGCCTGGACGCTGCCGATCTTCCTCCTCGACACCGCCGGTACCCTGCCGGCCATGGTGCATCTCGTGCTCCAGGCCGGCCTCGCCGCCTTCTTCCTCGGGGTCGATCCTTACCGCCACGTGCCGCACGAGGAGGCGCGGACGGACTGGGCCGCGAGCGCCGTCCTCGCCGCTTTCGCCCCGGCCGGGATCGTCGTGACGGCCTCCGTCGCCACGGGGGACGCACGTCCGATCTTCGTCGCGGTCCTGGCTCTCGTTCTGCTGGCGACCGGCTTTCGGGCCGCGGCTGTCGCGTCCGCCACGGCGAGCGCGGCTCTTCTGGCGGCGGGTGCCCTGCTGGTCTGGCCCTTGGCCAGCGAGATCGGGGATGCGCCGGAGAGCCTGTTCTATCAGAGCGGCGACGTCTTCGCCGTCCGGCCCTATGCCTTAAGCGCCTACCTGGTCCTTGCCGCGCTCCTGCCGACAGCCATAGCCGGGTCGTCCCTGCTTCGGCTCGCGATCTCGCGGGGCCTGCGCCTGCCCGTCGCCGCCTGGTATGCCGGTGCGGCGAGCGCCGGGCCGCTGCTGGCCCTGGTCGCGGCCTATTGGCGGGTCACGAATTTCGAGCACAGCCTGTCCTTTGCCGTCGTAGCGGGCCTGCTCGGCCTCGCCTTCGTGCTGGCCTCGCAATGGCTGATGCGCCGAAGCGGGAACGGCGCCATTCGGCTCGGTCTGGGGGCAACCGCCTCCGCGGCCCTGGGCGCGCTCGCCCTCGGCCTCACCTTCGCCCTGGACAAGGGCATGCTGACCGTGGCCTTCGCTCTCGCGGCGCTCGGCACGGCGTGGATCTCGGACAGGATCGCCATCCCGGCCCTGCGCTACGCGGTCGGCGCCATCGGGGCAATCATCCTCGGACGACTGATCTGGGACCCGACCATCGTGGGCGGCGATCCCGGCCCGGTGATTTTCAACTGGCTGCTCTGGGGCTACGGCGTTCCGGCCCTGGCCTTCCTGGCCGCGTCCCGCCTGCTCGAGCGCAGGGGGCGCGACTGGACCGTCCGGCTGGCGGAGAGCCTCGGCATCGCCTTCGCGGCCTTCCTGGTCTTCTTCGAGATCCGCCATGCCCTCCGCGCCGGGGATCCGCTGGCGGGGACGACCGACCTCCTGGAAATCGGGCTCGTTGCGACAGAAAGCCTCGTCTTCGCCATCGTCCTCACGCGCCTGGACCTCTGGCGCTCCGATCCGGTCTATCGCTGGGGCTCGCTGATCTTCAGGACCCTGTCCCTCACGCTTTGCGCAGGCGGGCTGCTTGTTGTCGCCAATCCGCTGCTGACGGAGGACGAGATCCGGGGCGGAGCACTCTTCAACGAACTCGTTCCCGCCTATCTGCTGCCCGCCCTTCTGGCCGCCGGGCTGGCCCTCGTCGAAAGGCGCGGCCGACCGAACTCCTACAGTCTCTCCTCGGCGGCCTTGAGCCTTCTCCTGCTCTCGGCCTATGTCGGCCTGGCGATCCGCCGGATCGCCGTCGGGCCCCAGCTGGCGCTCTGGCAAGGCTTTTCCCAGGGCGAGCAATGGAGCTATTCGCTGGCCCTCCTCCTCATGGGCATCCCGCTGCTCGGCTTCGGATTCGCCTTCAACAGCCGTTCCGCCCGCCTGGTCTCCGGGGCCTATCTGGTGCTGGCGGTGCTGAAGGTCTTCATCGTCGACCTCGCCAATCTGGAGGGCGTGATGCGGGCCCTGTCATTTATCGGGCTCGGCCTTGTTCTCATCGGCATCGGTCTCGTCTATCAGAGACTCCTCGCGCGCCGACCAAGCGATGCCGCAATTCCATCGTGAGATGGGCAGGATTAAGATTTGACGGATACCCGCATGACCGACACCGCCTCCATCAAGACCCTCCCCTTCGAAAAGGCTCTGGCCGAGCTGGAAGACATCGTCCGCCGCCTCGAGCGCGGCGATGTGCCCCTGGAGGATTCGATTGCAATCTATGAGCGCGGCGAGGCCCTGAAGAAGCATTGCGAGCAGCTCCTCAAGAAAGCCGAGGCCCGCATCGAGAAGATCACCATCGGGCCCGACGGGGCCGCCTCCGGTACGGCTCCGCTGGACGTGGCGGAATAGCCCGGTCCGACGGAGACGCCTTGTGTCGCGTTTGACCAAGGCCCTCCGCGACCTTATCTCCTGGAGATGACCTCCGGCTTAACGCTTGGCGAGTGAAACGTTGTCCACACCCCTCCTCGACTCCATCAAGACCCCGGACGATCTGCGTCAATTGCCCGAAAACCAGCTCCGGCAGGTGGCGGACGAGCTGCGGACGGAGACGATCAGCGCCGTGTCCGTCACCGGCGGGCACCTGGGCGCGGGCCTGGGCGTCGTCGAGCTGACGGTGGCGCTGCATTACGTGTTCGACACGCCCCGCGACCGGCTGATCTGGGACGTGGGCCACCAGGCCTATCCGCACAAGATCCTCACGGGGCGCCGGGACCGGATCCGGACCCTGCGCCAGGCCGATGGGCTGTCGGGCTTCACCAAGCGGTCCGAGAGCGAGTACGACCCCTTCGGGGCGGCCCATTCCTCCACGTCGATCTCGGCCGGCCTCGGCATGGCCGTGGCGCGGGACCTGGAGGGCAAGCGGAACAACGTGATCGCCGTGATCGGCGACGGGGCCATGTCAGCCGGCATGGCCTACGAGGCCATGAACAACGCCGGCGCCATGCATTCGCGCCTCATCGTCATCCTTAACGACAACGACATGTCCATCGCGCCGCCCACCGGCGCCATGTCGTCCTATCTCGCCCGCCTCGTCTCCGGCGGCACCTATCGCGGCATCCGCGAGACCGCCAAGCAGCTGGCCAAGAAGCTGCCGAAATTCATCTACGACAAGGCCGCCAAGGCCGAGGAATTCGCCCGCGGCTTCTGGACCGGCGGCACCATGTTCGAGGAGCTCGGCTTCTACTATGTGGGCCCCATCGACGGGCACAACCTCGACCACCTGCTGCCCATCCTCAAGAACGTCCGCGACACCGGGACGGGGCCGATCCTCGTCCATGTGGTGACCAAGAAGGGCAAGGGCTACGCGCCCGCCGAGGCCGCCGCCGACAAGTATCACGGCGTCGTCACCTTCGACGTGGTGACGGGCGCGCAGACCAAGGCCAAGGCCAACGCGCCGTCCTACACCAAGGTGTTCGGCGAGAGCCTGATCAAGGAAGCGCAGGCCGACGACAAGATCGTGGCCGTCACGGCCGCCATGCCGTCGGGAACCGGGATCGACCTCTTCGGCAAGGAATTCCCCGCCCGCACCTTCGACGTGGGCATCGCCGAGCAGCACGCGGTCACCTTCGCGGCCGGCATGGCCACCGAGGGCTACAAGCCGTTCTGCGCGATCTATTCCACCTTCCTGCAGCGCGCCTACGACCAGGTCGTGCACGACGTGGCGATCCAGAACCTGCCCGTGCGCTTCGCCCTCGACCGGGCCGGTCTCGTGGGCGCCGACGGCGCGACCCATGCGGGTTCCTTCGACGTCGCCTATCTCGGCTGCCTGCCCAACATGGTGGTGATGGCCGCCGCCGACGAGGCCGAGCTGGTCCACATGGTGGCGACCGCCGCGGCCCATGATTCGGGGCCCATCGCCTTCCGGTATCCGCGCGGCGAGGGCGTCGGCGTCGACATGCCCGAGAAGGGCATCCCGCTCGCCATCGGCAAGGGCCGGGTCGTGAAGGAAGGCAGCCGCATCGCGCTCCTGTCGCTCGGCACCCGCCTCGCCGAGTCCCTGAAAGCCGCCGAGGAGCTGGAGGCGCGCGGCCTGTCCACCACGGTGGCGGATGCCCGCTTCGCCAAGCCGCTCGACGAGGAGCTGATCCTGGCGCTCGCCCGCGACCACGAGGTCCTCGTGACCGTCGAGGAAGGCTCCATCGGCGGCTTCGGCTCCTACGTGCTCCAGCTCCTCGCCGACAAGGGCGCCCTCGACCGGGGCAGCCTGAAGGTCCGCTCCATGGTCCTGCCCGACATCTACCAGGACCAGGACAAGCCCGAGCGCATGTACGCCAAAGCCGGCCTCGATGCCGCCGGGATCGTCACCAAGGTGTTCGAAGCCCTCGGGCAGGAAGAGGCGAGGAAGGTCAGGGCTTAGGCCTCAACGCTGTCATGGCCGGGCTTGTCCCGGCCATCTCGCTTCTGAAGAGCGCTGCGCTTTTCTTCATCGGGATCACCGGCACAAGGCCGGTGATGACGTGGAATATGTCGACTAAGGCTAAATCGTCAACGTCCCCGCCTTAGCAGCCGCGTAACGCTCGCCGATCCGGTTCCAGTCGAGGACGTTCCACCAGGCCTTGAGGTACTCGGGCCGGCGGTTCTGGTATTTCAGGTAATAGGCGTGCTCCCACACGTCGTTGCCCATGAGGACCCGCTGACCGTCCATCAGGGGCGTGTCCTGGTTGGGCCGCGTCGTGAGGGCGAGCTTGCCGTCGCGGGACACGGTCACGAAGACCCAGCCCGAGCCGAACTGCTTCTCGCCGGCGGTGTTGAAATCCGTCTGGAACTTCTGGAACCCGCCGAGATCCCGGTCGATGGCGGCCTTGACGTCGCCCGCGGGCTCGCCGCCCTGGCCTCCCATGATCTGCCAGAACATGGTGTGGTTGGCATGCCCGCCGCCGTTGTTGCGCACGGCCGTGCGGATTGACTCAGGCACCTTGCTCAAATTCGCCAGCATGTCCTGGAGCGGCATCCTGGCCGCCTCGGCGTTCTGGGCGAGCGCCGCGTTCAGGTTGTTGACATAGGCAGCATGGTGCTTGTCATGGTGGATCTCCATGGTCTGGGCATCGATATGCGGCTCGTTCTTGGAGGGCGCGTAGGGCAATGGATCGAGCTTGAACGGCCCCGTCGGGGCTTGCGCCCAGGCACGCGGGATGGCAGCGCTGGCGGCCAGCAGGGTTGCACCGGTCAGGAGATGTCGACGGCTCAGCATGGGACCTCCGTTGGCCTGTTGGGATGGTGGACGAAAGATGTTGTAGGGCGGAACTTGGTTCCGGCACCTGAAGGGATCGTGATCCAGATGAGTTCGAGGCTGCCATGACCCGCAAGCGCGCCGATGTGATTCTCGTCGAACGGGGCTTCTTCGCGAGCCGCGCCCGGGCGCAGGAGGCCATCGCGGCCGGCCTCGTGACCGTGAACGGGGCCGTCATCCGCAAGGCCTCCGACGGGGTGCCGGACGACGCCGTCATCACGGCCGAGCAGCCGCATCCTTACGTGTCCCGCGGCGGCGTGAAGCTCGCGGCGGCGCTCGATGCCTTCCACATCGACCCGAAGGACAAGATCTGCCTCGACATCGGGGCCTCCACGGGCGGGTTCACGGAAGTGCTGCTGAAGCGCGGGGCGGCCCATGTCTACGCGGTGGACGTGGGACACGCCCAGTTGCACCCCACCATCGTGGGCAATGCGCGGGTGAGCAATCTCGAAGGCACGGACGCCCGTTCGCTGAATGCCGAGCTCGTCCCCCGGGCGGCCGATCTCCTGGTGTCGGACGTGAGCTTCATCTCCCTGAAGCTCGTCCTGCCTCCTGCCATCGCCTTCCTGAAACCCCGGGCGGAGCTCGCCGTTCTCGTGAAGCCGCAATTCGAGGCCGGGCGCGATCACGTGAAGAAGGGCATCGTGCGCGACGAGGCGGTGCATCGCGCCGTCTGCGAGGATTTGTCATCCTTCGTGACATCCCTCGGCTTTGAGGCTATCGGGCTCATCCCGTCTCCCATCGAGGGCGGCGACGGCAATCGTGAATTTTTGTTGGGAGCCCGCCGTGGCTGAACAGGTCATCATCAGGCGCCTCGGCGCGAAAGCCGACGGCATCGCCGAGACGTCGTCCGGTTCCGTCTTCGTGCCGAAGGTGCTGCCGGGCGAGACCGTCACCATCGAGCGCGACGGATCGCATGCGCGCCTCGTCAGCGTCGACGAGGCATCGCCCGAGCGCGAGACGCCCTTCTGCCCCTATTTCGAAGCATGCGGCGGCTGCGCCACGCAGCACATGAAGCACGACTTCTATCGGGCCTGGAAGCAGGAAACGCTCGTCCATACCCTGCGCCAAGCCCGCATCGAAGCCCCCGTCGAGCCACTCATCGACGCCCATGGCGAGGGGCGACGCCGGGTGACGCTGCATGTCCGCTTTCCCGACCGTGCCATGCATGTGGGCTTCATGGCTCCGCGCAGCCACCAGATCGTCGAGATCGCCTTCTGCCCCGTCACGGAACCCGCCTTGAAGGACCAGGCGCCCACCATCGCACGCGCCATCGGCGAGCACCTGAAAGGCCCGCGCAAGCCCCTCGACGTCCAGATCACCGCGACGAAGACCGGCTTCGACGTGGACGTGCGCGGCTACGGCCCGCTGAAGGACCAGGACCGGATCCGTCTCATCGATCTCGCGGCAAGTCTCGACCTCTCGCGCCTGTCGATCCACGGCGACGTGATCGTGGAGCGGCGTCCGCCCGCGATCACGATGGGCCGCGCCGACGTGG